>NZ_CP104302.1:2454720-2761560 GCF_025215495.1 Mycolicibacterium brumae | reverse complement strand
CCCCGTTTGATCACCACCACCGTGATCAGGGTCAGCGCGATCGCGGCCAGCAGCTGGTTGGCGATGCCGAACAGCGGGAACAGGGTGTTGATGCCGCCGAGCGGGTCGGTCACGCCCATCAGCAGGATGGACCCCCAGGCGGCGACGACGATCACGCTGCAGGTCCACGCGCCGATCCGCCAACTGGGGTCCTGCAGCCGCTTCATCGGCCCGCCGAGGTTGGCCAGGCCGTCGGACAGCATGAAGCGCGCCACCCGGGTGCCGGCGTCGACGGTGGTCAGAATGAACAGCGCCTCGAACATGATCGCGAAGTGGTACCAGAACGCCTTCATCGATTCCCCGCCGAAGACCTGGTGCAGCACTTCGGACATGCCGAACGCCAGCGTCGGCGCGCCACCGGTGCGCGAGACGATGGATTCCTCGCCCACGCTCTCGGCCGCGGCGGTGATCTCGTCGGCGGTGATCGGCGCCCCGGACAGGCCGAGGCCGTTGACGTATTCGGCGGCGGTCTCGGCGGTTCCGCCGGTCATCGCCGACGGGGCGTTGAGGGTGAAGTACAGGTGCTGGTTGATGATCGCGGCGGTGATCAGCGCCATGATCGCGACGAACGACTCGGTCAGCATGCCGC
The DNA here is from genome assembly GCF_025215495.1 of Mycolicibacterium brumae. Lineage (NCBI taxonomy): Bacteria > Bacillati > Actinomycetota > Actinomycetes > Mycobacteriales > Mycobacteriaceae > Mycobacterium > Mycolicibacterium brumae. Next base: position 2,760,932 of record NZ_CP104302.1, on the reverse strand, counting down.
CGTAGCCGATCAGCCGCATCTGGCCTTCCTTCTCCAGCAGCTTGGGCGTGGTGCCCGAGGAGATCAGGGAGTGGAAGCCGGACAGCGCGCCGCAGGCGATGGTGATGAACAGGAACGGGAACAGCGCCCCGGCGAACACCGGCCCGTCGCCGCGGGTGGCGAACTGCGAGACCGCCGGCGCCTGCATCATCGGTTGGGCGAGCAGGATCCCGACGGCCAGCAGCGCGATGGTGCCGACCTTCATGAAGGTGGACAGGTAGTCCCGAGGCGCCAGCAGCAACCACACCGGCAGCACCGAGGCGGCCAGGCCGTAGAGGATGATGCACCAGCTCAGCGTGACCTTGGAGAGGGTGAACCAGTCTGCGCCCCACGAGGTTTCGGCGACCCAACCGCCGGAGACCACGGCGAGCAGCAGCAGGACCACGCCGATCAGGGAGACCTCGGAGACCCGTCCGGGCCGGATGAAGCGCAGGTAGAGGCCCATGAAGATGGCGATCGGGATGGTCATCGCGATGGAGAAGACGCCCCATGGGCTTTCGGCGAGCGCGTTGACCACCACCAGCGCCAACACCGCCAGCAGGATCACCATGATGGTCAGCACCGCCAGGATGGCCGCCACACCGCCGACGGCGCCGAGTTCGTCGCGGGCCATCTGGCCCAGTGACCGCCCGCGTCGGCGCACCGAGATGGTCAGCACCAGGTAGTCCTGCACACAGCCGGCGACCAGCGCGCCGATGATGATCCAGATGGTGCCGGGCAGGTAGCCCATCTGCATGGCCAGCACCGGGCCGACCAGCGGGCCCGCCCCGGCGATCGCCGCGAAGTGGTGCCCGAAGAGCACCCGGCGGTCGGTGGGCATGTAGTCGGTGGAGTTCTCGTAGATCTCCGCCGGGGTGGCCCGGTCGTCGCGGGGCATGACGATCTTCATCTCGATCAGCCGCGCGTAGAACCGATACCCGATGACGTAGGTGCAGACGGCGGCCAGCACGAACCAGACCGCGTTGACCGTCTCGCCGCGGGCGAAGGCGATGACCGCCCACGCCACCGCCGCCACCAGCGCGATCACGGCGAAAATGACCCGATGCCGCACGGTGATGGGGGAGCGGTCGATGATCGCCACCGGTGGCAGCGCGGGGTCGTTTTGCACGTAGGTGATATCGCCGACGACGTCCTCCTGGCGCCTCGACGCCGAGGGTGTGGCCACTGGTCCTCCGAGATGGTGTCGGTTGGGAGAGTGGCTCGATCTTGTCACCCGCCCATCACTGGCGGGCGTGTTCTGCCGACGACGCGCTCAGCGCGGGCAGGTGCACCACTGATCGTCGGGGACGTTCTTCTTCACGTCGTCGATGTGTTGGCCGCAGCCGTCCCAGGTGGTCTTGCCGCACTTGGGGCACTTCACCGGATAGCACATATCGGTTCCTTTCGGGCTACGTTCGCAGGCCAGGTTATACCCCGGGCGGTATCGTGTGCAATGATGGGTAGATACCCCATGGGGTATATTGTCGAAGGTAGGCTGAACACTACGGAGGACCGCCATGACCATGACGCCACGCGCGCCGATCACCGTCGACGCACACGGGCTGACCGAGATGCTCGCCGCCCCGGACGCGCCCCGAATCCTGGATGTCCGGACACCGGCGGAGTTCGAGACCGCTCACATTCCCGGCTCCTACAACGTGCCGTTGGATCTGCTGCGCGAACATCGTGACGAGATCTGCGCGCACCTCGACGACGACGTCGTGCTGGTGTGTCGATCCGGGCAGCGGGCCGGCCAGGCCGAGGAGGCGCTGCGGGACGCGGGACTGCCCAACCTGCACATCCTCACCGGCGGCATCGTCGACTGGGAGGCCCGGGGATTCCCGGTCAACCGGGGCTCACAGAAGTGGGAACTGGAGCGGCAGGTGCGGCTGGTCGCCGGATCGGCGATCCTGACCGCCGTGCTGGCCAGCGTCGCGCTGCCGCGCGCCAAATGGGTGGCCGGGGCGATGGGCGCCGGCCTCGCCTTCGCCGCGCTGTCGAACACCTGCGCCATGGGAATGCTGCTGTCGAAGCTGCCCTACAACCGCGCCGCGGCCAGCTGTGACGCCGCGCAGATCGTCGACCAACTGGTGGCCAGCCGGCCATGATCGCGCTCACCGTCGGACTCTCCGTGCTGGTCGGCGTCACGCTCGGCCTGCTCGGCGGCGGTGGCGCGATTCTGATGGTGCCGCTGCTCGTCTACGTGGCCGGGATGGAGACCAAGGAGGCCATCGCGACGTCGCTGCTGGTCGTCGGCGTCACCTCTGCCGTCGCGGCGATCGCCCATGCCCGCGGCAAACGGGTGCGGTGGAAGATCGCCGGCGTCTTCGGTCTGGCCGCCATGGCCGGCGCGTTCGGCGGCGGCCTGCTGGCGCAGTTCATCCCCGGCTATGTCCTGCTGGCGATTTTCGCGGTGCTCATGCTCGGCGCCGGCTCGGCGATGCTGCGGCCGCGGCGCGAGGACGCTGAGGTCCGCCCGGTGAAGTTGCCGGCGCTGCTGATGATCGGGTTGCTGGTCGGTGTGCTCAGCGGACTGGTGGGCGCCGGCGGCGGGTTCATGCTGGTGCCGGCGCTGACGCTGCTGGCCGGCCTGCCGATGCCGGTCGCGGTCGGAACCTCGCTGGCGGTCATCGCCATGCAGTCCTTCGCCGGGCTGGCCGGGCACCTCGCCGCGACGGCCGTCGACTGGCGCTTCGCGGCGATGGTGACCGGCGCGGCGGTGCTGGGCAGCCTGATCGGCGCGCCGCTGGCCTCCCGGATTCCACCGGCGCGGTTGCGGGCGATCTTCGGCTGGTTCGTGTTGTTCATGGCGGCGCTGGTGCTGGGTCAGGAAGTGCACCCAGCCGCCGGGATCGCGGTCGCCACCGCCACGCTGTTGGTGCTGCTGACCCGCACGGTCATCTCGGCGGTGCGGCGTCGGCGCGCCAAGAAGGTGCGGAAGACGCGGGAGGACCCCCGCGTTATACCCCCCAGGGTACGATCGGAGACCCGCCCATAGCGTGAGGAGACTGCCATGATCGGTGACGAAGAGGCCATCGCCTCGGTGCTCAACCGCCTTCGCCGCGCGCAGGGGCAACTCGCCGGCGTCATCTCGATGATCGAGGACGGCCGGGAGTGCAAGGACATCGTCACCCAGCTGGCGGCGGTGTCCAAGGCGCTGGACCGCGCCGGATTCAAGATCATCGTCACCGGACTGCGGGAATGCGTGGTGGGCGCCGAAGTCGACGGCCGGGCCCCGGAACTCGACCAGGAGCAGCTGGAGAAGCTGTTCCTGGCGCTGGCCTGACCGGTCTCAGCGGGGTCTATGCGCTGAGGCCTGCTGCGCAAGCCTCCGTTCCTCCGGCTTTGCTTGCAACCTCAGCGGGGCCGCAACACGATCGGCAGACCGTCGACCGGGACCGGCATGCCACCCCAGTCATAGGTCGGTTTGTAGTCCGGGCGCGCCAATTCCAGCCGGTAGTTGCGCAGCAGCCGGTGCATGACGGTCTTGACCTCCAACTGGCCGAAAATCATCCCGATGCATTTGTGCGCGCCACCGCCGAACGGGTTGAAGGCGTAGCGGTGCCGCTTGTGCTCGCTGCGTGGCTCGGCGAACCGGGCCGGGTCGAAACGCTCCGGATCGGTCCACAGCTCCGGCAGCCGATGGTTGAGCGCCGGCCAGATCACCACATTGGTGCCGGCCGGAATGAAATAGCCCAGCAGATCGGTGTCCCGGATGGCCCGGCGGAAGTTGAACGGCAGCGGAGTGAGCATCCGCAGCGACTCGTTCATCACCAGGTCGTAGGTGGTCATCGACTCCAGCGTCTCGATGTCCAGCGGGCCGTCGCCGATGCCGTCGGACTCCTCGCGGCAGCGCTGCTGCCACTCCGGATTGGCCGCCAGGTGGTAGGCCATGGTGGTCAGCGTCGACGTCGACGTGTCGTGCGCGGCCATCATCAAGAAGATCATGTGCGCGATGACCTGCTCGTCGGTGAAGGCCGCGCCGTCCTCGTCGCGGGCATGGCACAGCACGCTGAACATGTCGGTGCTCTCCGAGCGGCGCTTCTCGGCGATCTCACCGCGGAAATAGTGTTCCAGGGTCTTGCGCTTCTGGATGCCCCGCCACCAGGCCAGTGGCGGGATGGGGGAGCGGACGATCGCGTTCCCGGCCCGGACGGTGGTGGAGAAGGCGTGGTTGACGGTGGTGACCAGCTTGCGGTCCGCGCCGGCGGTGTGCCCCATGAACACCTCCGAGGCGATGTCCAGGGTGAGTTCCTTGGCCGCCGGGTGGAACAGGAATCGGGGGTCGTTGGTCGGCCAATCGCCGGCCAGCACCTTGGTGGCGACCGAATCGATATGCGGCACATAGCCGGTCAGTCGTTCCCGGGTGAACGCCTGCTGCATGATCCGGCGGTGGTACATGTGCTCGTCGAAATCGAGCATCATCAACCCGCCCTCGAAGAACGGGCCGATCACCGGCTCCCAGCCGCGCTGGGAGAAGTCCTTGTTGCGGTTGGTGAACACCGCCTGGGTGGCGTCGGGGCCCATCGCCGCCACCGCGGAGATGGCGGGGGACTTGTTGTAGTACACCGGGCCGAAGCGGCGGTAGTTGTCCAGCACAAACTCCACCCCGCCGCGGAACACCTCGATGGTGTGGCCGATGACGGGCAGGCCGTCGTCGCCCCGGACGGCCTTGAGCCCGCTGCCCGCGGGCGGTTCGGCGAGCACGTACTGCTTCCACTCGCGGTTGCGCAGCCGGCCTTCGACGGCGCCCATTCCGGGCATGGTCACCGGACTGGGCTTGAGCTTCCGTTTGGCCTGATCCAGCAGGTAGTGGGGGGTGCTGATGGTGGCCAACCTGACTCCTCGGGGCATGAACGGGTGGTCCTAGTGGCGTAAATCACTTCCGACGCCATCCTGCGGCCGAATTTGACGCCTGTCAAGTTTTTGTTCGGGCGCGTTGTAGTGCATTCTTTTCCTGATGAGCGCAGATCAGGGTGTGAGTCCGGCCGCGGGGCCACGCAGCCGTGGCGACCGGCAGCGGCAGGCGATCGTCGACGCCGTCCGGGAACTGCTGCAGGAGAAGCCGTTCGCCGAGCTCTCGGTCAGCACGATCAGTGACCGCGCCGGGGTGGCGCGCTCGGGTTTCTACTTCTACTTCGACTCCAAGTACGCCGTGCTGGCCCACATCCTCGGCGAGGTCAACGCCGAACTGCAGGAACTCACGAAGTTCTTCGCACCCCGCGGCGGCGACGAGTCACCGGCGGAATTCGCGCGCCGCATGGTGACCAGCGCGACTCTGGTCTACGCGCACAACGACCCGGTGGTGACGGCGTGTCAGCGCGCCCGCGGGTCCGACGCCGAGATCCGCGACCTGCTCGACGCGCAGGTCGACGTGCTGATCCAGCAGATCACCGAGCTGGTGCAGGCCGAGGTCGACGCCGGCACCGCCCACCCGATCAGCGACGAACTGCCCGCCTTGATCCGGATGCTGACCGCGACGACGTCGTTCATACTCGTCGGCGACAGCACCTTCAACGGTCCCGACGGAGACCGCGATCGGGCTCAGCGACTGCTCGAGCAACTCTGGCTGCACGCGCTTTGGAGTGGTCCCGGCGCGGCGGTATCGTCAGCCCCATGACGAGCACCTACGCGGGAAAGCACTGTCTGGTCACCGGCGCGGCCAGCGGCATCGGTCGGGCGGTCGCCCTGCAACTCGCCCGCGAGGGCGCCGTGCTATACCTGACCGACCGCACCGCCGACGCCCTGGACGCCGCCGCCGCGGACTGCCGGGCGCTGGGCGCCACGGTCGCCGCCTCCCGCGCCCTGGACATCTCCGATTTCGACGCCGTCGCTCAGTTCGCCGCCGATATCCACACCCAGCAGCCATCGCTGGACATGCTGTTCAACATCGCCGGCATCTCGGTGTGGGGGACGGTCGACCAGCTCACCCACAAGCAGTGGCGATCGGTGGTCGACATCAACCTGATGGGCCCCATCCACGTCATCGAGGAGTTCGTGCCGCCGATGATGGCCGCCGGCAAGGGCGGCCAGATCGTCAACGTGTCCTCGACCGCCGGATTGGTCGCGCTGCCCTGGCACGCCGCCTACAGCGCCAGCAAGTACGGCCTGCGCGGGGTGTCGGAGGTGCTGCGCTTCGACCTGGCCCGGCACAAAATCGGCGTGTCGGTGGTAGTGCCGGGCGCGGTGGACACCGGACTGGTCAAGACCGTCGACATCGCCGGGGTCGACCGCGATGATCCCCGGGTCAACAAGTGGATCGAGCGCTTCAGCGGGCACGCCGTCTCGCCGGAGAAGGCCGCCGACAAGATCCTCTCCGGCGTCGCCAAGAACCGGTATCTGATCTACACCTCGCCGGATATCCGGGCGTTTTACGCGTTCAAGCGCTTCGGCTGGTTGCCCTACAGCTTCGCCATGAAGCGGGTGAACGTGCTGTTCTCCCGGGCGCTGCGGCCTGACGGCTGAACCGTCAGCGTGAACCCCACTGCCACGGTGGGAGTTCCAGCATGCCCAGGCCCTCGATCCGGGTTTCGCCGAGGTCCTTGCGCAGGCGCACCTCGATATTGTCGTAGACCGAGGCGTCGGCGACCGGGACCACCTCCAGCGCGGCGCACAACCGCTGCGAATGGGTGACCACCAGCACCTGGGTGCTGCGCGCGGCGGCGGCGATCAACGCGCCCAACGGCCCGAGCAGATCCGGATGCAGACTGGTCTCGGGCTCGTTGAGCACCATCAGCGACGGCGGTTCCGGGCTCAGCAGTGCGGCCGCCCACAGCAGGAAACGCAGTGTGCCGTCGGATAATTCGGTGCTGCGCAGCGATCGCAGCATGCCGGGCTGGGACAGCTCGACGTCGAAGAGCCCGTCGCGCACCGCGACCGACACGGTGGATCCCTCGAACGCTTCGGAAACCGCTGCCGCGAGATCGTCTGCGCCGACGCCGGTTTCGATGATGGTCTGCAACGCTGCCGCCAGGTCGCGGCCGTCGTCGGCGAGCACCGGGGTGCGGGTGCCGACCTGTGGAAGCCGGGCCGGGGCTCCGGCGTCGGCCCGGAAACCATCGTAGAAACGCCAGCTGCGCAACCGATCCCGCACCGCGGCGAGCTCCGGCAACGCCGACGGCTGGGCGTACTCGGCCAGCAGGCTGCGGTAGGTCGGCAGTCCCTGGGTCAGTTTGGCGAATTCGCCGTCGTCGCCGCGGGCGGCGGCGTACGGGCCGTCGCGATGCGCCAGCGTGCCGGCCGGGCGCAGCACCGGACCGGCGAAGACCGCCTCCCGCTTGATCTCCGGGTCGCGGCCGAACTGTGAGCCGATCCCGGCGTAGACCGGCAGGCCCAGATCGATCAGGTAGCCGAAGTCGTCGGCGGCGTACCCCAACGCGAGCGACACCGACTCTCGGCGCACGGTGCCCTCGGTCCGCCCCGTTCGTCGCGCGCCGCCGAGACGCTCGGGGCCCGCCCACAGCGCCGAGTTCAGCCCGCCCTCGCGGGCCAGCGAGCCGATCACCTCGCCGCGACCGCAGTCGGCCAGCAGCCGCAACGCCCGATAGGTGCTGGACTTGCCGGACCCGTTCGCACCGGTGATCACGGTCAGTTGCCGCAGCGGCACCGCCAGCTCGCGCAGCGACCGGTACCCGTGCACGGCGACGGTGTTGAGCATGGTTCGACGGTAGCGGGCGGCGCCGACAAGCCACCAGCGTCGTGGCCCGCTCGGTCCCCACAGATCGGGCTGCGGCCGTTTGCGCCTACGCGTGATCCGGGCGACCACCAGGAAGGTGGAGGCGCCGAGACTCGGCAATACCAGCGGCAGGCTGAACAGCAGCCACTTCGAGCTGCCGTCGCCGTGGGACGGGTCGAGGCCCAGGAGCAGTCGCTTCTCGCCGGAACCGCAGCTCACCGTGAGTTCGCCCCGGTCGTAGGGGCGGTCGCGATCGCCCGGCGCGGTGGGGGAGCCCATTGCGGCTGCTGCCCCCACGGCGGCTGCCGCCAATACCCGGTATGCGGGCGATAGCCGTTGCCCATTGCGTCCTTGGCGCCCACAGCCAGGTCCATCATCGTGAATTGCGTCGTTGCGAAGCCTGAAGGCCGCGCAGACCACCGTCGGGCGCCGATTTCGCCCGAATTAGAGGTCTGTAGGTCACCGAAGTGATGACAGGATGATGCCCAGCCGGGGCTAGGGGTCCGCGGCCTATCGCGAAGGGGAGTTCATGGGGATGGCAAACAGCGCGCCGCCGTTGACGGTGCACTGGGGCACACGCAGCCACACCTTCACACCGACCGCGCAGGTGACGGTGGGGCGCAATCCGACCTGCGACATCGTCATCGATGACAACCCGGAGCAGCAGCGGGTCTCCCGCGAGCATCTGGTGCTGCGTGTGGACGGGGATCACTGGGTCGCCGAGGACCGCAGCCGTAATGGTGTCTTCGTCGACGGCGTGCGCACCCCGCGGCTGGACATTGTCGGCGAGTCCACCCTGAACCTCGGAGCGGTTGACGGACCGCGGCTGAGCTTCGAACTCGGCACCGGGGTTGTGCGGGTCGCCGACCTGCGCGCCGGCGGCGGCCGGCCGGCCGCCGGATCGCCGTCGGCGCCGGCGACGTCCGGATTTCCGGCCCCGCCGAACGCCGGCCCACCGTCCGGACCGTTTGCCGGGCCGCGCCCGCCGGCGCCCGGCCCGCGGGCGCGGCCGCCGAGCCGGCCCACCCCGCCCAGCGGCCCACGGCCGCCGCAGGCGGGGGCGCCGCCCCAGGGTCCGCCGCAGTCGGGCATGCCTGCCCAGGGCATGCCGCACCGACCCAATATGCGGGTGCCGGCGCCACAGGACGACAACGAATCGTCCATGCGGGTCACCACCGTGGTACGACGGGTGCTGCCGCAGCGCGCGGTGACGCCACCGGCCGGAGCGGTGTCCATCGGCCGCGCGTCACAGAGCGGCATTGTGGTCCCCGACGCGTTGGCGTCGCGCACGCATGCCTTCCTGACCGCCACGCCGGCCGGGCCGGAGATCCGCGACAATCGCTCCGGCAACGGCACTTTCGTCAACGGCCGGCGCATCGAAGCAGCGCTGCTGCACGCCGGCGACGTGGTCACCATCGGCAACACCGACCTGGTGTTCGACGGGACGACCCTCGCGGTGCGGGAGAGCACCGCCGACAGCGCCGGCATCGGCTGCTATCGGGTGGGGCTGACCGTCGACGACGACAAGAGGCTGCTCGAGGACGTGTCCTTCACCGCGCGGCCGGGCACCCTGACCGCGGTCATCGGCCCCTCCGGCGCCGGCAAATCGACGCTGATCCGGGTGCTCGGCGGCGGCAACCGGCCGACCACCGGCTGGGTCAGCTTCGACGGCCACGACGTGCACGCCGAGTACGCCTCGCTGCGTTCGAGGATCGGCGTCGTCCCACAGGACGACGTGGTGCACCGTCAGCTGACGGTCAAACGCGCGCTCGACTACGCCGCCGAACTGCGGCTGCCATCGGACACCACCAAGGCCGACCGCGACGCCGTGGTGACCCGGGTGCTCGACGAACTGGAGCTCACCGGCCACCGGGACAAGCGCATCGACACCCTCTCCGGCGGACAGCGCAAACGCGTGTCGGTCGCGATGGAACTGCTGACCGGCCCGCTGCTGCTCATCCTCGACGAGCCGACGTCCGGCCTGGACCCGGCGCTGGACCGGCAGGTGATGGCGATGCTGCGCCGGCTGGCCGACGCCGGCCGCGTGGTCGTGGTGGTCACCCACTCGCTGACCTACCTGCGGATGTGCGACCAGGTGCTGCTGCTGGCCCCGGGCGGAAAGACCGCTTACGCCGGCGCGCCGGACGACATCGCCAAGGCCACCGGCACCACCGACTGGGCCGACATCTTCGCCTGGGTCGCCGCCGAACCCGAAGCGGCGCACCAGGCCTTCCTGGCCCGCGCCGGGATCACCGCGCCCCCGGAGCCGGCGGCCGCCGGGGGAGCGGTCGGCAAGCCCGCGCAAACCAGTCTGCGTCGCCAGGTCTGGACGGTGGCGCGCCGCCAGGCCCGGCTGATCGTCGCCGACCGCGGCTACTTCGCGTTCCTGACCGCGCTGCCGCTGGTGCTCGGCATCCTGGCGCTGGCGGTGCCCGGATCCACCGGTCTCGGCGAGGCCAAGGCGTCGGGATCCGCGCCCGCCGAGCCGGCCCAGCTGCTGATCCTGCTCAATATCGCCGCGGTGTTCATGGGCACCGCGCTGACCATCCGCGACCTGGTCGGCGAGCGAGCCGTGTTCCGCCGCGAACAGGCCGTCGGCTTGTCCGCGTCGGCGTACCTGGGCGCGAAACTGCTGGTCTACAGCCTGGCCGCAGCACTGCAGACCGCGGCGCTGCTGGCCATCGTGGTGCTCGGCAAGGGTGGTCCGACCCAAGGCGCGACCACGGTGGGCAACCCGGTGTTGGAGCTCTACCTCGCGCTCACCCTGACCGCGGTGGTCTCGGCGATCGTGGGCCTGCTGTTGTCGTCGCTGGCCCGTTCCACCGAGCAGGTGCTGCCGATGCTGGTGGTGGTCATCATGCTCTCGATCGTGTTCGCCGGCGGGATGATCCCGGTGACCGGCCGCGTCGGGCTGACCCAACTGTCCTGGTTGATGCCGGCCCGCTGGGGTTACGCCGCCACCGCGTCCACCGTCGACCTGCTGACCGTGGCTCCGCTGGAAACCAGCGACGACCTGCTCTGGTACCACACCGGCAAGTGGTGGACGCTGGACATGTCCATGTTGGCCGCGCTCGGGCTGGCATATCTGACGATGCTGCGCTGGCGGCTGCGGTTGCCCAGCTACGAGATCACCGGCGGCCCGGCGGCGTCGGAGAACACCGGCGCGACCAGCGCGGCGGTCAAGGCCGCCCGCCGCCGCAAGGTCGCCGGCTGGGGGCTGGCCGGCTGCGGCATCGTGGCGGCCGTCGCGATGCTGGCCACCCTGACCAACGTCACCAGCGGCAGCGGCACCCGGGCCATCGCCCCGATCATGCGGGACCAGGACGACGAGGAAGAAGAGGTGCTGGCGACCTACACCGCCGACCAGCTGCCGGACCTGCTGGCGCCCGCGGATTCGATCGCCTCGCAGATGTGGTCGCGGGCGATGGCCGACGCGACGCCGATGCCGATCACCGAACCGCACACCACCCCGTCGGACCCGCCGCAGTGCGCGCCGGCGGTCTACCCGGCCAGCGCGGTCGCCTACACCAAGGAATCCGGCATGCAGGCGCTGGTCGGCCAGCGGATCGTCGACCTTGACGATCCGAACCGCAGCGTGGAACAGGTGGTCAGCGCGTTCGCCAGCGCCGACGACGCCGCGATGTTCCAGGACCGGCAGCTGTCGGCCTGGCGGCGCTGCGAGAACACGACGGTCAGCATGGCCAACAGCGCCGGCGAGCCGGCGGCGGCCAACCTGGGGTCGGCGCTGTCCGAGGACGGGAGGGCGACGCTGTCGCTGCTCGTCGGCGCGCAGGTCTGCCAGCGCGCGCTGGAGGCCCGGTCCAACGTGGTGATCGACGTGCGGACCTGCGCCCCGGCTCCCGGGAATCAAGCCAGCGCGATCGCGTCGCTGATTTCCGGCCAGATCACCTGAGCCGAATATTGGCGTCATGGACCGCGGTTGAGCCCGGTTAGGCTCGCTTCGAGGCGATACCGCAGACCGGTGTCGACACCGAGTTTCACACCCGCCGCAGTGGTTGCGGTTCGACAAGGAGGAGACATTCATGAAGGTAGGGCTGCGCATCGCAGCGGCCGCGCTGGTCGGGGGCTTCGCCCTCAGCGCCTGCACCGGCGGCTCGTCGACCGGCTCCGGTGAGGACCCCGCCGCCACGGTCAAGGCGTCCGCGGAGGCCATGGGCGAGGTGACCGGCGCGCACGTGCTGCTGACCAGCGACGGGCAGGTGCCGAACCTGAAGGCCAAGCGGCTGGAAGGCGATCTGTCCACCAAGCCGGCCCCGGCCGCCACCGGAACCGTCACCCTGGACATGGGCAGCCTCGGCGAGGCCACCTCGAAGTTCGTCTACGTCGACGGCAGCCTGTACTCCGATGTCGCCGAGCCCGGCACGTTCGTCAACTACGGCGACGGCAACTCCATCTACAGCGTCGCGCTGGTGCTCGACCCCGAGCGCGGACTGGCCAACCTGCTGAAGAACTTCCAGGACCCCAAGGAACAGGGCAGTGAAGCCGTCGACGGCGTCGAGGCGACCAAGATCAGCGGCACCGCGTCGTCCAACGACGTGATGGTGATGGCCGGGTCCCGGATGGGCCCGCAGGACGAGATTCAGCTGCCGACCACGCTGTGGATCGCCCAGGACGGCAGCAACCACCTGCTCAAGGCCGAGATGGAGCCGGTGCAGGACGCCACCGTCACCCTGGAATTGTCCGAATTCGGCAAGCAAGTCACCGCCGAGAAGCCCGTCTAAGCGAACACTGCGGATCAGAGAGGAACGAAGAATGACCAAGAAGACACTTCGCCATCGGGCCGCAGTCGCCGCCGTGGCGATCGCCGCCTCCGCGGCCGCCCCGCTGGTGCTGGCCCCGACCGCCTCGGCGGCCTCGGGCTTCGGCGCCATCGCCTACGCGCCCAACGGCGCCTCGGGGTGGGCGGTGCGCTACGGCAACCGCGGCGCCGCCGAGCAGACCGCCCGGAACTACTGCGGCTACACCGACTGCAAGGTGCTGACCTCCTTCGTCGGCGGCTGCGGCGCGGTCGCCTACAACGGCTTCACCTACCAGGGCGGTGGCGGCGCCACCCTGGCCGAGGCGCAGAACGACGCGATGGGCCGCCTCGGTGGCGGTTGGATCGACTCCTGGGCCTGCAACTAACCAGATTGACAACCGGCGCCGAGTGGGAATCCCGCTCGGCGCCGGTTTCTTTTGCGGTTCGCGCGGTGTGCGGCGGACGCCATCGGGGTAGCCTCCCGAAATGAGCGACACGGCAGCCGGCCCCACCTATGCGCCGACCTCCACCCGTCGCGCTGTCCTGAACACCATGAAGGGTTCGGCCGGCAACCTCGTCGAGTGGTACGACGTCTACATCTACACCGTGTTCGCGTCGTACTTCGAAGCCCAGTTCTTCGACGAGAACGACGCCAACTCGACGGTCTACATCTACGCGATCTTCGCGGTGACCTTCATCATGCGTCCGTTCGGATCGTGGTTCTTCGGCCGCATCGCCGATCGCCGCGGCCGCCGGACGGCGCTGGTCATCAGCGTCAGCGTGATGTCGGCGTGCTCGTTCCTGGTGGCGGTGATGCCGACCCGGGACAGCATCGGCGTCTGGGCGGCGGTGATCCTGATCTTCGCCCGCCTGGTCCAGGGGTTCGCCACCGGCGGGGAATACGGCACCTCGGCGACCTACATGTCGGAGGCGGCGACGGCGAACCGGCGCGGGTTCCTGTCGTCGTTCCAGTACGTCACCCTGGTGGGCGGCCACGTGCTGGCCCAGCTGACCCTGCTGATCATGCTCAGCTTCGTCGACGTCGAGGCGATGAAGGACTGGGGCTGGCGGGTTGGGTTCTTCATCGGCGGCATCGCCGCGCTGGTGGTGCTGTGGATCCGGCGCACCATGGACGAATCGCTGAGCGAGGCGCACCTGGCGGAGATCCGCGAGGGCAAGGACCCCGGCGCCGGCTCGCTGAAGACGCTGTTCGTCACCCAGTGGCGCCCGCTGCTGCTGGTTTTCCTGATCACCGCGGGCGGTACGGTCGCGTTCTACACCTACAGCGTCAACGCCCCGGCGATCATCAAGTCCAGTTTCGGGGCCGACGGAGCCATGACCGCCACCTGGATCAACCTGTTCGGCTTGATCTTCCTGATGCTGCTGCAGCCGCTGGGCGGCCTGCTCAGCGACCGGGTGGGCCGCAAGCCACTACTGGTCGGCTTCGGAATCGGCGGCGTGCTCTACACCTATGTGCTGCTGACCTATCTGCCGCAGGCGACCTCAGCGCTGACCGCGTTCCTGCTGACCGCCATCGGCTACATCATCCTGACCGGCTACACCTCGGTGAACGCGATCGTGAAGGCCGAACTGTTCCCGGCGGAGGTGCGCGCCTTGGGCGTCGGCCTGGGCTACGCGTTCGCAAACTCGGTGTTCGGCGGCACCGCGCCGATGCTGTTCCAGGCCGCGAAGTCCGGCGGGCGCCCCGGCTGGTTCATCGTCTACGTCACCGCCGTGATCTTCGTCAGCCTGCTGGTCTATATCTTCGCGCTGAAGAACAAGGCGATCACCGTGCTGGACCGGGAACAGGGCAACGCCTGGGTCCGAACATCGTGACCCCTAAGGGGTGTCGCCGACGGCCGCGGCGGGGGATTCCCAGGACCGCAGCGGGCGCAGCAGCGCGGTTTTCTTGTCTTGGTGGCCGGTCATCCGGGCCAGGATGTCGCACAGCGCGCGCACCGCGTCGGCGATGTGCGCGCCCTTGTTCAGCATCACGCATTCGGCCCGCTGGGCCAGCGCCGCGTCGCTGATCTCGGCCCGCGACGGCACCCCGGACTTCGCCAGCTGCTCGAGCACCTGGGTGGCCCAGACGACCGGGATGTGGGCGGCCTCGCACAGCCACAGGATCTCCTCCTGCACCTCGGCGAGCCGTTCGTAGCCGCACTCCACGGCGAGGTCGCCGCGAGCGATCATCACCCCGACCCGGCGTCGGCGCATGGCGGAGAGCAGCAACTGGGGCAGGTTCTCGAACGCCCCCCGGTTCTCGATCTTGAGCACCACGCCGAGGTCCGAGGCGCCCAGTCGATCCAGCTCGTCGAAGAGCTGCTCGACGTCGGCGGGGTCCCGCACGAAGGAGAACTGCACGATATCGGCCAGGGCGACGATCTCGGCGAGGTCGGCGCGGTCCTTGTCGGTCAGCGCGCTGATCCGCAGGTCGGTGTCCGGGACGTTGACTCCTTTGCCGGCGCGCAGTTTCGCCTCCTCGAGCGGAGCGTCGACGCGGACGTCGAAGGATGCGTGGGCCACTTCGACGATCCGGCCGCTGATCTTGCCGTCGTCGAAACACACCCGGTCGCCGACGCCGGCGCAGTCGAAGACCTCGGGCAGCGTGCACCCGATGCGCGCCGGTTCGGCCGACGCTGGCGCCGGACTGAGGTCTCGGGTGACGCGCAGGGTGTCACCGGCGCGCACCCGCAGGAACTGGGTGACGGCGGGCAGCTCGCCGATCACGCTGGCGCCTTCCTCCCCGACAACCTTCAGCTGCGTGCCGGTTCCGAGGTAAACGGTCTGATCACAGCTGACCACCACGCCGACGGGGCAGATCTGCTCGACTTCCAGCCACCGCCGAGACCTGCGGGTGTCGCGGAGTTCGATGATGTCCCCGGCGCGCAGCCGGCGCAGCCATCCGCCGCCGACGGGGACGGTGGGCAGTCCGGGCCGCGGACTCGGCGCCGGGGCGCCCGCTGAGGTCAGCCAGGCCCGAGCCGCGACCAGCACTTCGCCGCGGGCGTCGCGGGTCGGGCGCAGCCGGATGATCTGGGGGCCGGGTTCGATCGGCCCGGTGCGCAATTTCGGTCCGGCGAGGTCCATGGCGATCAGACAGTGCCGTCCGGTGTGGTCGGCGATCTGCGCGGCGATCGCCCGCCAGATCTGCGCGTCATCGTGGGCGCAGTTGATCCGTGCGATTTCCATCCCGCTGTCCAGCAGGCCGGCGACCAGGGTCGGGTCGGTGGCGGCCTGGGTGGGCATGGTGACCATGATGCGGGCGGCCCGCCCGGCCGGGCGGGGTCCGAGCAGGTCCTCGGCATTGCGGTTCAGCACCCGGGCGCCCTCGGCGAAATCGGCGGTGGAGGCCGACAGGGGCGCCGCGCCAAGCATCTGGCTCAGGGCCAACGCCACCGCGCGCAGACTCTGCTGGACGTGTGCTTCGGCGCTCTCCAAGGAATTCAGTCCGAGGCCGGCCAGCCGTCGCTGCAGATCGCGGACATCGACCTGGCGCATCGCGCAGTACCGCGCCAGGTTCAGGGCGCCGTCCCGGTGTTCGGGCGCCACCCGGTCGATCCACGGCTGCCACTCGGCTGCCGCGGAATCCAGGTGCTCCAGCAGCAGGTTGACGTCGTCAAGGGCGGATTCGAGCAGGGCGGGGCGCTGCGAGGACATAACCGCGACGCTAGCCACAGCGGGTGTCGGGGCGATGAATGGCGCTGGTCGCCCGGATATCCGCTGGACGTCTCAGCTGTCGTTGCCGACGGTGATCGCCTCGGCCTGCTCCTCGAGTTCCTCCAGCGGATCCTCGGGATCGTCGATACCGGCGAGATGACTGCGGCTGGCGGCCAGCACGATCGCGCCGAGCAGCACCGCCGCGGCGCCGACCCAGAACGGCAGGTGCATGTTGAACCGCTCGCCCAGGAAGCCCGCGAGCCAGGGCGCGAGCGCCGCGCCGCCGAACCGGACGAAGCTGTAGGCGGCCGAGGCCACTCCACGCTCGACCGGTGCGGCCTTCATCACCGTCTCGGTGACCAGGGTGTTGTTGACGCCGATGAACAGGCCCGCGACGACGACGCAGCCCGCCAGCACGGCCTTGTGATCGGTCGCCACGGCCATCACCGCCAGCGTCGCGCTCATCAGCAGCAGGTTGACCAGCAGAGTCGGCAGCGTGCCGAACCGACGCTGCAACCGGGGCGCCGCCACCACCGAGGTGAAGGCCAGCGCGAGGCCCCAGCCGAAGAAGATCAGCCCGATCTGATGGGCGTCCATGTCCAGCGGGAACGGGGTGAAGGCGAGCAGCGTGAAGAAGCCGAAGTTGTACAGCAGCGCAGTCATCGAGACGCCGAACAGGCCGCGGTGGCGCAGCGCCCGAATCGGGTCCAGCACCGAGGTGGTCTTGGGCGCCGGAGGAGTGCTCGGCAGCAGCAGTGCGGTGACGACGACGGCGACGGCCATCAGGGCAGAGACCCCGAAGAACGGTCCGCGCCAGGAGATCGAGCCGAGCACGCCGCCGACCAGTGGGCCGACCGCGATGCCCAGACCGAGCGCGGCCTCGTAGAGGATGACCGCCTGGCCGACCGAACCGCGGGCCGCGGTGACGATGGTGGCCAGGGCGGTCGCGACGAACAGCGCGTTGCCCAGGCCCCAGACCGCGCGCCAGCCGACGATCTCGGTGACAGTGCTGGACATGCCGGCCAGACCGGCGCCGATGATGATGATGACCAGGCCGAGCAGCAGGGTCTTCTTGGCGCCGATGCGGCTGGCGATTGCGCCGGTGATGAGCATCGACACGCCCATCACCACCATGTAGCTGGTGAACAGCAGCGAGACCTGCGACGGGGACGCGTCGAGATTGTCGGCGATTGGTTTCAGGATCGGGTCAACGAGGCCGATGCCCATGAATGCGACGACGGATGCGAAAGCCACGGCCCACACCGCCTTGGGTTGACGCCACATCGGGGGAACCCCTCTCTATCTATCTCTATAAGTAATGTTATGTAGTTTATCAAACAAACTCTAGCCCTGCGATCTGACAGGTTGCTGTGCGTTGCGGTCAGTGGCCGCACAACTTGGCGGCCAGCGATGCCCAGGCGCGGATCTGGTGGTCCTCGTCGCGGCCTTCGTGGCATAGCGCTTCGACGTACTCCGGGTTGAGCAGCGCGGTGAGCGCGTCGGCCTGTGCGTCGAGGTCGCCGGAGCTGCCGGCGGCGGCCAGCAGGATCCGCACGTGCGCGCGGATCACGGTCTCCGGCGGGGATTGACGGTGGTGTGGCGCGGCGCGGCCGGCGGCGATCAGCAACGCGTGGTGGCGGTGGGCGTACCGGATCCGATGCTCGCCAAAGGCTCGTAGCCGTTCCAGCGGCGGCGCCCCGGGTCCTAGCGGCGGATCGCCGAACAGAAACGCCCGCTGGCTGAGGCGCTCCTCGTCGTCGAGCAGCGCCGCCATCAGGTCCGCGCGGCTGCCGAACCGGCGGAACAAGGTCCCCTTGCCGACGCCGGCCGCCGCGGCGACCTGGTCCATCGAGACCTGACCGGGCCCGTGTGCGGAGACCAGTCGACGTGCGGCGTCGAGCACGCGCGCGCGGTTGCGCGCGGCGTCGGCGCGTTCGGGGGCCATGATGGCGAGTTTAAACCAAGGCGGAATAAACCGGACTAAAGTCCGGTTAGCTATGGCTGACTACCGGGAACGGCCCGGGCATCGAACTTTCATGAAGGAGCACAACCATGTCGAACACCCGGATCCTGATCCTGCTGGGCAGCCTGCGCGCGGACTCGGTCAACCTCAAGCTGGCAGAGCTCGCCGTGGCGTCGGCGCCGGACGGGGTCGACGCCGAGATCTATCTGGGCGGCTTGGACGCGGTGCCGTTCTACAACGAGGATCTCGACGTCGAGGCCGCGCGCCCGGAGGCCGCCGTGCGGCTGCGCGCGGCGGTCGGCGCCGCCGACGCGGTGTTGATCGTCACTCCCGAATACAACGGTGGCCTGCCCGCGGTGGTGAAGAACGCCATCGACTGGCTGTCTCGGCCGTACGGCGACAGTGTGCTCAGTGACAAGCCGGTCGCCGTGATCGGCGCGGCGGCTGGACGCTTCGGCGGGGTTTGGGCGCACGACGACGCCCGCAAATCGCTCGGCATCGCCGGCGCCCGGGTGGTCGACGAGGTGAAGCTGTCGCAGCCACTGTCGGCCCTGGACGGCCGCCACCCGCGCGAGAACGCCGAGACCGCCGCCGCGGTTCGCGACGCCGTCGCGCAGTTGGCCGGTTTGCTGTAACCGGACAGGGGGCGTCCGTGTGGTTGTCGCGCGGACGCCCTGTCGGTGGTCGCTGCTAGACATAGGGGTGCGGGCGTTCGGTGAGCACCGTCATCGGCGTGTTGTGACCTGCGACACGCCGATGAAACGCCCGGAGAGGTGGTTACGACCTGGGAATTTCACGAATGTTGTTCAGAACATCTTGTACCTCTTCGCATTGTCGGCCACTAGGTGTAGTGTCTGAGGCACCAACAGGCCACAAGTGTCCAGCATGATCAAGCCGGTTGAAACCGAGTCTCCGTCCACCGGGGAATCCGGGGTCAGCGGCCCGATCACCAGGGGATTCGACGGCCGGGAGGTACGCGGGAGGGCGGCAGCGCCGGACCGCAAACCCAGTCCGTAAGAATTTCGCTGAGGGGAGCCTGCCAGTTATGAGCCAGTCGTCGATCACCGTGTACACCAAGCCCGCGTGCGTGCAGTGCAACGCGACCTACAAGGCGCTGGACAAGCAGGGCGTGGCCTACGAAATCGTCGACATCACCGTCGACACCGAGGCCCGTGACTACGTGATGGCGCTGGGCTACCTGCAGGCGCCGGTCGTGGTTGCCGGCAGCGAGCACTGGTCGGGCTTCCGCCCGGACCGGATCAAGGCTCTGGGTGCCACCGCGGCGGTCGCGACGGCCTAGCCGCCGCGGCGCGAGCCGACTGCGCGCCGTCGATCAATCCGGGGGGAAGGGGAGCGTCATGACGCAGATCGTCTACTTCTCCAGCGTGTCGGAGAACACCCACCGCTTCGTCCAGAAGCTGGGTTTGCCGGCCACCCGGATCCCGGTGCGCGGGCGAATCGAGGACGGTCTCATCACCGAGCCCTACGTCCTCATCCTGCCGACCTACGGCGGCGGCCGGGCCAACGGCCCGGATCCCGACGCCGGGGGATACGTCCCCAAGCAGGTCATCGCATTTCTGAACAATGAGCACAACCGGTCGTTGTTGCGCGGCGTGATCGCCGCGGGCAACACCAACTTCGGGGCCGAGTTCGGCTATGCCGGCGACGTCGTCGCCCGCAAGTGCGGCGTCCCCTATCTCTACCGCTTCGAACTCATGGGAACCACCGACGACGTCTTCGCCGTCCGGGAGGGACTCGAGAACTTCTGGAAGGAACAGGCGTGCCACCAACCGTCACAGCTGCAGAGCCGGTAACCAACAGCGTTCATGCGCTGCCGGGGGAGACCGACTACCACGCGCTCAACGCGATGCTGAATCTGTACGACGCCGACGGCAAGATTCAGTTCGACAAGGACGTGCTGGCCGCTCGGGAGTACTTCCTGCAGCACGTCAACCAGAACACCGTGTTCTTCCACAATCAGGACGAGAAGCTCGACTACCTGATCCAGAAGGATTACTACGAGCGCGAGGTGCTCGACCAGTACAGCCGCAACTTCGTCAAGACGCTGCTGGACCGGGCCTACGCCAAGAAGTTCCGCTTCCCGACGTTCCTCGGCGCGTTCAAGTACTACACCTCCTACACGCTGAAGACCTTCGACGGAAAGCGCTACCTGGAGCGCTTCGAAGACCGCGTGGTGATGGTGGCGCTGACCCTGGCCGCCGGCGACACCACGCTGGCCGAGCGGCTGGTCGACGAGATCATCGACGGCCGCTTCCAGCCGGCCACCCCGACGTTCCTCAACTCGGGCAAGAAGCAGCGCGGTGAGCCGGTGAGCTGCTTCCTGCTGCGCATCGAGGACAACATGGAGTCGATCGGCCGCTCGATCAACTCCGCCCTGCAGCTGTCCAAGCGCGGCGGCGGAGTCGCGTTGCTGCTGTCCAACATTCGTGAGCACGGCGCGCCGATCAAGAACATCGAGAACCAGAGCTCGGGCGTCATCCCGATCATGAAGCTGCTGGAGGATTCGTTCTCCTACGCCAACCAGCTCGGCGCGCGTCAGGGCGCCGGCGCGGTCTACCTGCATGCCCATCACCCGGACATCTACCGGTTCCTGGACACCAAGCGGGAGAACGCCGACGAGAAGATCCGGATCAAGACGCTGAGCCTGGGCGTGGTGATCCCGGATATCACCTTCGAGCTGGCCAAGAACAACGAGGACATGTACCTGTTCTCGCCGTACGACGTGGAAAAGTTCTACGGTCTGCCGTTCGCCGACATCTCGGTGACCGAGAAGTACCACGAGATGGTCAACGACGCGCGGATCCGCAAGACCAAGATCAAGGCGCGCGAGTTCTTCCAGACCCTGGCGGAACTGCAGTTCGAGTCCGGCTACCCGTACATCATGTACGAGGACACCGTGAACCGCGCCAACCCGATCGCCGGCAAGATCACCCACTCCAACCTGTGCTCGGAGATCCTGCAGGTGTCCACGCCGTCGATCTACAACGAGGATCTGACCTACGCCCATGTGGGCAAGGACATTTCGTGCAACCTGGGATCGCTGAACATCGCCAAGGCGATGGACTCGCCGGACTTCGCTCAGACCATCGAGGTGGCCATCCGGGCGCTGACCGCGGTCAGCGATCAGACCCACATCACCTCGGTGCCCTCGATCGAGAAGGGCAACAACGACTCTCACGCGATTGGCCTGGGGCAGATGAACCTGCACGGCTACCTCGCCCGGGAGCGCATCTTCTACGGTTCCGAAGAGGGTGTGGACTTCACCAACATCTACTTCTACACGGTGCTGTTCCACGCGCTGCGCGCCTCGAACAAGATCGCCATCGAGCGCGGACGCCGCTTCGCCGGGTTCGACGAGTCCAAATACGCCTCCGGTGAGTTCTTCGACAAGTACACCGAGCAGGTGTGGGAGCCGGCGACCGACAAGGTGGCGACGATCTTCGCCGACGCGGGGATTCACATCCCGACCCAGGATGACTGGAAGCGGTTGAAGGAGTCGGTGCGGGCGCACGGCATCTACAACCAGAACCTGCAGGCCGTCCCGCCGACCGGGTCGATCTCCTACATCAACCACTCCACCAGCTCGATTCACCCGGTGGCGTCCAAGATCGAGATCCGCAAGGAAGGCAAGATCGGCCGGGTGTACTACCCGGCGCCGTATCTGACCAACGACAACCTGGAGTACTACCAGGACGCATACGAGATCGGCTACGAGAAGATCATCGACACCTATGCCGCGGCCACCCAGCACGTGGACCAGGGGCTGAGCCTGACGTTGTTCTTCAAGGACACCGCCACCACCCGGGACGTCAACAAGGCGCAGATTTACGCCTGGCGCAAGGGCATCAAGACGCTGTACTACATCCGGTTGCGCCAGATGGCACTGGAGGGGACTGAGGTGGAGAATTGCGTCAGCTGTCAATTGTAGTGACGCAAGTGGATTGTGCAGCGTCAGAATAGATTTCGCGGGCCAGGGGAGATTTCCCCCTGGCCCGCGTCTCATTTGGTTGTCAGACCCTCGCGTTCTTGTGGCGCCCGGCCGTCGTCGGGGAGACGGCTGCCCGGACGGCGGGGACCACCTCGTCGGTCCAGCGGCGCAAGGACCGCTCGTCGTGAGCTTCGCCGGGGCGCACCAGGTAGTTGAACGCGACGGCCCCGCCGTCGAGCACTGCGAAGGTGAGTTCCTCCACCCACTGGGCGACTCCGCCGCCGGCCCAACGGCCCTCGCTGTCTCGAGTCTGCGCGGTGGGGACCGGGGCTGCGGTCACCGGGCCGGCGGTCAGGTAGACGATCCCGACTTCGTCGGCGCGGCGGTCCACCGACGACGCGGCTTCCCCGATGACCCGTCGCCCCGACGCCACCAGCTCGCTTCGCCAGTCGGCGGCGTGTGGGGGAATCCAGCCATCGGCGTTGCGACCGACAACGGCCAACCCCTTCGGCCCACCGACACCGACCCAGATCGGCGGAGTGCTGACCGGAGCCGGCGCCAGGTCGTTGAGCTGGTAAAACTCTCCGTCGAAGGTGACTGGATCGCCGCCGCCGGTGAGCGCCCGCACGACGAGGATCGCCTCCTCCACGGCACGAATTCGCGCGCCCGGGCGCAGGATTGGCAGGCCGAACGGGTCGAGTTCCGCCGGCGTTCCGTTGGCTCCGAACGCCATGATCGCGCGGCCGCCGGAGTGCGCGGACAGGCCGGCGACCGTTCGGGCGAGCATCGGCGCCGGTCGGGCGAACAGGTTCGTGCAGATCACCGCGCCGCTGATGGTGGAGGTTGCGCCTAGCAGAAACCCCAGCGTCGCGTACGCGTCGACTCGGTTCGCGGCCGCCGGGTGGTCGCCGATACTGAAGAAGTCGATACCCGCCCGGTCGGCGTCCTGGGCGCTGGCGGAGGCCGGATTCGTGGTGGCCGCGTTCGACGCCTCCTTCCAGGGCGACAGCGGCGGGGATCCCCGACAGGTCGAGGACGCCGGTTTCCGGGTGAGCGACTTCAGCTTCGTCATCGACTATCTGGTGACGCAACCGTTCGTGGACGCCGACAAGATCGGTGTGCTCGCCATTTGCGGTGGCGCCGGGTACGCGGTCGCGGCCACCAAGATCGACCGGCGGATCAAGGCGCTGGGCACCGTGGTGGGCAGCAACGTCGGACGGTTGATGCGGGAAGGATTCTCCGATTATGACCCGATGGGCATGCTGGAGGCCATCGCCGCGCAGCGCACCGCCGAAGCCCGTGGGCAGGCCGAGCAGCAGATCAATGACCTGTTGCCGCCGTCGCCGGATGCCGCTAAGGAGGCCGGCGTCACCGATATCGACATCGTCGAGGCCGCCGAGTACTACAAGACCCCGCGCGGGCAGAAGCCGGGCGGCAAGACCAGCTTCAATTTTGCCCCGCAGGCGAACCTCGCCGACTGGGACGCCTACGACCGCGTCGAGGTGTTCCTCACCCAGCCGCTGTGCGTGGTGATCGGCGACAAGGTCGGCGCATTCGCCTCGCAGCGCCTCAGCATGGAGCTCTACGGCCGAGCGGCGTCCAAGGACAAGCAGCTCGTCGTCGTCGAGGGCGCCTCGCACTACGACCTCTACGAACAGCCCGGACCGACGAAGAAGGCGCTGGAGGACCTGGTGCCGTTCTACCGCAAGCACCTGGGCTGAGCGCCCGAACCAAACGATGAAGCGGGGCCGATCACCGTGGTGATCGGCCCCGCTTCCTCGTTCGCTGGGACTACTCCTCGGAGCCTTGAACGGCTTCGACCCGGTCATCCACGCGGTGCTGCGCCTCGTCGAGCACACGGAGCTTCTCGTTGCGCTTCTCGTTCGCGGGCGCGGCGGCGCCGCGAGCGCCTTCGGCCTCCACCCGCGCGGCGCCCTCGCGGCGTAGCAGGCTGGCGTTCTTCTCCCGCGCGGCCCGCAGCTCGCGTTGCAGCTCCTTGAGCTGGCTGTAGTCCATCCGCTCCAGGGCTTCGGGATGGCTCCGGGCGACGAGCGAGTCTTCTTCGGCGGTCAGGTTCACGTGGTGGTTGCTCACCAGAGCTTCCTACCGCACCGATGCGGTTGCCGGAGTGAATTCCCCGGCGAGTTGGGTGAGAAACTCCGACGGCGACATGCCCAAGAAGGCACGCACGTCGCGGCTCAGATGCGCCTGGTCGGCGTAGCCGTGGCGGGCGGCCACGTCGGCGGCGGGCGCTCCGCCGCGCAGCGCGGTCAGCGCGCCGTCGAATCGCACCAGGCGGGCGGCTTGTTTGGGGCCCATGCCGTATTCGGCGGTGAACCGGGTGGTGAGGTAGCGCGTCGACCAGCCGGAGCGTTCGGTCAGCTCGGTGACGCTGATCCGCCCGCCGGTCTCAACGATGCGCCGCCACGCCGCGGCGGCGTCCGGTTGGGCGCCGCGGCGCCGATCGTCGTCATGGCCGAGGTGTCGTGCGACGGTCTGCCTCGCCTGCGACGCCCGGTCCGCGACGGCCGCCAGCGACACCCGGTCGATCAGCTCTCGGGAGAACTCGGGCGCCAGATCCGCGAGTTCGACGGCCTGCGAGGACAATTCGGCGACCGGCAGGCCGAACAGCGAACGTACCCCGTCGGGGGTGAGCTCGAGTTGCACGCCGATCTGAGAGCCGTCGTGCACGATCCGGTAGGGCTCGTGATGCAGACCGCCCAGGCACACCCGGAACCTGGTGCGCCCGGCCAGACCCGGGCCTTCCAGGTCCAGACCGGGTCCCAGGTCGACGACCAGGGTGACCGTCGGGGACGGGATGCCGAGGTGCGTGCCGGGCGCCGCGCCGGTCACCTGATAGCCGACCGCGGACCGCAGCAACGGCGGCGCGCCGCTCAGCCGGCGTACGTCCCAAAGCTCCACGAATTGCCCTCGGGGTCGGCGACAGTGAATCCTCGTGACCCATAGTCCTCCTCGGCCATGTCCCGCACCATCCTCGCCCCGAGTTCCTGAGCGCGGGCATAGACGGCGTCCGGGTCGGTGACCACCACGTACACGTTGCCGCTGCCGGTCGGGGCGTTGAACTCCGATTTGCGGCACGATGAGTGGACCATGACCCGACCTCCGTCGGGCCACAGCATCTCCGAATGCACCACCTCGCCGTCGCCGTCACCCTCGACGAGGATGCCGTCGTCGAAACCGAGGCGGCGCAGCCATTCCCGCTGCGCCAGCGCGTCGTCGTAGGTCAGGCCGGGCCAGATATTGACGTCCTTGCGTGTGTTCATGACTCCACCCTCCCAGCGCGCGGCGCGCGGCGCTTGAAGGAATCGGCACGAACGCGCCGGCGTCAGCTCTTCCGGGCGTCCTTGAGCCGGCGCTGCTCGGCGAGCACCTCCTGGTAGCTCTCGCGTTCGGCGACCAGCCAAGCCGGCATCTCCTGCAGCAGCGCGTCGATCTGCTCGGTCGTCATCGCCTTCTCCACGCCGCCCCGACCGAGGCCGGCGATCGAGACGCCCAGCTTCGCGGCCACCAGGTTCTTCGGATGCGGCCCGAGTTTGCGCAGATCGGCCAGCCACTGCGGCGGGTCGGCCGCCAGCGCGGCCAACTCGTCGCGGGTGATCGGGTTCGCCTGGAACTCCTCGGGTGTCGCGGGCAGGTACACGTCCAGCTTCTTGGCCGCCGTGGCGGGTTTCATGGACTGCGCGTTCGGCCTGCTCATACCCGTCAGCGTATCGGTAGCCTGAGGCGGTGAGCGCGCCCTCTCTGACACTCGGGTACGTGCCTGGCGCGACGCCGGCGAAGTGGGCCCGGATCTGGGCGCAACGCCATCCCGATGTCGAACTCGAGCTGCGCCCGGTCGCCGCGGCCGCGGCAGCCGAGGCGGTGCGTGCCGGCGCTGTCGACGTCGCGTTGCTCCGCCCGTCCGCCGACACCGAGGGACTGGCCGTCATCACGCTGTACGAGGAGACGACGGTCGCCGTCGTCCCGGTCGAGCACCACCTGTGCGCCGCCGACGAACTCGCCGCCGCGGACCTCGACGACGAGCCGACCCTGCTGCCCCTCGACGACGTCGTCGGCTGGCGTGACGCGCCCGGAGTGGTCGCGGCGCACCGGCCCGAAACCACCGGCGACGCAATCGAACTCGTGGCCGCCGGGATGGGCGCGCTGATCGTTCCGCAGTCCCTGGCTCGGCTGCATCACCGCAAAGACCTCGGCTACCGCCCGATCGTCGACGCGCCGACCTGCCCGGTCGCGCTGGCTTTCCCGGCGGGCCGGCCCTCAGAACTCACCGACGAGTTCGTCGGGATCGTGCGGGGCCGCAAGGCGGGATCGTCGCGCGGCCAAGCCGAACCCGCGCCGAAACGCACCGCGCGGGAGAAGACCCTGGCCAAGCAGGCCGCCCGCGCGGCGGCCGGCAAGGCGGCCGGGAAGGTCGCCCGCACGCCCGGCAAACAGGGCCGCGGCGGGCGCCGCTGAGGTTGGCGCTCCGTGGATAGCGGGTGGAGCTGCTCCGACGGGAAGTTTCACCGCCGCCGCCAACCACCGGTTCGGCGGGTCAGAGTGCCAGCTTCGGCGCCAATAATTGGGATTCTTTGACTGCGGTACCTAGAGGACCAGATCGCCGGCAACGATCGGAACCCGGCGCGACGGTCGACGTCGCGAGGTCAAGCAGTGAATCCAACCGATCGAGGACGCTCGCCAATGTGCGGGCGGCGACCAGGCTCAAGTCGGCTACGTCTTCGACGCCGCGAGACTCCTGAAGGGAGAAGTGGGTGGGTATCGAGAACGCTGCTATTTCACGGAGCAACGCCTCGGCGATCTTTGTGGGCTGCAGGCGGGCGCGGGCGTCGGTCGCGTCAGCCGCCGTCGCCGCATGGATCGCGGCTTTGAGATAGGTGCCGGTCTGTGCGCTGGTCTGTATTGCTTGGCTGAGGGCACCTGTGAGGCGGTAATCGAGGAAGCTCGATTGGCTATGTGCAGTGACCGGGTCCTCGGGGGAGAATCGGAAAATTGGATTGCAACTTGGTGTGGAAAGACGATCAAGTAGAGCGGTAAAAAGATTGTCGACAGAGCGCTCGATCTGGAGTGTTATCGGAGTGATGTCCCGCAGGGTAACCGGACGCTGATTCCTCCCGGGGGAGGCCGCTTCGGAAACGGATTTGATAATATCGATAGATTCAGCAGTGAGTGCACTGAAATGGTCCGATACGACTAATCCAGCCGCGGTTGAAACGAAATGACCGTTGATGAGAGCGATCAGGTCGCCCCGGTGCGAGAGGTCAATAACTCCTCGATTGCGCAACCCCTCAACAAACCAGGCGCCAGGAACGACGTCGCCACTGCCGTAGCTAGTCATCCAGTTGCCCGACCACGACAAGCTATCAGGCGCGCCGGAGAGGGCTATGAGTCGTTCGTGTGTTTCAGGGTGAATCCCACTGCCGCCGCGGGAGAGCTGGGTGAGTTTCACTCGATTGAGGAGCAATCCCCACGCGGATGGGAACTCGACTACCGGCCCGACGAGATGTGCATCCAACAGTTGACGCTGGTCGGAGAGTAAGGCCGCCGTGCTGTCGAGGTGTCCCAATAGGGTGGTGAAACCATAAATTGGAGGGCAACTGGGGTCGTCAAGAAGTGTGTTAACGGCGGCGCGTTCCCTTGCGATCAAGTCAATTGCCTCAGATGAGCTGCCTGCCTCCAAGAGGGCCTGAATCTGCTCCACGCGGCCGCCATTCATGCTCGTAACCCTACCGGCGGCGAAACGCGAGCAAGCTCAGCAGGGTGACTGCGAGGACTGCGCACACCAAGAAGTAATCAGCATCGCTATGTCGCATCCAGAAGAAGAAGCCGTCGTCACCGCCAGGTGCGACATCGACAGCTCCGGAGTGAGCGGTGCCGATCAGCGAGAGGGAGATATCGACGACAGCGAGGAAACCCAGCACCAGGAGGATCGACTGCACGGCCGACTGGTATCGGGATTCGATTCGTGTTCGGAGATTGGATAACTGGTGAGCGGAATCCTGCACTCTGTCGAGTAGGCGACCAACGAATCTATCGTAGTCCCAGGCTTGGAGGAGGGTTTCTGCCACTTGTCGACGTGCCCCTTGTACATTTCGGATCAGGTCGTCGAGGAGTAATTGGTGAGAGCTCGCCTCGATCTCGACGCGTGAAGTCTCGTGCGCAATAGCGCGAACTTCGCGCCGTCGTGGCCGGTGCTGGGCAGACATGATTCGGGCGAAGGTCTGGTCATTGCGTTCGACGATGACCGACGCGTCGTGCCAGATGTGTTGTGCGTCCACGATTCCACGGACCACGTGATGGCGTCCGCTGGTAGAAAGATGTTCCCATCCTCGAACGAGTCCGTTTCCCCAACCCAGGACGGCCGTGACCCGTTCACCAGCGCTGGATTCATCTAGTTCCACGGTTTGGTTTCCCGGACCCATCCATTGCATTGGGGGCTCGTGTTCTTCACTGAGTAACGCGTATCGGGCCACCCACGGAAACTCGTATTCCGCGATGCCGCTGTGAATGGAAGCGATGCGACGACCGATACTACTTAATGTGTTCTCCAAGCTGACGACATCATCGAAATCGTCCACCGCGCCAACGATCTCCATTGCGAAGTACTCGCGGCTGCCGACCTGACAACGGCCGACGACATCGAGATCGAACCGATCGATCGCGATGTCGGTGCTCAGGTCGGTCCAGTACTGGCGAAGCAACCTCGGATCACTTGACCCGCGTGACTGAAATGGGACGGCGGCTAACGGTGTTGAGGCCAGGTTCACACCATCAGACTCGGCGCGCGGCAGCACCAGGAGGAATCGCATGGGTTGACAGCCTAGGGGCACACGTCGATCTCTGATTGCGGGACTTCGTCCTGGCGAGAACTGCTCCCGGATGTGCCCGTGGCCGTCATTCCAACTGGGGTCGGATGTTCGCGCAGACTTCACTTTCAGCTGAGGTGGCCCATACTTCCGCCGGTAGGATTCAGGCGACTCTATCCAGCTCGAATCTCAAACCCTCCGAGGGATGTCCAATGATTTCGCTCGTCGCGCTCGACATGGCCGGCACCACCATCGACGACGGTGGGACGGTGTACGACGCGCTGGAGCAGTCGGTCGTCGAGGCCGGCGCCAGTGTCGCTCCGGCGGACCTGCAGACCTGGATGGGCACCGACAAGGTGGAGGCCATCACCGCGCTGCTGCGGCTCGGCGATGTCACCCCGACCGACGAACTGGTCGCGGCAACGTTCGACCGGTTCCGCCAGTTCCTGCGGCTGGCCTACGGAACCAACCCGCCGACGGCCATCGAGGGCGCCGAGGCCGCGCTGTCGGAGCTGCGCCGCCGCGGCGTGAAGGTCGCGCTGACCACCGGCTTCGACGACGAGGTCGCCTACCCGCTGCTGGAGGCGCTGGGCTGGACCATCGGCAGCGGCGCCGACTGCACCGTCGACGCCGTCGTCACCACCTCCGATGTGCCCGTCGGCCGACCCGCGCCCTACATGATCTTCCGGGCCATGGAGGCCACCGGCGTGCAGAACGTCGCCGAGGTGCTCGTCGCCGGCGACACCGTCGTCGACATCCAGGCCGGCCGCAACGCCGGCGCGGTCGCCTGCGGCGTGCTCACCGGCAAGGCCGACCGCGCCACCCTGGAGGCCCAGGACTACGACCACCTGCTCGGCAGCGTCGCCGAAATCCCCGGGCTGCCCGAGCTTTCCGCGTAGCCGACACCACAGCGGCCCCCGCCGATTGGCGGGGGCCGCTTCCGTCGGTTGAGGCTAGGCGGCCGGTTTGGCGACCTTGGTCTCCAGCACGGTCGGGACCAGTTTGGTGCGGAAGTAGCCCATCGCGAGCAGGAAGAACACCACGCACACACCACTGGTGACGAACGCGCCGGTGAGGAACACCGTCAGCCACGGCACGTCGGCGGCGAAGAAGTTCTTGTACACCAGCAGCGTCACCGTGCCCAGGTAGCCGGACGCGTCGGCCACGTAGATCATGAAACCGGCGGTGGCGATGGTCTTCGTTGCGGCGATCATCCGCTCGAAAAGCATTGCGCCGAAAGGCATGTAGCCGATGTACAGGCCGGCGCCGGTGCCGATCATCAACCACAGCGGGGACACCACACCGGTGATGTAGCCCAGTGCGGAAAGCCCCATCAGCGCCGCGCCGACCAGGCTCATCGCCTGGATGGTGAGGAACGCCTAACGGTTGTTGCGGATCAGCACCAACGCGGCGAAGGCCAGCAGGGTGATGATGGCGACCGGAATCTCGCTCTGGGTGAGCACCGCCGGGTCGCCGTCGAAGCCGAGGCCGGCCCAGATCTCGACGGCGAAATCGTCTCGGAAGTCACGGAACACGGTCAGCAGGATGTAGCCGGCGATCAGCAGCGACAGGCCGGGCAGGTACCGGGTGAGGAAGGCCTTGTGCTGCGCGCCGTTCATCGGGCGGCGTTCGGTGCGCGCGGCGATGTCCTCGACGTTCGGCGGGGGCAGTTTCGACAGACAGTACACACTGACGAACAGCAGGGGCAGGAACAGCGCTCCGGTGGCGGCCGGCATCCAGAACTGGTCGACGCCGGCGTTCATCAGCCACACCGCGACCGACTTCACGATGCCCGAGGGCACGATGAAGCTCGCGCTGAGCATCGCGCCGAGGACCTCGGTGGTGCGCCGGCCCTCCAGGAACCCGAACACCAGGCCCCAGATCAGGCCGAGCGGCAGGCCGTTGATGAACAGCGCCACGAACTTCCACTCCATCGGCAGCACCGCGAACAGCACCAGGCCGAGCAGGGAGATGCCGATCAGCACCAGGATGGCGGGCGCCCGGCGGCTGGGCCGCATCTCCGAGATCACCTTGATGCCGATCACCTTCGACAGCGCGTAGCCGAGGATCTGGGCGATGACCAGGGTCTCCTTGAAGCCGAAGTCGATGGTCCAGCCCAGTGCGGCGGCGTCGCTGTATTTGGAGGCGCATAGGGCTTGCGGAACGCCTACATCGAGAAGTACACGCAGAAGGCGGTCAGGCCGCCGAAGAGCACGAACGCCAACGTGTTGGCGCGCTCCAGCCGGGTGGTCAGCCAGGACTGCTTGATGGGTTCAGGCTGGGAAATCCCGTCAAGCCTGCGGTCGGGTTCTTGGGCGGGCGCTTGCAGCGTCATAGGGGTTGTTCCGAATCGTGGGGGATCTGGGTGAGAGCGTGTATCGCTCGGCTCAAGAATCAGGCCTTGATTCGGTGATATCGACTGTGTTTCAAACCATTTCCGGCAGATGTTCGCCCGGATCACCGGATTGTCGTCACGAGTTCCCTGCGACGTCACCCGTCGTCCACCTCGGCGGAAACGGCCGGTCCGGGGCGCGGCGACCGGGACGCCGAAATACGCTGTCGGTGTGGACAGCAAGCCCGACGAGGATCAGCGCGCCGCTCGGCTCCTCGACGCGCAGCGCAAGGCCGAGCAACTCTTCGACGAGGTCGGCGCCAGGGGACTGGTGCGACCTGGGATCGGTGAACGCGCGCTGTCCGACGAGATCCGCGACCTGGCCGCCGAGCTGCTGGGCGTGACCCGGCACTGGCACAAGCGGATCGTGCGGTCCGGGGAGAACACCGTGGCGATCTACCGGGAGAACCCGCCGGACCGGATCATCGGCGACGACGACATCGTCTTCCTGGACTTCGGCCCGCTGTTCGAGGAGTGGGAGGCCGACTTCGGCCGCACCTATGTGCTCGGCGACGACCCGGTGAAACTCGCGCTACGCGACGACCTGCCGCGGATCTGGGCGGCCGGCCGCGCGCACTACGAGGCCAGCCCGGACATCACCGGTGAGCAGTTGTTCGAGCACGTCGTCGCGCTGAGCCGGGAGGCCGGCTGGGAGTTCGGCGGCGTCATCGCCGGGCACCTGGTGGGGGAGTTTCCGCACGAGAAGATCTCCGGCGACGAGGTGGCGTCCTACGTCGCGCCCGGCTCCACGTCGCCGATGCGTCGCGTCGACCGGCAAGGCCGCCGCTGCCACTGGATCCTGGAGGTCCACCTGCTCGACCCGCAGCGCCGGTTCGGCGGTTTCCACGAGGAACTGCTGGACCTGTAGCGCGTGTTGCGAAGGTGGCTGGTGTTATGCAGGCGGGTTTCGTTGCGCGCCCCGGCCGCAGCAAGGATCTCCCGAGCGTGCGCGCAGGCCCCATTTTGCCGACGAGCGTGCGCGTAGGTTCACCCCGGCCTGGGCGTTTGCGGACCTGCGCGCACCTTCGCGCCCTAAAGACGGACCTGTGCGCACGCTCGCCCCGGGGCGGTCAGTGGCCGGTCTGGTCGTCGATGGCGGCGCCGACGGCGTTCTTCTGGGCGGCTACGAGGTCGAGGGGCTCTCGGCCTTCTTGTACAGCGTCTTGAGCATCCGGTCCCGGAAGGTGTGGTTGTCCAGCAGCTTCAGGCCGTACTCGGAGACCTTCGGGTAGCCGACCAGCTTGTGGAACATCCGGCCGCGCTTGTACTCGCGGCCCCACGCGGCTTCCATCCGGTTCTCGTAGTTGGTGAAGTCATCCGGGCCGCCGTTGGTCAGCGCGGCGACCGCGCACTCGCCGGCGGCCAGCCCGGACTCCAGCGCCTTGGAGATGCCCGCGCCGGAAACCGGCTTGCCCGCGCCGAGCGCGTCGCCGGCGAACAACACACCCGGGCGCCACGGCGGCCAGGCGGTGAAGCCCATCGGCAGCCGCCAGGCCCGCACCAGCTTGTTCTTCTTCAGGTGCTCGATCGGCGGCAGGTCCCAGTCCCGCGGCAGGGTGGACATGAACTCGCCCAGGAACGCCGTCGCGTTGATCTGCTGCCACTTGCGGTAGCTGTTGATGTAGCCCAGGCCGATATTGATCTGCCCCTCGCCGAACGGGAAGATCCAGGCGTAACCGGGCAGCTGGTCGCCCTGGAACAGCAGCTGCAGGTAGATCTCCAGCATGTCGGAGTCGGGGCGGTTGGCGGCCATCTCGGCGCGGATCGCGATCGCCGAGTAGCCGTTGTACTGCGAATCCAGGTTCAGCGCGCGCTTGACGGGGGAGTAGGCGCCGTCGGCGGCGATCACCGCGTCGGCGGCGATGGTCTCCCCACCCTTGATGGTCACCCCGGTGACCCGGCCGGTGGCGTCCTGGGTCGGGCCGACCACTTCGGCGGACTCCCGGACCTCGACGCCGCGGGCCGCGGCGTGGTGCAGCAACAACGTGTCGAGCACCGGCCGGCGCACGACGAGGCCGTAGTCGGGCATGCCGGGGCGGTGCGGGAAGCTGAGCGTCCATTCGCTGGGGCTGTACACGTGCACGCCGTTGACCCGGTGGAACTTCTTGAGCTCCTCGGTCAGGCCCATCTTCTGCAGGTAGCTCACCGCGCGGGCGGTCAGGCCGTCGCCGCAGGGCTTGTCCCGGGGGAACGCCGCCTTGTCCAGAATCACGACGTTCGCACCCATCTGCGCGGCCTGCCAGGCCGCGGCCGAGCCCGCCGGGCCCGCGCCAACGATGGCCAGGTCGAATCGCTTCGTCACCGGTTGAGCTCTCGCATTTCCTCGGCAGAATGTGAACGGGGTCATGGTAACCGAGGCCCCTGAGGCCGGCCCGGCGGAGGCGCAGCCGCCCGTCCGCGGCCGCGCGCAGGGTGTAACGGCAGGTCAGCCGGGTGGCTGCGAGTACAGTTTCTGGCGTGCGAATTGGGCCCAAGCTGACGAGTGCCAAGTCGGACGCCGCCGGAGCCCCACAGCGCACCGACGCGCGAACCGAACGGTGGCGCGAGCACCGCAAGAAGGTGCGCGCCGAGATCGTCGACGCCGCCTTCCGCGCCATCGAGCGCAATGGCCCCGATGTCAGCGTCCAGCAGATCGCTGAGGAAGCCGGCACCGCCAAGCCGAAGATCTACCGGCATTTCACCGATAAGTCGGATCTGTTCCAGGCGATCGGGGAGCGGCTGCGCGACATGCTGATGGCCGGGGTGTACCCGGCCGTCGACCTGGCCACCGAACCCGCCGCGGAGGTGATCCGCCGGGTGCTCGAGCAGTACGTGACGTTGGTCGACGAGAACCCCAACGTGGTGCGGTTCGTGCTGCAGGGCCGGTTCCCGGACCAGGCCGAGGCGACCATGCGGGTGGTCAACAAGGGCCGCGAGGTGGCCGTGGCGATGGCCGAATTGTTCAGCCACGAGCTGCTTGAGCTGGAACTCGATCACGACGCGCTGGAGATGGCGGCGTTCGCGACCTTCGGCACGGTGTCCTCGGCGACGGACTGGTGGCTGGGCCCGACGCCCGACAACTCCCGCCGGATGCCGCCGGAGAAGTTCGCCGACCACCTGGCGACCATCACCCTGGGCGCGATCACCGGCGCGACCTCGGTGCTCGGGGTGTGGATCGACCCGGAACGGCCGCTGCACGACGCGGTCCGGCGCAGGTCCTCCGCCGGCGCCGACGAGGCCGACGAGGAGAACTGACGCGACCCGCCGCGACACAAAGTGTTGTGTTCCGCGGAGTTGTCGGACACTAGTTGTAGTGTTGCGAATCACGGCGCCGGCAGCAGCTGCCGAGCCCGGCTGGTAGTCGCGTCAACGGTGTTCAAAGGGGTCCAGGGTGTCGGAAAAAATCAAGCTCGTCGACCGTGTTTCGGCCATCAACTGGAACCGGGTGCCCGATGAAAAGGACGCCGAGGTCTGGGACCGCCTGACCGGCAACTTCTGGCTGCCGGAGAAGGTCCCGGTGTCCAACGACATCCCGTCCTGGGGCACCCTGACTCCTCATGAGAAGCAGCTGACCATGCGGGTGTTCACCGGCCTGACCATGCTGGACACCATCCAGGGCACCGTCGGCGCGGTCAGCCTCATCCCGGACGCGCTGACCCCGCACGAGGAGGCGGTGTACACCAACATCGCGTTCATGGAGTCGGTGCACGCCAAGAGCTACAGCTCGATCTTCTCCACCCTGTGCTCCACCGCCGAGATCGACGAGGCGTTCCGCTGGTCGGAGGAGAACCCGAATCTGCAGCGCAAGGCCGAGATCGTGCTGGAGTACTACCGCGGCGACGAGCCGCTCAAGCGCAAGGTGGCCTCCACCCTGCTGGAGAGCTTCCTGTTCTACTCCGGCTTCTACCTGCCGATGTACTGGAGCAGCCGCGCCAAGCTCACCAACACCGCCGACATGATCCGGTTGATCATCCGCGACGAGGCCGTGCACGGCTACTACATCGGCTACAAGTTCCAGAAGGGGCTGGCGCTGGTCGACGAGGCCAAGCGCGCCGAGCTCAAGGACTACACCTACGAGCTGCTCTTCGAGCTCTACGACAATGAGGTGGAGTACACCCAGGACCTCTACGACGAGGTCGGGCTGACCGAGGACGTCAAGAAGTTCCTGCGCTACAACGCCAACAAGGCGCTGATGAACCTCGGCTACGAAGCGCTGTTCCCGCGGGATGAGACGGACGTGAACCCGGCCATCCTGAGCGCGCTGAGCCCCAACGCCGACGAGAATCACGACTTCTTCTCCGGCTCCGGTTCGAGCTACGTGATCGGCAAGGCCGTCGTCACCGAAGACGAGGACTGGAACTTCTGAGCCGTCCGCGGTGAACGGTCGGTGAACGCTGCGCCAACCGCCGCTTGAGCATTTGGCGTAGCCGCTTCGGCGTCGCACACTGATCGGGTGAACGTGACTTCGACGCTGCAATCGGTCCTGAACTGGCTCCGCGGGGGGTACCCGGAGGGTGTGCCCGGATCGGATCGGGTGCCGCTGCTGGCGCTGCTGCAGCAGACCCCGCTCACCGAGGACGAGGTGCGCCAGGTCATCCGCGAGCTGACCGACCCCGCGTCGCACGCGCTCGACGACGGCGCGATCGACCGCGATGAGATCGAGGAGTTCATCAGCGAGGTCACCCACCGGGAAGCCGACGACGCCGACGTCCGCCGGGTCGCCGGCAAGCTGGCCGCCGCAGGCTGGCCGCTGGCCGGCGTCGGCCGCAAGGACTAGATCGTCGAGGCGTCGATGACGAACCGGTACCGGACGTCGGAAGCCAGCACGCGCTCATAGGCCTCGTTCACGTACGAGGCGTCGATGACCTCGATCTCCGGGGTCACGCCGTGCTCGGCGCAGAAGTCCAGCATCTCCTGGGTCTCGGCGATCCCGCCGATCATCGAGCCCGACAGGCTGCGGCGCATCCCGGCCAGCGGGAACGGCGGCACCGTCATCGCGTGTTCGGGCATGCCGAGTTCCACCAGGGTGCCGTCGACCTTGAGCAGGCTCAGGTAGGCGCCCAGGTCGAGATTCGCCGACACGGTGTTGAGGATCAGATCGAAGCTGTTGCGCAGCTTCTTGAAGGTGTCCGGGTCGCTGGTCGCGTAGTAATGGCTTGCGCCCAAACGCAATCCGTCCTCCATCTTCTTCAGCGACTGGCTGAGCACGGTGACTTCGGCGCCCATCGCGGCGGCCAGCTTGACGCCCATGTGGCCCAGACCGCCGAGTCCGACGACCGCGACGCTCATGCCGGGCCCGGCCTTCCAGTTCCGCAGCGGGGAGTACAGCGTGATGCCGGCGCAGAGCAGCGGAGCGGCCGCGTCCAGGGCGATGGCATCCGGGATCCGCAGCACATAGTTCTCGTCGACCACGATGGACTGGCTGTAGCCGCCGTAGGTGGGGGAGCCGTCGCGACCGACGGAGTTATAGGTGCCGCGCATGCCGCCGCGGCCGGTGCAGTACTGCTCCAGGCCCGCGACGCAGTTCTCGCACTCCCGGCAGGAGTCGACGAAACACCCGACCCCGACCCGGTCGCCGACCTGATACCTGGTGACCTCCGAGCCGACCTCGGTGACCACCCCGGCGATCTCGTGGCCCGGCACCACCGGGTAGTTCGGGGCGCCCCACTCGGCCTTCACGGTGTGGATGTCGGAGTGGCAGATCCCGGCGAACTTGATGTCGAAGGCCACGTCGTGCGGGCCGACGTCGCGGCGGGAGATGGTGGTCCTGGCCAGCGGCTCGGTGGCCGACGTCGCGGCGTAGGCGGAAACAGTTTTGCTCATAACAGGCAGCAGCCTTCCAACTCGTTGATGTCTATCGAAAGAAACGGGTCGGGTGATTGTCCCCAGCCCCGAACCACCGTCACAACAAATCCGAGACCCCGATTAATCCCGATCGGAAGAGATCACAGCCCGGGGCCGCGCAACCCCGCGTTGAAACCCACGCGGTCGTACTCGGCCACGCCGGCGAGCAGGTACGGGTCGGTGGCGATCATCGCCTCGACGTCGGCGGGCTCGATGTCCGAGGTGACCAGGATTCCGCCGGCGCCGGTCTCCTGCCGGCCGGCCAACAGCAGCTTCCCGGCGTCGATCTGGGCCTTGACCCAGTCGATGTGCGCGGGCCGGGTCTGGTCGACCACCTCGATGGGCTGGGTGTAGGTGATGGTGAGGACGTGGTGCATGGCTGGATCCTTTGCGGTGCTGGTCAGTTGATCGGGGCGTTGAGCCACTGGACGTCGTCGAGGATGCCGCGCGCGGCGACCAGGCCGCGCCCGGTCTGCCACACCTCGTTGTTGACGACGAACACCCGGCTGTCCTTGGCGGCCGACAGTTTCCGCCAGGACTCGCTGTCCAGGATCGTCGGCGCATAGTCGCGGGCGGCCGCCGAGGCGAACGACACGTAGACGATGTCCCCGTCGGCGTCGGCGAAGTCCGCGGAATCCAGCGCGCCGTCGCCGATCGCGATGTCCTTCGACGGTGTGTCGGTGAAGCGCTGGGCGACGGGCCGGTCCGCGCCGAGGACCTCCAGCACGCTCGCCGGGAAGTTGTTCGCGCCGAACACCCGCACGCTGTCCTCGGTGAACTGCACGATCGACACCTGGAAATGGGTGGCGTCGATGGCCACCCCGGTGTCGCGCGCGGAGTTGTCGAAGTCCTCGACCAACCGCGCCGCCGCCTCGGACCGCCCGGTGGCCGCGCCGACCGCGCGCAGGTTCTCCCGCCAGTCCGCGCCGGGCGCGCCGGTGAACACGGTGGGGGCGATCGCGGCGAACTCGCCGTAGCTGCCGTGCTGCGACGCGGTGGAGCCGAGGATCAGGTCGGGGTGGGCGTCGGCGATCGCGGCGCGGTCCGGATTGTCCTGCGCCCCGGCGGCGGGCACGTCGTGCAGGACCGCCCCCAGGTACGACGGCTGCCCGCCGTCGGCGGTGGCGGTGGCGGCCGCGACGACGCGGGACTGCAGGCCCAGCGCGCACAGCGCGTCGAGCTGATCGCCGGACAGCGCCACGATCCGCTGCGGGTCGGCGGCCACGTCGACCTCGCCGCGGTCGGTGCCCGAATCCGCCCGGATGACGCCTTCGGCCTCCGGCGGCGCCGGTTCGGCGGGGCAGGACTCGTCGGGCCGGCGCTGGTTGCCCAGCACGTCCGCGCCGGCGACCTCGGTGACGCTGGTGACGACGCTGGTCGGCGGCGGGGTGACGGGGGTGCTGCCCTGCGGCGGGGTGCAGCCGCTGGACAGGGTCAGCACGACGGCGGCGGTGATCGCCACGGAGGCGGCGGCGACGCCCGGTCGCACGGCTGGCAACTGCACGGCCCGACGGTATCAAGTGGGGGAGCTCGACGCGTCAGCGCGTCGCTGCGGCGCCGCCTCTGACAGGTGCGTTCCTGCCAACTCGCTGCGATCTACGACGTATTGTCGGACCCACCCCGACAACAGCCAGGCGGGGGTTTAGGATCAGTGTCAGAAGTCGCCCTGGGGAGGGCTGTTCTCCCCGTGTGTATGGATGTGTTTGGAGGAGCTCTTGACCGCCGAAGCGCCCCCGCGGGGAGAACTTGAGGCCACCCGTCCGTACAAGGAACGGATTGGCCCCAAGGGCAACCTGATCTACAAGATGATCACGACGACCGATCACAAGCTGATCGGCATCATGTACTGCGTCGTGTGCTTCATCTTCTTCTTCGTCGGCGGCCTGATGGCCCTGCTGATGCGCACCGAGCTCGCGATGCCGGGCCTGCAGTTCCTGTCGAACGAGCAGTTCAACCAGCTGTTCACCATGCACGGCACGGCGATGCTGCTGTTCTACGCGACGCCGATCGTGTTCGGTTTCGCGAACCTGGTGCTGCCGCTGCAGATCGGCGCCCCCGACGTGGCGTTCCCGCGACTGAACGCCCTGTCGTTCTGGCTGTTCCTGTTCGGCGCGCTGATCGCCCTGGGTGGCTTCATCACCCCCGGCGGCGCCGCCGACTTCGGCTGGACCGCCTACACCCCGCTGAGCAACGCCATCCACTCGCCGGGCGCCGGCGCGGACCTGTGGATCTTCGGTCTGGCCGTCGGTGGTCTGGGCACCATCCTCGGTGGCGTCAACATGATCACCACCGTGGTCTGCATGCGCGCCCCCGGCATGACCATGTTCCGGATGCCGATCTTCACCTGGAACATGCTGGTGACGTCGATCCTGGTGCTGCTGGTCTTCCCGATCCTGACCGCCGCGCTGCTGGCGCTGGTCGCCGACCGACACTTCGGCGCGCACGTCTATGACCCAGCAAACGGCGGCGTCATACTTTGGCAACACGTGTTCTGGTTCTTCGGACACCCAGAGGTGTACATCATCGCGTTGCCATTCTTCGGCATCGTCAGTGAGATCTTCCCGGTGTTCAGCCGCAAGCCGATCTTCGGCTACACCACCCTGATCTACGCGACGCTGTCCATCGCCGCGCTGTCGGTGGCGGTGTGGGCGCACCACATGTACGCGACCGGCGCGATCCTGCTGCCGTTCTTCAGCTTCATGACGTTCCTGATCGCGGTCCCGACCGGCATCAAGTTCTTCAACTGGCTGGGCACCATGTGGAAGGGCCAATTGACCTTCGAGACACCCATGGTGTTCTCGATCGGCTTCATCTTCACCTTCCTGCTGGGTGGCCTGTCCGGCGTGCTGCTGGCCAGCCCGCCGCTGGACTTCCACGTCTCCGACACCTACTTCGTGGTGGCGCACTTCCACTACGTGCTGTTCGGCACCATCGTGTTCGCGACCTACGCCGGCATCTACTTCTGGTTCCCGAAGATGACCGGACGGCTGCTCGACGAGCGTCTCGGCAAGCTGCACTTCTGGCTGACCTTCATCGGTTTCCACACCACCTTCCTGGTGCAGCACTGGCTGGGCAACGAAGGTATGCCGCGCCGCTACGCCGACTACTTGGCGACCGACGGTTTCACCAGCCTGAACGTGGTGTCCACCTTGGGCTCGTTCATCCTCGGCCTGTCGGTGCTGCCGTTCGTGTGGAACGTGTTCAAGAGCTGGCGCTTCGGCGACGTCGTGACCGTCGACGACCCGTGGGGCTACGGCAACTCGCTGGAGTGGGCGACCAGTTGCCCGCCGCCGCGGCACAACTTCACCGAGCTGCCGCGGATCCGTTCCGAGCGCCCGGCGTTCGAGCTGCACTACCCGCACATGGTCGAGCGGATGCGTGCCGAGGCCCACGTGGGCCGCGAGCACACGCCGTCGCACAGCAATTGAGCCGCGTCCGACCGGTCCACGGCGGTAGCCGATGACGGCGCCTGATGCCATGGTGCTGATCACCGTCACCGGCGTGGACCGTCCCGGTGTCACCTCGGCGCTGTTCGCGGTGCTCTCGGCGTACAACGCGGAACTGCTCAACGTCGAACAGGTCGTCATCAACGGCCAGCTCACCCTAGGTGTGCTGGTGGCCGACCCCGGCGCCACCGGGCCCGGATCACCGTTCCGGACCGGCGTGGAAGCCGCGGTGCACGGCGTCGGGCTCAACGTCACCATCGAGCGCAACGACGGGATCCCCGTCGTCCGGCAGACCTCCACGCACAGCATCGTGGTGCTGGGCCGACCCATCACCGCCGGCGCGTTCGGCGTGCTGGCCCAGGAGGTGGCCCTGCTCGGGGTCAATATCGACACGATCCGCGGGGTCTCCGACTACCCGGTCACCGGCCTGGAGCTGCGCGTCACCGTGCCCGCCGGCGCCGACACCGCACTGCGCGAGATGCTGGCCCAGGTGTCGAGAGCCCAGGGCGTCGACGTGGCAGTCGAGGACTACGGATTGTCGCGGCGGGCCAAACGGCTGGTGGTTTTCGACGTCGACTCCACCC
Organism: Mycolicibacterium brumae; assembly: GCF_025215495.1. NCBI lineage: Bacteria > Bacillati > Actinomycetota > Actinomycetes > Mycobacteriales > Mycobacteriaceae > Mycobacterium > Mycolicibacterium brumae. Next base: position 2,719,839 of record NZ_CP104302.1, on the reverse strand, counting down.
TGATCCAGGGCGAGGTCATCGAGATGCTGGCCGCCCGGGCCGGCGCCGAGGAGAAGGTCGCCGCCGTCACCGAGGCCGCGATGCGCGGTGAACTCGACTTCGCCGAATCGTTGCGCGAACGCGTCGCCACCCTGGCGGGGCTGCCGGCGTCGGTGGTCGAGGATGTGGCCGACGAGATCGAGCTGACCCCGGGCGCGCGCACCACGGTGCGCACCCTGCAGCGCCTCGGCTACCACTGCGGCGTGGTGTCCGGCGGTTTCCGCCAGGTCATCGACCCGCTCGCGCACGAGCTGGGACTCGACTTCGTGTCCGCGAACGTGCTGGAGATCGTCGACGGCAAGCTGACCGGCCGGGTGGTGGGCGAGATCGTCGACCGCCCCGGTAAGGCCAAGGCGCTGCGCAAGTTCGCCGCGGAGGCCGGCGTTCCCATGGGTCAGACGGTCGCCGTCGGCGACGGGGCCAATGACATCGACATGCTGTCGGCCGCCGGGTTGGGGGTGGCGTTCAACGCCAAACCCGCGCTGCGCGAAGTCGCCGACGCCTCGCTGAGCCACCCGTACCTGGACACCGTGCTGTTCCTGCTCGGTGTGACCCGAGCCGAGATCGAGGCCGCCGACCTGAAGGACGGCCTGGACCTGACCCGGATCGAGATCCCGCCGGCCTGATCGGGCACTTCGGGCAGTTCCGCGGTGGCGTCGTGCTGGCCTGCGCGTCGTGCTGGCCTGCGGGTCGAATGAGAAGCGTTGGCGGCTGGTGAGAACTCATGGCGCTTGGTGAGAGATCTGGGACGTGTTTTTCATCGATTGAGAAATACGGGCGGGGGTCTCTCGCACAACGTGTGCGTGGTTTCTCAATCGATGAAAACGACCGCCATCACGTCTCACGAACCGCCAACACTTCTCACTGGCCGCCATGAGTTCTCAACCGATGAGCGTCGTCACCACCACGTCTCACGAGCCGCCATCAGTTCTCAACCGATGAGCGCTGCCGCGGCTCGCCGGCCTGAGTCCGAAGACGCTCGCCGCGCCTGGGCCCGGGCTGAGGGGCCTGGTGACTACGATGAGCGTGTGCTGGATGAACCCACCGATCCCGATCTGCTGATCGACTTCCGGAAGGTCACCTTGCGCCGCGGCGGGCGGGTGCTGGTCGGCCCGGTCACCTGGCAGGTGGAATTCGATGAACGCTGGGTGATCCTCGGCCCCAACGGCGCGGGCAAGACGTCGCTGCTGCGGATCGCCGCGGCGATGGAGCACCCGTCGTCCGGGGTGGCCTACGTGCTGGGGGAGCGGCTCGGCCGCACCGACGCCGCCGAGCTGCGCCAGCGGGTCGGATTGTCCAGTGCCGCACTGGCGCAACGGGTTCCGGACGACGAGAAAGTGTCCGACCTTGTGGTCTCCGCCGGCTACGCGGTGCTCGGCCGGTGGCGGGAGAACTACGAGGCGATGGATTACGAGCGCGGCGTCGACATGCTCGAGAGCGTCGGCGCCGAGCACCTGGCCGACCGCCGCTACGGCACCCTGAGCGAGGGGGAGCGCAAGCGGGTGCTGATCGCCCGCGCCCTGATGGCCGACCCGGAGCTGTTGCTGCTCGACGAGCCCGCCGCCGGGCTGGATCTGGGCGGCCGCGAGGAGCTGGTGGCGCGGCTCTCCGATCTGGCCGACGACCCCGACTCGCCGGCCCTGGTGCTCGTCACCCACCACGTCGAGGAGATCCCGCCGGGCTTCAGCCACGCCATGCTGCTCTCGGAGGGCGGCGTCGTCGCCGCCGGCCTGCTCACCGAGGTGCTCACCGCCGAGAACCTGTCCAGCGCGTTCGGACAGTCCATCAGCCTCGACTTCATCGACGGCCGCTACTTCGCGCGCCGGGTCCGCACCCGGGCCGCGCACCGGAGGGCCCAATGAGCGAACACGTGGATGCTGTGAGCGCCCCGCCGCTGCCCGCCCGCCCCGCGGCGACGGTGATGCTGATCCGCGACACCGACGAGGGCCTGGACGTTTTCCTCATGCGCCGGCGGCGCAGCATGGATTTCGCCGGCGGGATGGTCGTGTTCCCCGGTGGCGGTGTCGACCAGCGCGACTACGACGCCGACATCGCCTGGCACGGCCCGCCGCCGTCCTGGTGGGCGCAGCGGCTCGGAGTCGACGAAGACCTGGCCCGCGCGCTGGTCTGCGCCGCGGCCCGGGAGACGTTCGAGGAATGCGGGGTGTTGTTCGCCGGCGCCGCCGACGATCCGGACCTGCTGGTCGACGATGCCCGGGTCTACAAGACGGCGCGCGCCGCGCTGGCCGAGGGCACGCTGTCCTTCAGCGACTTCCTGCGCGACGAGTCGCTGATGTTGCGCGCGGATCTGCTGCGCCCCTGGTCGAACTGGGTGACCCCGGTGGAGGAGCGCACCCGCCGCTACGACACCTACTTCTTCGTCGCCGCGATGCCCGACGGCCAGTTGGCCGACGGCGACAACACCGAATCCGACCATGCGGACTGGAGTTCGCCGGAGGCCGCGCTGGCCGATTTCGTGGCGTCGCGCAACATGCTGATGCCGCCGACCTGGTGCCAACTGGACTCGTTGACCGGCCGCAGTGTCGAGGAGGTGTTGGCCGTGGAGCGCGACCTCACCGCCATCGAGCCGAAACTGACTGTCTCCGGAGACAACTGGGACATCGAGTTCTTCGACAGTGAGCGCTACAACGCCGCCCGCGGCGGCCGGACACCGTGACGATGCGTGAATTCACGCACGTCCACACCAGCCCCGACACCCCCGGCGTGGGTCTGCTGGAGCTGTCCCGGCCGCCCACCAACGCGCTGACGCGGCAGTTGTGCCGGGAACTGGCCGACGCCGCGGCCGAGGTGGATCGGCGCGACGACATCGCCGTGGTGATCCTCTTCGGCGGCCACGAGATGTTCTGCGCCGGTGACGACACCCCCGAACTGCGGACCCTGGACGACGACGGCCTGGCGGCCGGCGTCCGGGTCCGCGACGAGGCGTTGGCGGCGGTCGCGGCGATCGGCAAGCCGACCGTCGCCGCCGTCACCGGATACGCCCTGGGCGCCGGACTGGCGCTGGCGCTGGCCGCGGACTGGCGGGTGGCGGGCGACAACGTCAAGGTCGGCGCGACCGAGATGCTGGCCGGGCTCATCCCCGGCGCGGCCGAGTTGACCCGGCTGACCGAGGTGCTGGGCCGCGCCCGCGCGAAGGAGCTGGTGTTCTCCGGACGGTTCATCGGCGCGGAGGAAGCCCTGGAACTCGGGTTGGTCGACGAGCTGGTGGCGCCCGACGGGGTCTACGACGCGGCGCTGGCGTGGGCGCAGCGGTTCGTCGCCGCCCCGGCCGGCGCGCTGGCCGCGGCCAAGGCCATCATCGACGGCCGATGCGGGCCGCAGGAGAGCCTGGCGCGGTACCTGGAGGTGTCCCGGGCGGCCCGGCGGGATTCCGAGACGGAGCACAGCACAGGCTAGGCTGTGCTGATGACCAGCACGGATGAGGTCCCGGCCCCCAACCCGCACGCCACGGCGGAGCAGGTCGAGGCCGCGCTCAAAGACAGCAAACTTGCTCAGGTTCTCTACCACGACTGGGAGGCCGAGAGCTACGACGACAAGTGGTCGATCTCGTACGACCAGCGGTGCGTGGACTACGCCCGCGGCCGGTTCGACGCGATCGTCCCCGACGAGGTGCAGCGCGAACTGCCCTATGACCGCGCCCTGGAACTGGGCTGCGGCACCGGCTTCTTCCTGCTCAACCTGATCCAGTCCGGGGTGGCCCGGCGCGGTTCGGTCACCGACCTGTCGCCCGGCATGGTGAAGGTCGCCACCCGCAACGGCCAGAGCCTGGGCTTGGACATCGACGGCCGGGTCGCCGACGCCGAGGGCATCCCGTACGAGGACAACACCTTCGACCTGGTGGTCGGCCACGCGGTGCTGCACCACATCCCCGACGTGGAGCTCTCGCTGCGCGAGGTGGTCCGGGTGCTCAAGCCGGGCGGACGATTCGTGTTCGCCGGCGAGCCGACCACCGTCGGGAACCGGTACGCCCGCGAGCTGTCCACGCTGACCTGGCGGGTCGCCACCAACGTCACCAAGCTGCCAGGCCTGCGGGACTGGCGACGCCCGCAGACCGAGCTCGACGAGTCCTCGCGCGCCGCCGCGCTGGAAGCCGTCGTCGACCTGCACACCTTCGAGCCCGCCGACCTGGAGCGGATGGCCCGCAACGCCGGCGCCACGCAGGTGGAGACCGCCAGCGAGGAGTTCACCGCGGCGATGCTCGGCTGGCCGGTGCGCACCTTCGAGGCCGCCGTCCCGCCTGGCAAGCTGGGCTGGGGCTGGGCCAAGTTCGCCTTCGGCAGCTGGACCTCGCTGAGCTGGGTCGACGCCAACGTGTGGCGCAAGGTGGTGCCCAAGGGCTGGTTCTACAACGTAATGGTGACTGGCGTTAAACCGCAGGACGGCACGAAGCCAGCTACCTCCGTGGACGGGTAGAGCACTGTGACTGGCGTGAAGCCGGAGGCCGACGCGTCCTGAACCTCAGCCTCGCCGACGTCGCCTACCTGACGTCCGACGCCGGGACGGCGGCGCTGGCGGAGGTCGCCGAGGCGCCGCTGACCGACCGGGTCGCCGAAATCTCCGCGCTGCGCGCCCGGCACGGCGAACGCACCCCGGCGCTGGTGGAGACCACATTGCTGCGCCGCCGGGCCGCCGCGAAAGGACTCGGTGAGCCACACTGGCTCTACACCGACGAGGCGCTGCAACAGGCCACCGCCGGACCGGTCGCCGCGCACCGCGCCGCGCGGCTGGCAGGCCGGGCGGCGCATGACGCGACCTGTTCGGTCGGGACCGAACTGGCGGCGCTGGCGCCGGTGGCCGGACCGCTGCTGGGCAGCGACCTGGACCCGGTGCGGCTGGCGCTGGCCGCGCACAATCTCACCGGCGCCGCACTGCTGTGTCGCGCCGACGCGTTGGCGCCGATCAGCCGCGACGCCGTCGTGCTGGTGGACCCGGCGCGGCGCAGCGGGGGCCGCCGGCGGTTCGACCCGTCGTCATACCAGCCGCCGCTGGACGCGGTGCTCGACGTCTACGCCGGCCGCGACCTGGTGGTGAAGTGCGCTCCCGGAATCGATTTCGCCGCGCTCGCGGACCTGGGCTTCGCCGGGGAGGTGGAGCTCACCTCATGGCGCGGCTCGGTGCGGGAAGCCTGCCTGTGGTCACCCGGGCTCGCCCAGCCGGGGGTTCGTCGGCGCGCCAGCGTGCTGGACCGCGACGAGACGCTGACCGACGCCGACCCAGAGGACTGCGCGGTCGGACCGGTCGGGCGGTACATCGTCGACCCCGACGGGGCAGTGGTGCGGGCCGGGTTGGTCCGCCAGTACGCGACCCGGCACGGCCTGTGGCAGCTGGATCCGAACATCGCCTACCTGTCCGGCGACACCGTGCCGGCCGGGATGCGCGGCTTCGAGGTGATCGAGGAACTGCCCTATAGCGAACGGCGGCTCAAGTCCGCGCTGGCCGCCGCCGACTGCGGCCCGCTGGAGATCCTGATCCGTGGGCTCGACGTCGACCCCGACGCGCTGCGCCGACGGCTGCGGCCCCGCGGCGGCGACCCGCTGACCGTGGTGCTCACCCGGATCGGCGCCGGGCCGTCGGCCCGCAGCACAGCGTTCGTCTGCCGGGCGGCGATCAGCTGAGCGAGGGCGCGGGGACCTTGTCCTTGCCGGTCTTCGGGTCGTAGTTCTCCCAGAACGTCGCGTTGCGGATGCCGAGCGCGATCGGGTCGAACATCGGGTCCAGTCCGGCCTTCTTTTGTTTCTCGAAGTCCCGCAACGCCTTGTAGGCCGGCTGTTGCAGGATCAGGATGCCGATGATGTTCAGCCAGGCCATCAGGCCGACGCCGATGTCGCCGAGCGTCCAGGCCTCCGCGGCGGTCGACACCGCGCCGCTCATCACCGAGATCAGGATCGCCGCCTGCAACACCATGGTCAGGTTGGAGCCGACAGTGCCGCGGATCAGCGGCACCGTGTTGGTGGCGGCCTTGCCGATCAGGAACCGCAGATTGGTCTCGGCCATGTAGTAGTAGGCGATGATCGTGGTCAGGCAGAAGAAAGCCAGCGAGATGGCGATGAAGCTCGAGCCGGCGCCGTGCCACAGCGTGTCGAACCCGATCTGGGCGTAGGCCGGCCCGACCTCCACCACTGCCGACGGCAGCGCGCCGCCCTCGGCGATGACCCGCCCGGAGGCGGACTCGCCTTCGAACACCCGGTAGGCGCCGGTGGACAGGATGAGGAAGCCCGTCGCCGAGCAGATGAACAGGGTGTCGACGTAGACCGCGAAGGCCTGCACGAGTCCCTGCTTGGCCGGGTGCGACACCTCGGCGGCAGCGGCGGCGTGCGGCCCGGTGCCCTGACCGGCCTCATTGGAGTAGATGCCACGTTTGACGCCCCACATCACCGCTGAGCCGATGATCGCGCCGAAGGCGGCGTCGGCGCCGAACGCGCTGGCGAACACCATCTGGATCAGCCCGGGCAGCTCGGAGGCGTTGGTGAACACGATGATCAGCGCGAACACGATGTAGAACACCGCCATGAACGGGACCACGATGGAGGCGAAGGTGGCGATTCGCTTCACACCGCCGATGATGATGAACGCCAACACGATCACCGTGCCGACCCCGGCCCACCAGGTCGAGAAGCCCCAGGCGTTGTGCATCGCCACCGCCATCGAGTTCGACTGCACGCTGGGCAGCAGCAGCCCACAGGCCAGCACGGTCACCGCGGCGAAGATCAGGCCGTAGATCTTGAACAGCGGCGCGGCCTTGGTGTGCGCGAGAGCCTGGCTGAGGTAGTACGCCGGGCCGCCGCGGTACTCGTAGGTCAACCGGTCTCGGACCTTGTAAATCTGGCCCAGCGTGCACTCCACGAACGAGGTCGAGGCTCCCAGGAACGCCACCGTCCACATCCAGAACATCGCGCCGGGCCCGCCAAAGGCGATGGCGGTCGCCACACCCGCGATGTTGCCGGTGCCGACGCGGCCGGCCAGCGACATCGTCAGCGCCTGGAACGACGAGACGCCCGACGGTGATTTCTCACCCTTGACCATCAGGCGCACCATCTCGGGGATCTGACGCACCTGCACGAAGCGCGACCGGAAGGAGAAGTACACCCCGGCGGCCAGGCACAGGAAGATCAGCGCGTTGCTCCAGATGTATCCGTTGAGGGTGTCGAGGAATTCGCTCATCGGGCGCGGCCTCCGGTTGTTGAACGGATGATGACGGTCAATCGTCGCAGGAGCGAACAGCGTCCGCACGGCGTATCGGACTTTGGCGGCTTGAGCTGCGGTTTTCGGCGCTCGGGCGGCGCGGCGGTATCGTGTGACCAATGCGCATCTCGATTCCCGCGGGCCTTTCCGCGGCGCTGGCCGTCCTCGTCGTCGCCTCCGGCGCCGCCGCTCCGGCCGCCGTCGCCGCCCCGCCCAAGTGCACCGACATCGACACCGAACTGGTGGCCAACAACTGCGTGCAGAAGATCGTCGACCCGGGCTACACCGTCGACATCAGCTTCCCGTCGATCTTCCCGAACCAGAAGCCGGTGCTGGAGTACGTCAAGCAGACCCGCGACGGATTCCTGAACCTGGCGAAGGGCTCCGGCGCCCGGCTGGCCCCGTACACGCTGGAGATGAAGTCGCTGGAGTTCAACTCGTCGGTGCCGCCGCGCGGCACCCAGACCCTGGTGCTGGAGACCTTCGAGGACACCGGCGGCGCGCACCCGAGCAGCTTCTACAAGGCGTTCAACTGGGACCAGGGCTACCGCAAGGCGCTGACCATCCCGACGTTGTTCCGCGAGGGAACCGACCCGATCCCGGTGATCGAGCCACTGGTGCAGGCCGAGATCGCCCGGCAGTTTGGTGACGGGACCGTGATCAGCGACGCCGTCGCGGCCAACCCGGACACCTACCAGAACTTCGCGCTCACCAACGATGAGATGATGTTCTTCTTCGACCGTGGCGCGGTGCTCGCGGAGTCCTTCGGCGCCATCGTGGTGTCGATTCCGCGCGAAGCCGTCGCGCCGATGTTCGCCTGACTCTCGCCTGTCAGTCCTCCGCGGGGGTGAACCCGTAGACCTGGCCGTCGCTGGTGGCGGCGATCACCGAACCGTCGGCGGCCAGTGACACCCCGACCGGGAACCCGGTGGCCTCCGGCAGCGGGTAGGAGTTGACGGTGCTGCCGTCGGCGGGGTTGAACGCCAGCAACGCCATGCCGTCGTCACCGTCGGCGCTCACCACGTAGGCGACGTCGTCGCCGGCGCGGCTGGCGGTCGTCAGCGGGGTGACGTCGTCGCGACGCCACACCTCGCTGGCCTGCTCGCCTTCGTCGCGCAGCGCCACCAGCTCGGCGCCCGGGCCGCCGCCGACGATGATCGTGCCGTCCGGCGCCACCGTCGGGGGAGTCTGCGGCTGGAACTTCATCGCGGCCGACCATTTGACCTCGCCGTCGCCACTGTCGAGCGCCCACAGTTTGCGGTCCCGGCCATTGACGTACACGGTGCGCCCGTCGGCGGACAGCGCCGGAGCGGCCAGCACCCCCGCCTTGACGGCGTCGCTGCTCCACTCCTGGCGCACCAGCGGGGACTCACCGGGCCGGTATCGCAGCCCGACCAGCGTCGAGGCGTCCGAGCCGGGTTCCCGCAGCCCCAGCACGATCATGTTCGACTTCGCCGAGAACGCCGGCGCCGCGGGGATCGGGCACTCCGGCCCCGAGGACGCGCAGTCGGCCAGCCCGCGCAGCGAGTCGGTCGGATCCAGGCCCTTGACCAGGTCCAGCGGGGTGCCCTCGACGGTGCCGCGGTGGGCGTTGAACACCAGCACCTGCCCCAGATGGGTGACCACCAGCAGCTCACCGCCGGCGACCAGCCGCGGCGTCTGCGGCTGGCCGATGACGGGCTGGCGCCAGCGGATCCATTGGGTGGGCGGGAAACTCAGGATCGCGCCGGGCTGACCGACGTAGAGATTGTCGAAGCCGTCGATCAGCGGGGAGGTGAAATTGCCGCCCGGCCACAGCCGCGTGCACCAACGCTGCCGGGCGTTGTTGTCGATCTCCCAGACCATCAGGGTGCAGCCGTTCTCACTCTCGGCGTTGAGCGCCAGATAGTTGAACGAGCCCAGCGCCCCGGCCGCGCCGAGGGTCCCCTTGACCGACCGCGTCCAGGTCGGCTCTAGATCTGTAGCGCCCTCGCGGTCGACATAGCTGCTGTTGGCGGCGTCACCGTACTGCGCCGACCAGCCCAGCGACGGCGCCGCGTCGACCCAGTGGCTGTTGTCGCCGCAACCGGCGACGCCCAGAAGCGCCAGTGCCGAGGTCACTGCGCCGATGCGCCGAAGCACCAGTGTCGTCCCCTTACCGATCCGATCACCCGATTCTCGGGTGTCACGAGGGTAACGCGTTGTCTCGCCGCCACCGTCGGGCCGATAGGCTTTGCGGCCATGACGACCATGTGGGGCGCTCCGATCCACAAGAGGTGGCGGGGTCAGCGGCTGCGCGACCCGCGCCAGGCGAAGTTCCTGACCCGTGACTCACTGCGCTGGGTGCTGGCCAACAAGGCATATACGCCGTGGTACCTGGTCCGCTACTGGCGGCTGCTGAAGTTCAAGCTGGCCAACCCGCACATCATCACCCGGGGCATGGTTTTCCTGGGCCGGGGTGTGGAGATCCAGGCAACCCCGGAGCTGTCCCAGATGGAGATCGGCCGCTGGGTGCACATCGGGGACAAGAACACCATCCGCTGCCACGAAGGGTCGCTGCGCATCGGGGACAAGGTGGTGCTGGGTCGCGACAACGTCATCAACACCTACCTGGACATCGAACTGGGTGACTCCGCGCTGATGGCCGACTGGTGTTACGTCTGCGACTTCGACCACAAGATGGACAACATCGAGATGCCGATCAAGGACCAGGGCATCGTCAAGAGCCCGGTGCGGATCGGGCCGGACACCTGGATCGCGACCAAGGTGACGATCCTGCGCGGCACCCGCGTCGGCCGCGGCTGCGTGCTCGGCGCGCACGCCGTCGTCAAGGGCGACATCCCGGACTACTCGATCGCCGTCGGCTCGCCGGCCAAGGTGGTCAAGAACCGCAAGGTGGCGTGGGACGCCACGGCCGAGCAGCGCGCGCAACTGGCCGCGGCGCTGGCCGACATCGAGCGGAAGAAGGCCGCCGAGCCCCGCTAGGGAGCGGGGCCAATGTGCGCCGCCCGCAGGAGCGCGGCGGCGCGGGCGAACGTCAGCAGGCCGGCACGGCCGGTGGCGGGCCGATGTTCTCGCTGAGCCAGTCCCGCCAGCTGTCCTCGACGCCGGCGGCGCGGTCGGCGGCGTCGTCGCCGTAGAAGTAGCAGATCACGTTGGCGTTGACGCGCTCCCCGGCGTCATAGGTCCCGATCAGGGCTGCCCCGGCGCCCGGCTGGGTGAGCCGCAATAGGAGATAGCGCTGCTTGTTGTCCTGGCTGACGCGTTCCACCACACCGGTCAGGGTTTGCGGTCCCGGGGTGAGGGACCGTTCATCCCCGACATCGGCGCCCGCCAGCCCGAGCAAGCTGGTCAGGGTCTTCCAGGCGCCGGCGTGCGCGGCCGTGGCGGCGGCGCCCGTCGCGCCCACGGTCACCGCCGGCAGCCCGGCGAAATTCGCGAGGTAAAGGCGCAGCACCTCGAAACAGCCTGGCCAACCGGCCTCGAATCCCTCCAGGTGGGGATCCCATTCGTCGGATCCCGACTCCAGCGTGTGCCTCATTCGGAGCAGGGCGCCGTCGGGCCTGCCGGTCACGCTGATCTCGGTGGTGAGCGGCGGCGCATTCCCGGCCCAATCGCGTTCGACGTAGCCGAGTCGCCGCGGCGGGTCCCAGACGGTGATCTCCGCAATGGATTCGCCGTAATCGCCCAGGTCGAACACCACCGTTCCGCCGACCCGCCCGTCGATCTGGGTCGGCGTGAACCAGGCGGCGTTCCCGGGTCCGGTGGCGACCGCCTGCCACAGCTGATCCGGCGTGCCGGGCACGACCAGTTCCATTTCGACCCAGCGGAGATCGTCGCTGTGTTTCACCGGCATGCGGGTCTCCCTTCGCGGTCACCTGTTCTCCACGGTACGTAACCGCGTCGCTTCAGTGGGAAGCCCTCAGCCGGGCGCGGCTCAGAGCAGCTCGACTTTGCCGTCGTTGTCGAGACTGTAGTAGGCCGCGATGACTCGGAGCTTGCCGGCCGCGACCGCGTCGGCCACCACCGTGGATTTCAGCAGGGTGTCGCGGGACTGCACGGCGTTGAGGCGGACCGCGGTGTCGAGGAGATCCTCGCCGGGGTCCTTCTGCGCCTCGTGGACGGCCGGAGTGATCAGCTTGACGATCTCAGCGATCGCCCCGTGCGGAGCCTCGCCGCTTTCCACGCTGTCCACGGCGGCCTCGACCGCCCCGCAACGGGTGTGCCCGACGGTCACGATCAGCGGGGTGTGCAGGTGGTCGACCGCGTATTCGACACTGCCCAGCTCCGACGGGCCGATCACGTTGCCGGCCACCCGCACCACGAACAGATCGCCGAAACCCTGGTCGACCAGCAGTTCCGGCGGGACCCGGGAATCCGAGCAGCTCACCAGCACCGCGAATGGCTTCTGCCCGCCGGCCACATCTACCCGGGCGTCAGGGTGCTCACCGGGGTGCATCTGCTCGGCGGTGACGAAGCGCTGATTGCCCTGCTTGAGGGCCTCCAGCGCGGTGTCGGGATCGGTGATCGGCCCGCGCGGAGTGAGCGACGGGGTGGCGGCCGTGTCGCCGGTTGGGGTTTTGCTGTCGCAGGCGGTCAGCGCGGCTGCGGCCGCGGTGGCTCCGGCCAGGCCGAACCAGGTGCGACGAGAGAATTTGCTGGGCATGGGCTATTTGACCATGCCCACTCGGCCGAGAGGTGCCGAACCGGGCCAAATCCGCTCGACGGAGTGGGACCGGGAATTCGGTGTCAGCCGTAGTCAGGAAGGGGGCGCTCGACGATGATCCGGTGCGGCTGCGGCGACAGCTCGCCGCGCTTGGCGGCCAGGTACACCTGTCCGGTCCGTTCGACGACGGTTTGCCAGGAAAAGTCGGAGGTGAGCCGGGCGCGGGCCGCCATCGAACGCTGTTGCGCGGCGAGCGCGGCCACATCCCGGGGTGGGAAGGACAACCTGGTCTCCCCGTCGATGACGGCCCCGCCGAGGCCGCCGGCTGATGAGCTCACCAGTGGGATGCCGGCCGCAGCCGCCTCCAGCGCGACGATCCCGAACGGTTCGTAGTGCGACGGCAGCACGGCGACATCCCGGACTACTCGATCGCCGTGGGCTCGCTGGCCACGGTGGTCAAGAACCGCAAGGTCGCCTGGGACGCCACCGCCGAGCAGCGCGCGCAACTGGCCGCGGCGCTGGCAGACATTGAGCAGAAGGAGGCCGCTGGGCCGCGCTGAGGCATGGCGTTGACCTGCCCGAATCCCTCGCGCTGGTCGGCTACGACCGATAGGCCGCGCCTACACCGGCGATCTGTTCGCGCAGGATGTCGCCGTGGCCCGCATGTCTGGCGAACTCCTGGATGAGCATCAGCAGCGCCCATCGCATGCTGACGGCTCCTTCCCGAGGGTTGTCCTTGGTGTCGTCGAGCGAGAAGCGCGAGGCGATCTCGCGTGATCGCTGGCTTGCGCGCTCGAACTCGGCGATGACGTCTGCCAGCGACTCGTCGTCTGCGACGGCGAAGGTCCCCTCGTCTCGACGTGAGTATCCGTCGCATTCGGATTCGTCGAGTCCTGGCCAGAATCGTTGGAACCAGATTCGTTCTGCTCCAGCGGCGTGCTTGAGTAGGGAGATCGGTGTCGTCAGGGAAGCGACGAGTCGTCGGCGGGCGTCGGCTTCAGATAAGCCACGGGCGGTCGCGATGAGCGCCTGGCGGTTGCGGTCGAGGATGTCCTCGATGATCACTCGCTCGGTGCCGGTGGTGATTCCATTGAGAGTCACGGTCTGTCGATCTTTCTGTGGTGTGAACGTGGTCCTGCCTCTGGCGTAGGCAGCGGTGGGGCATTGCAGAAGCGCCATCGATCCAGACGCGTCTGATGCCGCTGGATGATGTCGGGCAGGGGATTTCGATCCGCTTGCCGCGGGAATCGCCGCGTGTTCGGCGAGATGAGGCGGGCGGCAAAGAATGCCGCGAAACCTGCAGGATGGCGTTGACACCACCTGGTGTCACCCTATCGCAATGTCGATGTAGTGGCAGATGCCTATTCAATCAGCCGTAATCCGGCAGCGGACGCTCGACGATGATCCGGCGCGGCTGCGGCGCGCGCACGCCGCGCTTGGCGGCCAGGTACACCTGACCGGTCCGCTCGGCGACGGTGTGCCAGGCGAAATCCGACGTCAGCCGGGCCCGGGCGGCGCGGGCGCGCCGCTGCGCGGCGGCCGGGTCGTCGAGCGCCCGGCGCACCGCGGCGGCCAGCGCGGCCACATCCCGCGGGCCGAAGCTCAACCCGGTCTCACCGTCGATGACGGCCTCGCCGAGGCCGCCTGCCGTCGAGGCCACCAGCGGGATGCCCGCCGCGGCCGCCTCCAACGCGACGATCCCGAACGGTTCGTAGTGCGACGGCAGCACCGCCACGTCGGCGCGGTGCAGCAGGGTCAGCAGCTGCCGGTGGTCAACGCGCCCAACGAATTTCGTCGCCTTGAGCACCTTGTGCCGGCGCGCGGTCTCGATCAGGAAATCTTCCTGGGTGCCGTCGCCGGCGACGGTGAGGGTGGCTCCCGGATGGGTGCGACGGACCCTCGGCAACGCGGCGATGGCGTCCTGGACGCCCTTCTCGTACTCCAGCCGGCCGAAGTAGAGCAACTCGGGCGGCCCGTCGTGAGCGCGGCGAGTGGCGAACGGCCAACCGGTCGTGCAGATCCCGTTGGGGATGACGCTGGTTTCAGCCAGACCCGGCCCGAACAGCCGGGTGATCTCCTCGCGCATGGACGCCGAACAGGTGATCAGCGCGTCCGAGTCGTGGGCGAGCCAGGACTCAAGCGCGTGCACCTGCCGGCTCACCTTCCCGGCAACCCAGCCGGAATGCCGGCCCGCCTCGGTGGCGTGGATGGTGGAAACCAGTGGCACATCGAAGAATTCGGCCAGCGTGATGGCCGGGTGGGCGACCAGCCAGTCGTGCGCGTGCATCACGTCGGGACGCCAATCGCCCAGCGCCAGGCCGGCGCGGGTCATCGCATGGCCCATCGCCAGCACCCAGGCCATCATGTCCTCGCCGAAGCTGAACTCGTGCGGGTCCTGGGCTGCGGCCACCACCCGCACGCCTTCGCTGACCTCGTCGGTGCTGGGGTGCGAGAGCGGATCGGTGCCGGTGGGCCGGCGCGAGAGCACCACCACCTCGTGGCCGGCGGCGGCCAGCTCGGTGGCCAGGTGATGGACATGGCGTCCCAGCCCGCCGATCACCACCGGCGGGTACTCCCAGGAGACCAGCAGCACCTTCATCGCGTGTTTCAGCATGGCGGCCGAAGCCGTCGGGAGTCCAGCGCCCCGAACAATCCGTCGGCCCGATTCCAGCCGTCGGCCAGTCGCTGCGCGGCGTCACGGCGGCCGGCGGCCAGCGCGCCGGCGATCTCGCGGGTGGCGTGCGCGTGCAGGTGGGCGCGGTAGCGGGCGTACTCGGCGGCCGAATTCTTGCTGACCATGAACGGCCAGTCCGAGGACACCGTGAGCAGGGTTTCGCGCAGGATCTGGTCGGCGACCCGGTCGCGCGGGATCGGCCCGCCCAGGCCGGCGGCGCCGCGGGCCACCTCGGCCGCCTTGTCGACGGCGTTGAGCGCCGTGTCGACGACCTCGGCGTTCAACCGGACCAGATCGCCGACCTGATCCCCGGACCACACCTGCCAGTCCTTGCCCGACCCCCAGGAACTCGGCGGCAGCTGCACCGGGCGCCCGACGAACCCCTGCGCCCGGGCGTCGGCGAGTGTGCCGACCCGGACGCCGGCCGCCGGCAGCGCCCGCAGCACCCGTTCCAGCCAGATCGGCCCCTCGTGCCACCAGTGCCCGAAGAGTTCGGTGTCGAACGCGGCCACCACGTGCGCGGGTCGGCCGATCCGCTCGGACTCGCTAATCAACCGGCGCCGGACGGTGTCGACGAAGTCGGCGACGTGGGTGTCCACCGCGGCGTCCGCGCGCGCCGGGTCGTAGGGGGCCTTGGCCTCCGAGGGCACCGCGCGGCCGGTCACCCGGGCGGGTTTGAGGCCGGTGCCGTGGTGATAGGTGTGGAAATCGCGGTAGGCGGCGTGCCCGGGGTAGCCGGACTTCGGCGACCACACCCGGTAGCTGACCGACAGGTCGCGGCCGAAGGCCACCACGTCGGTGTCACCGACCGGGCGGCCGAGGGCGGTGTCGCCGTGCAGCGAGGGCCCGTCGACCATGAAGTGACCGACGCCGGCGTCGGCGTAACCGCGTTCCATGCCCGGCGCGTACGCGCATTCCGGGGCCCAGATGCCGGCCGGGGTGCGGCCGAACCGGGCGGCGGCGTCGGCCAGCCCCTCGGTCAGCGCGAACTCCCGCAGCCGCGGCGCCAGCAGCGGCTGGAACGGGTGCGCCAGCGGCCCGCCGAGCAGTTCCACCGTCCCGGCGTCGGCCAGCTCGCGCAGCACCGGGCTGCCGCCGTGCCGCCACAGGCCGGCGAACTCGTCCAGCTCGGCCTGGGCCTCGGCGTGCTCCCGGGCGCCGAACGCCCGGATCGCCTCCGGGGCGCAGGCGGTGCCCGGCTCGGCGCCGGCGGTGGGAGAGACGGCGGCCTCGGTCGCGCGCAACCGCCAATTCGCCAGCCAGTGCTCCATGGCGTCCAGGCAGTACGGATCGTCGAGCTGGGCGGCGACCACCGGCGTGACACCCAGCGTCAGCAGATTCGTCCGGTCCTCGGCGGCCAGCCGGCGCAGCACCCGCACCAGCGGCAGGTAGCACGCCGACCAGGATTGATACAGCCACTCCTCGCCGACCGGCCAGCGGCCGTGATGGGCCAGCCAGGGCAGATGGGTGTGCAGCACCAGGGTGAACATCCCCGGGGTCTGCGACGTGGACTGCTCGGTCACCGGCGCACCGCGATCGCGAGCAGGTCCAGGCTGGCGTCGATGTCCCGGTCCTCGGCGGGCAGCAGTTCGAAGTCGTCGGCCGCCAACCCGGCGATGTCGGCCAGCAGATCCGCCGGCCACGGCGCGTCGGCCAGCGCGCGGGCGATCTGCGCGTCGATGATCGACCCGCCGTACTTGGCGTCCAGCTCGCGCAGCCGCGGGCCGTGGAACACGCCGTTCATCGACTCGATCTCGAACCCGCCGTCGGTGAGCAGCTCGGCGAGCTCGGCGGCGTTGAGCTCCCGGGTGTGGAACGGATTGACCGGAACGTCACTGTCGGGGGTGAAGGTGATCCGATTCGGCGTGGACATCAGCAGCACGCCGCCGGGGCGCAGCACCCGCGCGCATTCGGCGACGAATTGTGACTGATCCCACAGGTGCTCGATGACCTGGAAATTCACCACGACGTCGACGCTGCCGTCGGGCAGCGGCAGTTCGGCCAGGTTTCCCTGGCAGACCTCGACCCGCGGATAGCGGGCGCGGGCGTGCGCGACGGCGGATTCGTCGTAGTCCACGCCGATCACCCGGCGGGCGACGCCGGCCAGCAGGTCCGCGCCGTAGCCCTCGCCGAATCCGGCTTCGAGCACGTCAGCGCCGGTGCAGCGGTCGGCCATCCGCAGATAGGCGATCTCGTGCCGACGGAACCAGTAGTTCTCCACGTCCAGTCCGGGCACGGTGCGTTCGCCGGTCAGCGGAAGTCCCGCGGCCTCGGTCTCGGTCGCATGTTCGGGGGTGGGGCCGACGGGCCCGTCGGCGGTGGAATGACTCATTGCAGGCAGGCTATCCCGCGCACACCCTCCAGCAGAAAGCCCCCGACGCCCGGGGCGGGTCCGAACCCGCAGTACGACCCGCTATTGTGGACCCGCGGACCATCATAAGTTACCGATGAGTAACATTTCCGGATGGTGCGATATCGTGGCCCATGCCAATGTCCTTCGCGGTCGCTTCGCGGCGCCTGCGAAGGCCCGTCGAGGAGGACGAACACCGAGCATGACGAATATCGTGGTCCTGATCAAACAGGTCCCAGACACCTGGTCGGAGCGCAAGCTTTCCGACGGTGATTTCACGCTGGACCGTGAAGCCGCCGACGCGGTTCTGGACGAGATCAACGAGCGCGCCGTCGAAGAGGCGCTGCTGATCAAGGAGAAGCAGGGCGACGGCACTGTCACCGTGCTGACCGTCGGCCCCGAGCGGGCCACCGAAGCGATCCGCAAGGCGCTGTCGATGGGCGCCGACAAGGCCGTCCACGTCAAGGACGACGCCGTGCACGGCTCCGACGTGATCCAGACCGCGTGGGTGCTGGCCCGCGCGCTGGGCGCCGTCGAGGGCGTCGAGCTGGTCATCGCCGGCAATGAGTCCACCGA
Organism: Mycolicibacterium brumae; assembly: GCF_025215495.1. Taxonomy (NCBI): domain Bacteria; kingdom Bacillati; phylum Actinomycetota; class Actinomycetes; order Mycobacteriales; family Mycobacteriaceae; genus Mycobacterium; species Mycolicibacterium brumae. Next base: position 2,702,352 of record NZ_CP104302.1, on the reverse strand, counting down.
CGGTGTCGGCGGCGCGGTGCCGGCGATCATCGCCGAGTACCTGGGCCTGCCGCAGCTGACCCACGTGCGCAAGCTGACCGTCGAGGGCGACAAGATCACCGGTGAGCGCGAGACCGATGAGGGCGTGTTCGGCCTGGAGGCCACCCTGCCCGCCATCGTGAGCGTCAGCGAGAAGATCAACGAGCCGCGCTTCCCGTCCTTCAAGGGCATCATGGCCGCCAAGAAGAAGGAAGTCACCGTGCTGTCGCTGGCCGACATCGGTGTCGAGGCCGACGAGGTCGGCGTCGCCAACGCCGGGTCCACCGTGACCTCCTCGACCCCCAAGCCCCCGAAGACCGCCGGTGAGAAGATCACCGACGAGGGCGAAGGCGGCGTCAAGATCGCCGAGTACCTGGTCGGCCAGAAGCTCATCTAAGACCGCACACCTAAGACAAAGGCAATCACATGGCTGAAGTACTTGTGCTCGTCGAGCACGCCGACGGTGGCTTGAAGAAGGTCACCAACGAGCTCATCACCGCCGCCCGCACGCTGGGCGAGCCGTCCGCCGTCGTGGTGGGCGCCCCGGGCTCCGCCGATTCGCTGGTCGAAGGCCTCAAGGCCGCCGGCGCCGCGAAGATCTACGTCGCCGAATCGGCCGACGTGGACGGCTTCCTGCTCACCCCGTACGTGGACGTGCTGTCCAACCTGGTCGAGACCACCGCCCCCGCGGCGGTGCTCATCGCCGCCACGGCCGACGGCAAGGAGATCGCCGGCCGGGTGGCCGCGCGCAACGGCTCCGGCCTGCTCGTCGACGTCATCGACGTCAAGGACGGCGGCGTGGGCGTGCACTCCATCTTCGGTGGCGCGTTCACCGTCGAGGCCAAGGCCAACGGCGACTCCCCGGTCATCACCGTCCGCCCCGGCGGCGTCGAGGCCTCCGATGAGGCCGGCGCCGGCGAGCTGGTCACCGTCGAGGTGCCGGCCGCCGCGGAGAACGCCACCAAGATCACCTCGCGTGAGCCGGTTGTCGCCGGTGACCGTCCGGAACTGACCGAGGCCTCGGTCGTCGTGGCCGGCGGCCGCGGCGTCGGCTCGGCCGACAAGTTCTCGGTGGTCGAGGAGCTCGCCGATTCCCTCGGCGGCGCCGTCGGCGCGTCCCGCGCGGCGGTCGACTCCGGCTACTACCCGGGCCAGTTCCAGATCGGCCAGACCGGCAAGACCGTGTCCCCGCAGCTGTACATCGCCCTGGGCATCTCCGGCGCGATCCAGCACCGGGCCGGCATGCAGACCTCGAAGACCATCGTGGTGGTCAACAAGGACGAGGAAGCGCCGATCTTCGAGATCGCCGACTACGGCATCGTGGGTGACCTGTTCAACGTCACCCCGCAGCTGACCGAGGCGATCAAGGCTCGTAAGGGCTGATTCTCTTCGCACCCGAAAACCCCGGCACGACGTGATCGTGCCGGGGTTTTCGCGTGTCCGGGCACGGCACAACTCGTCACCAGACGCTCATGAACCCGTCACGCCGCGATTGCCGTCCGGCCGGTTCGTGGCGTCAGCCTGGCCCTATGAGCACCTCAGTTCTCATTCCCGCGACCGAGACCACCGCGACCACCGCGCGCTACACGCTGCTGTTGTCGGCCGACCCCGAGCTGATCGACGCCGCCCAGCGGCTGCGCCACGACGTGTTCACCGCCGAACCCGGATTCGCGCTGCCGCCGGCCGCCGACGGGCGCGACGCCGACGAATTCGACCAGCACTGCGACCACCTGCTGGTCCGCGAGGAGACGACGGGCCAGTTCGTCGGCTGCTACCGAATGCTGCCGCCGCCCGGGGCGATCGCCGCCGGCGGCCTGTACACGGCCACCGAGTTCGAGATCTCCGGCTGGGACCGGCTGCGCCCGTCGCTGGTGGAGATGGGCCGGGCGGTGGTCCGCGCCGAACACCGCAACGGCGCGGTGGTGCTGCTGATGTGGACCGGCATCCTGGCGTATCTGGACCGCTCCGGCTACGACTACGTCGCCGGCTGCGTGTCGGTCCCGGTCGACGGCGTCGGGGCGCCCGGCGCGCAGATCCGCAGCGTGCACGACTTCGTCACCCGCCGGCACGCCGTCGCCGCCGAGCACACCGTCACCCCGTACCGGCCCGTCATGCTCGACGGCCGCGGGTTGGCAGAGCTGCCGGCGCTGGACCGTCCGACGCTGCCGCCGCTGATGCGCGGCTACCTGCGCCTCGGCGCGGAGGTGTGCGGTCCGCCCGCGCACGACCCGGACTTCGGCGTGGCCGATTTCCCCGCGCTGCTGGACAAGCGCCGCGCCGACACCCGCTACCTGAACCGACTCCGGTCGGCCGGGGCGGCCGCCGTGGCGGCACAGCAGTGAGCGCCCCGACGCTGGCGGCGGCCCCGGTGGCCGCTCGCCCGAACCCGTGGGTGCCGCGCGCCTCGTGCCACCTCGGCTGCCTGCAGGCGGGCGTGGAATCGGACTCCCGCGCCGCGGTGACCTGCCGACTGCTGATGCGCGCGGCGGCGCTGGCCGCGCTGGCCCCCGGGCTGGCGGTGCTGCCGGCCACCGGCCTGTGCGGTCCCGCCAAAACCCACCTGCAACGCGGCTACTGCCGGCTGGTGCTGCGCGCCCTCGGTGTGCGGGTCAGCGTGTCCGGCTTCGAAGGCGGGGCTCGCCCGAATCTGCGGGGCGTCCTGGTCGTCAGCAACCACATCTCCTGGGCCGACATCTTCGTCATCGGCGCGGTGACCCCCGGCGCGTTTGTCGCCAAGGCCGAGATGACCTGCTGGCCGGGGCTGGGGCAGCTGGCCCGGATGCTGCGGGTCATCCCGATCGAACGCGGCAGCCTGCGGGCCCTGCCCGGGGTGGTCGCCGACGTCGCGCACCGGCTGCGGTCCGGAAAGACCGTGGTCGCCTTCCCGGAGGGCACCACCTGGTGCGGGCAGGCGCACGGGCGCTTCGCGCCGGCGTTGTTCCAGGCCGCGGTCGACTCCGGTCGTCCGGTGCAGCCGGTCCGGCTCAGCTACCACCACCGCGACGGCCGCCGCTCCACCGCCGCGGCCTACATCGGGGAGGACTCGCTGGGGTCCTCGATCCGCCGGCTGATGACCGCCCGGCGCACCGTCGCCCACGTGCACCTGGGTTATCAGCTCGATCCCCGGGACAGTCGGCGCACCCTGGCGCACCGGGCCCAGGCCCAAGTGCTGGGGGTGGGGCGGACCGGCGCGCCGATCGCCCACCCGACCGCCGCCTGACCGCGGGCCGAGCGGGCCCACCCGGGGCCGGTATCCTGGATCGGTCATGACCTCCGCCACCCCGGTGTATCTCGACCACGCCGCCACCACCCCGATGTACCCGAGCGCCATCGAGGCGATGACGGCGGTTCTGGCGACCGTCGGCAACCCCTCCTCGCTGCACGGATCCGGCCGGTTGGCGCGGCGGCGGATGGAAGAGGCCCGCGAGACGCTGGCCGGGCTGCTCGGCGCGCGCCCGTCGGAGGTGATCTTCACCGCCGGCGGCACCGAGAGCGACAACCTGGCGGTCAAGGGCATCTATTGGGCCCGCACCGCCGAGCGTCCCGCCGCCCGCCGCATCGTCACCACCGCGGTGGAGCACCACGCCGTGCTCGACGCCGTGCAATGGCTCGTCGACCACCAGGGCGCGGAGCTGACCGTGCTGCCCACCTTGGCGGACGGGTCGGTGGACCCTGATTCACTGCGGGCGGCGCTCGACGCGCACGACGACGTCGCCCTGGTCACCGCCATGTGGGCCAACAATGAGGTCGGCGCGGTGCTGCCGATCCACGAACTGGCCGCGATCGCCGCCGAACACGGCGTCCCGATCCACAGCGACGCGGTGCAGGCCGTCGGGCAGCTGCCGGTGCGCTTCGCCGACAGCGGGCTGGCAGCGCTCAGCCTGACCGGGCACAAATTCGGCGGCCCGGTGGGCGCCGGCGCCCTGCTGCTGCGCCGCGACACCGGCTGCGCCCCGCTGACCCACGGCGGCGGACAGGAGCGTGATGTGCGCTCCGGAACGCCCGACGTCGCCGCCGCGGTCGGCCTGGCCGAGGCGGCGCGGGTCGCCATCGGCGAACTGGAGGAGGGCGCCGTTCGGGTGGCCGGACTGCGGGACCGGCTCATCGCCGGCGTGCTGTCCGGGATCGACGATGTGGCGCTCAACGGCCCGCGGGCCAATCGGTTGCCCGGCAACGCGCACTTCACCTTCCGCGGCGCTGAATCCGACTCGCTGCTGATGTTGTTGGACGCCAACGGAATCGAATGCTCCACCGGCTCGGCCTGCACCGCCGGGGTCGCCGGGCCGTCGCATGTGCTGGTCGCCATGGGCGCCACCGGCGAGCTGGCCCGCGGATCACTGCGAATGACGTTGGGGCACACCAGTGTCGACGCCGACGTCGACGCCGCTCTGGCGGTGCTGCCCGGAGTCGTGGAACGGGCGCGGCAGGCCGCGCTGGCGAGCGCGGGAGGTTTGCGGTGAGGGTGCTGGTCGCGATGAGCGGCGGTGTGGACTCCTCGGTGGCCGCCGCCCGGATTGTCGACGCCGGACACGACGTCGTCGGCGTGCACCTGGCGCTGTCCACCGCGCCGGGAGCGCTGCGCACCGGGTCCCGCGGTTGCTGCTCCCGGGAGGATTCCGCCGATGCCCGGCGCGTCGCCGATGTGCTCGGAATACCGTTTTACGTCTGGGATTTCGCCGACAAGTTCAAGGAAGAAGTGATCGACGACTTCGTCGAGTCATACGCGCGCGGCGAGACCCCGAACCCGTGTGTGCGCTGCAATGAGCGAATCAAGTTCTCCGCGTTGGCCGCCCGCGCGCTGGCGCTGGGCTTCGACGCGGTGGCCACCGGCCACTACGCCCGGTTGGCCGACGGCAGGCTGCGCCGGGCCGTCGACGCGGACAAGGACCAGTCCTACGTGCTGGCCGTGCTCACTGCGCAGCAGTTGCGCCGCGCGGTGTTCCCGATCGGTGACACCCCCAAGCCGGCGATCCGGGCCGAGGCGGCCTCGCGCGGCCTGCTCACCGCCGACAAGCCGGACAGCCACGACATCTGTTTCATCCCGTCCGGTGACACCCGGGCGTTCCTCGGCGCGCGGATCGGCGTTCGTCCCGGCGCCGTCGTCGACGCCGCCGGGACCGTGCTCGCCGAACACGACGGTGTGCACGGGTTCACCATCGGGCAGCGCAAGGGCCTGGGCATCGCCGGTCCCGGGCCCGACGGCCTGCCGCGCTACGTCACCGGCATCGACGCCGAAACCGGGGTGGTGCGCGTCGGCGGCCTGGCGGACCTCGAAGTCACCGAGCTGACCGGCGCGGAGCCGGTGTTCACCTCCGGTTCGGCCTTCACCGGGCCGGTCGAGGGCCAGGTGCAGGTGCGCGCGCACGGCGGGATCGCCGACGTGGTCGCCGAGGTTGTCGACGGCGCGCTGCGGATGCGGCTGCGCAGCCCGCTGCGCGGGGTGGCCACCGGGCAGACCATGGTGCTTTATCGCCCGGACCCCGACGGCGACGAGGTGCTGGCCAGCGCCACGATCAGCGCGACGCAGTGATCTGATGCGGCCATTCGCCACCGCGACCGGAATCGGTTCGTGGCCGGGAACCTCGGCGCGGGAAGCCGCCGAAATCGTTGTCGGAGAACTGACCTCGCTGACGCCGCTGCCCGAGCTGCCGGCTCGCGGGGTGGGCGCCGATCTGGTCGGGCGGGCCGGCGCGTTGCTCATCGACATCGCCGTCGACACCTGCCCGCGCGGCTACCGCGTGGTGGGCCGGCGCGGCTCGGTCACCCGCCGGGCCCGCAGCCTGCTCGCCGAAGACCTCGACGCGCTGGAAGAGGCCTGGGAGAAGGCCGGCCTGCGGGGTAGTGGCCGCCCGGTCAAGGTCGCCGCGCCCGGGCCGATCACCCTGGCCGCGCAACTGGAATTGTCCGGCGGGCACCGCGCCATCACCGACGCCGGGGCGGTGCGCGATCTGACCGCGTCGTTGGCCGAGGGCCTGGCCGCGCACCGCGCCGAGGTGGCACGCCGGCTGGACACCGACGTCGTCGTCCAACTCGACGAGCCGTCACTGCCCGCGGCGCTGGCCGGGCGGCTGTCCGGGGTGACGGCGCTCTCGGCGGTGCACCCGATCGACGCGCCGTTGGCAGTGACCCTCCTCGACGAGGTCGCCGCGGTGGTCTCGGTTCCGGTCAGCGCGCACTGCTGCGCAGCCGACGTTCCGTGGGAATTGCTGCGGCGCAGTCAGATTCATGCCGTCGCGGTCGACGCCGGTCTGCTGTCCGCCGGCGGACTGGACGGCCTGGGGGAGTTCCTGGAAACCGGTCGCACCGTGGCTCTGGGCGTGGTGCCGTCGACCGCGGTGACCCCGGTCCCGGCCGCGGAGCAGGTGGCCGCGGCCGCCGCGGCGGTCACCGACCGGCTGGGCTTCCCGCGCGCGGTGCTGGCCGCTCAGATCGGCCTCACCCCGGCCTGCGGGCTGGCCGGCGCTTCATTGGACTGGGCACGGGTGGCCATCGGGCTGTGCCAGGCCGCCGCCGACGGCATCGCCGTCGACCCCGATTCGGCTTGAGCGCCCGGGTCCCGCGTCGAATGCTATGGACGCCGTTGAGAACTGGTGGTGGCTGGTTCACCGAGTGAGGCGTGCCGGTGGTTTGTGAGAACTGGTGGCGGGGTCGCCCCTCGAGTGAGGCGTGCCGGTGGTTTGTGAGAACCGGTGGCGCGGCGGCGCATCGAGTGAGGCGTGCTGGTGGTTTGTGAGAACTGGTGGCGGCGGCTCTCATCGAGTGAGGCGTCAGGTAGGCGTTTGAGAACTGAGGTAGCTCGGTGAGACGTGAGGGCGGTGATCTGCATCGAGCGTGTCAAGTCTTTTGTGTAAGTCGTTTCCTCTGATGTTGTCGTTTGGTGTGTTCTACAGGTGGGGCTCGATGCGGTCTGGGTAGACCAGCACGAGCTGTTCGAGGGCTTTCTTCCAGTTGGTGACCACTTGTCCTTCCACGAGGCGTCCGGCGGCCTTTCGGTTATGTTTCTGGCCGCGTTCCTTGGCCCGTTCGGCGGCGCGTTTGTCTTCGATGTTGCAGATCGCCAGCCAGAGCAGTTTCACCACCGCGGCGTCGTTGGGGAACTGCCCGCGGGTCTTGGTGACCTTGCGAAGTTGGTAGTTCAACGACTCGATCGAGTTGGTCGTGTAGATCACCCGGCGTAGCTCTGGAGGGAACTCCAGGAAGGGGATGAATTGCTCCCATGATCGATCGAAAACCATTGTCACAGTGGGGTTTTTCTTGCCCAAATCTGATGCGGTGAACGCATCCAGCTCGGCGCGGGCGGCATCGGCGTCAGCGGCGGTGTAGATCGGCTTGAGCGCGGCGGCCACGGCCTTGCGGTCCTTGTAGGACACGAACCGCAGCGCGTTGCGGATCAGGTGCACCACGCAGGTCTGGACGGTGGCCTGCGACCAGGTCGCCGTGATGGCCTCGGGGAACCCGGTGAGCCCGTCGCAGCACACGATAAGCACGTCACGCACCCCTCGGTTGGCCAGATCAGCGCAGACCGACGCCCAGAACGAGGCTCCTTCGTTCTGCTGGACCCAGATGCCCAGGACATGCTTGACGCCGGCCATATCGACGCCCACGGCGATGTGCGCGGCCTTGTTGCGGGTGTGGCCGCCGTCTTTGACCTTCACCACGATCGCGTCGAGGTAGATCACCGGGTACAGCGCATCCAACGGGCGACGCTGCCAGGCAAGGACCTCATCGGAGATCTCGTCGACGATCTTGGAGATCGTCTCATGAGACACCTCGGCGCCGATCGTTGATTGCAGGTGAAATTGGATGTCCCGCAACGTCATCCCGCCGGCATACAGCGAAACGATCATGTCATCGAGCCCACCGAGCCGGCGCTGTCCCTTGGGCACCAGCCGCGGCGTGAACGACCCGTCACGGTCCCGAGGCACCTCCAACGAGACCGGGCCGGCCTCAGTCTGCACGGTCTTGGCCGAGTGCCCGTTACGGGCGTTCGGCAGGCCCCGGCCGGCCGGGTCGCCCTTCTCATAGCCGAGATGATCGGTCAGCTCGGCGGCCAGGCCCCGCTCCAACGCGAGCTTGATCAGCCCGGGCAGCAGGCCACCCTCACCGGTCAGCGCGACCTCGCCGGAGTCGATCGAGGCCAGCAGCTCATCGACCGCCCCGGATGCCCGCAGCGCCTCGGCCACCTCCACCGTCGACGCGGCCTCAGCCAGCCGCGCGTCCAAATCCCGATCTGTCGTCATGCCCTGAGATCCTTCCCTTGTCAGGACTTACACAGACCATCTGACACCCCCTCTGCATCGAGTGAGACATACGGGTGGGGGTTACTCGGACAACGTGTCCCTAGATTCTCACTCGATGCAGATCGCCGCCCTGGTGTCTCACTTGCATCCCTGAGGTCTCACGGACGTACCTGGTTCCTCAGCCGATGAGGGCCTCCGCCATCACGCCTCACTGGCCTACCTGGTTTCTCACTCGATGGGAAGCTCCGCCGCCACGTCTCACAAGCCGCCCTGACTTCTCACTCGACGTCACGAGGCACCCCGGCCCGCGATGCCGCGGCGGGTGACCCGCCGAACATGGTCAACGTGCGTCGAGCTCTGCGATCCGCTTCTTGCCCGCGGTCATCCGGTAGCTGGTGTCCACCAGCTCGGCGACTTCGTCCCAGTCCACCGGGGCGGCGTCGAAGTCCAGGCCCAACCAGCCGAACGGCCCCACGTAGGCCGGGAGGAAGAAACGCGGATCCTGTTCCAGCGCAGGGCGTTCGGCGGCGTCGACCTTCATCAGCACACAGTGCGGCACCGAAATCATGCCGCCCGGATCCTTCATGCTGCCGCCGTAGATGGCGAACATCGTCGGCACGCAAAACGACGGCCGGCCGTGGCTGATCTTCTCGAAGGCGCCCGGCAGGTCGAGCGCGATCCGGCGCAGCTCGGCCAGACCGGGATCGTCGTCGGAGAACATGATCGGGTGCGGCATCGTCTCCACCGTACTGCGGACTACCCTTGCGGCGTGAGCGGAACCGAGCCCGACCTGGAAGCCGACTCTGCCGAAGCGGACCTGCGTCACCAGTGGCAGGAGCTGGCCGAAGAAGTGCGCGAGCACCAATTCCGCTACTACGTGCGGGACTCACCGATCATCACCGACGCCGAGTTCGACGCGCTGCTGCGCCGCCTGCAGCAACTCGAGGACGAGCACCCCGAACTGCGCACCCCGGATTCGCCGACCCAGCAGGTCGGCGGCGCGGGCTTCCACACCGAGTTCACCCCCGCGCAGCACCTGGAGCGGATGCTCAGCCTGGACAACGTGTTCAACGCCGAGGAACTGGAGGCTTGGACGAACCGGCTGACCAACGAGATCGGCAGCGACGAGCATTTCCTCTGTGAGCTCAAGATCGACGGCGCGGCCCTGGCGCTGGTCTATCGGGACGGCCGGCTGGAGCGCGCCGCGACCCGCGGCGACGGGCGCACCGGCGAGGACGTCACCCTCAACGCCCGCACCATCGTCGACATCCCGCAGCGGCTCACCGGCAGCGACGAGTACCCGGTCCCGGCGGTGCTGGAGGTCCGCGGCGAGGTGTTCTTCCGGGTCGCCGACTTCGAGGAGCTCAACGCCAGCCTGGTCGCCGACGGCAAACCGCCGTTCGCCAACCCGCGCAATAGCGCCGCCGGTTCGCTGCGGCAGAAGAACCCGGCCGTCACCGCCCGTCGGCCGCTGCGGATGATCTGTCACGGACTCGGCCACGCCGAGGGTTTCTCGCCGCCGACCCTGCACGACGCCTATCTGGCGATGGCCTCCTGGGGGCTGCCGGTCTCCGAGCACACCCAGCGGGTGCAGGGCCTGGCCGCGGTCGAGGAGCGCATCCAGTACTGGGGCGAGCATCGGCACGACGTCGCGCACGAGATCGACGGCGTGGTGGTCAAGGTCGATGAGATGGCGCTGCAGCGCCGGCTCGGCGCCACCTCCCGCGCGCCGCGCTGGGCGATCGCCTACAAATACCCGCCCGAGGAGGCCCAAACCCGGCTGCTCGACATCCGGGTCAACGTCGGGCGCACCGGCCGGGTGACCCCGTTCGCGTACATGGAGCCGGTCCGGGTGGCCGGGTCGACGGTGTCGCTGGCCACCCTGCACAATGGTTCGGAGGTCAAACGCAAGGGCGTGCTGATCGGCGACACCATCGTCATCCGCAAGGCCGGCGACGTCATCCCCGAGGTGCTCGGCCCGGTGGTTGACCTGCGCGACGGGACCGAACGGGAATTCGTCATGCCCACCCACTGCCCGGAATGCGGCGCCCCGCTGGCCCCGGCCAAGGAGGGCGACGTGGACATCCGCTGCCCGAACACCCGCAGCTGCCCGGCGCAGCTGCGGGAACGGGTGTTCCACCTGGCCGGCCGTGGAGCCTTCGACATCGAGGGCCTCGGCTACGAGGCAGCCACCGCGCTGCTGGCCGCCGGAGTCATCGCCGACGAAGGCGAACTCTTCGATCTGAGCGCCGACGACCTGATGCGCGCCGACTTCTTCGTCACCAACAAGGGCGAACTGTCCGCCAACGGGACCCGGCTGCTGGAGAACCTGGGCAAGGCCAAGGCCCAGCCGCTGTGGCGGGTGCTGGTGGCGCTGTCCATCCGGCACGTCGGCCCGACGGCCGCCCGCGCGCTGGCCGGCCAGTTCGGCGACCTGGACGCCATCGAAAACGCCACCGAGGAACAACTGGCCGCTGTCGAGGGGGTCGGGCCCACGATCGCCGCCGCCGTCATCGACTGGTTCGGGGTGGACTGGCACCGGGCCATCGTCGACAAATGGCGCGCCGCCGGGGTGCGGATGGCCGATGAGCGCGACGACTCGATCGAACGCAACCTGGAGGGCCTGACCATCGTGGTCACCGGGTCACTGGCCGGATTCTCCCGCGATCAGGCCAAGGAGGCGATCCTGGCCCGCGGCGGCAAGGCCGCCGGGTCGGTGTCGAAGAAAACCGACTACGTGGTGGCCGGGGACGCCCCGGGCTCCAAGTACGACAAGGCCGTCGAGCTCGGGGTCCGGATCCTCGACGAGGACGGCTTCCGGCGGCTGCTCGAGGACGGCCCCGAGCCGGAATAGGCGTCCGGTGACACCGTTCGGATGCGGGATCATGATGGGCGTGAACAGGACCATGGCAAGAATCGGCCCGCTGGCCGCCGGGGCGTTCGTCCTACTCGGCGCCGTCGGCTGCGGCGCGGCGGCGGACCCGGTCGAGGCGACGTTCACGGTGAAAGCCGCGCCGTCCTCGGTGGTCGAGCGAGCGCCGCAACCCACCGCGAATCTGGGCCCGGAGGTGTCCCCGGATGAGCAGTGCCCCGGATCGACGGTCGATGTGGCCGCGTTCATCGGCGACTAAAGCGACAACGGCGGCGTCACCGTCACCACGTTGAGCCAGCACGGTTCGCTGAAGTCCGACACCGACGGCGCGCAGAAGTTCGGGACCTGGAGGTTCACCCGCTGGGACACCACCCCGGCGGAAAGCCGGCGGCCGTCCAGCGCCCCGGGTTCGACGTGCGTGCTGTGGCTGTACTGGGCCGCCAAGTCCGGGGACCAGGACATGGTGTACGTGCCGCTGAAGGTCGCCGCGAACTCGCTGCAGTTGAGCTACATCGGCCGGGGCAACACGCTGGTGTGGAACCGCGTCTGAATGCCGCGGCCCGGTGAACTGGTGCGCAACACCGTCGCCGCGGGTGCTTAGACTTCTTGCAACCAACGATGAGCGGGGCGCGATGGGCCGCTGCGGGATGACATAGGGGAAGACGTTGACGAACTGGCCGGGAGGATCAGGCGGGGTCGGTGGGCCGGGGCCCGGGGGCGACCCGTCGCAGGAGCACACGGTGCAGGCCAGTTGGAACCAGCCGGTTCCGCCGCAGCCGGACGCCAACTGGGGCGCGCAGCCGCCGTCGCAGCCGGAAGCGAACTGGCAGCAGGCCTACGCCGGCGTTCCCGGCCAGCAGCCCATGCCCGGGCAGCCCATGCCTGGGCAGCCCATGCCTGGCCAGCAGATGCCCGGCCAACCCATGCCCGGTCAGCAGTGGGGAACCCCGCCCGGTGGCCCGCAGCCGCCGAAGTCGAACAAGAAGCCGCTGATCATCGCCGCCGCCATCGGCGCGGTGGTGCTGCTGCTGGTGGGCGTCGGCTTCGTCGTCTTCTCCGGCGGCAGCAAGAAGAGCACTCCGGCCGACGCGATGCAGGCCTACCTGGAGGCGCTGGCCGCCGGCGACGCGGAAACCGTGCTGGCGCTGAGCGCCGATCAGCCGGGGAACACCGAGTTCCTCACCGAGGAGATCCTCAAGAAGCAGATCGAGCACTCGCCGATCACCGATATCCGGATCCTGTCCGACAGCGGCGTGATGAGCATGGGCAGCGTGCACGTGTCGGTGAAGTTCGGCGAGACCGTCTCCGATGAGACCGTGCAGATGAAGAAGACGGTCGACGGCTGGAAGGTCGAGAACGGCACCGTCAAGCTCGACAACTTCGACCAGAACAACCCGGCCGCCAAGACCCTGACGCTGTTCGGGCAGCCGGTCGGCGACAAGGCCATCTACGTCTTCCCGGGCTACCTGGAGTGGGCCAGCAGCAGCGAGAACATGGAGGTCGAGGCCAAGCCCGTCCTGCTCAACGCGCTGACCGGGTACTTCAGCCTGTACTCCACCGATCTGACGTTCAAGCTCAGCGACAGCGGCAAGCAGGCCGTCAAGAACGCCATCACCGCCGCCATCCGCAGCTGCACCCAATCCCGGGCGATCAATCCCACCGGGTGCCCGCAGCGGCTGAACGCCTGGGACGCGATCGAGAACTCCGTCAGCTGGGGCATGCCGGACCTGTCACCGCTGGAGGTCGACGACATGTCCTCCTACTCCACCGATGTGCGCTTCAAGGGCGACCTGGTGTACCCGGTCAGCTATGACACCCGCCGCGACGGACCGCAGACCGGCACCCAGGACGAATACGTCTACGGCGACGTCGACGTGACCACCAGCCCGCCGACGGTGTCGTTCAGCTGAGCGACACCCGAACCCCGATCGACCCCGCAGGAATGCGGGTGATCTGGCTGCTGCTCGTGGCCGCCTTCGTGGCGATCCTCAACGAGACGACGATGGCGATCGCCATCCCCGCGCTCAACGAGACGCTCGGCATCCCGCCCGAGCAGGGTCAGTGGCTGACCAGCGCGTTCATGCTCACGATGGCGGTGGTCATCCCGACCACCGGGTTCCTGCTGCAGCGCTTCACCACCCGGCAGGTGTTCCTGGCGGCGGCCGTGTCGTTCACGGTGGGGACGGCGATCTGCCTGGTCGCGCCCGGCTTCCTCACGCTGCTGGTCGGCCGGGTGGTGCAGGCGGTCGGCACCGGCGTCATGATGCCGCTGCTGATGACCACGATGATGAACGTGGTCCCACCGGATTCCCGCGGCCGGATGATGGGCCGGGTCAGCCTGGTCATCTCGTTCGCCCCGGCGCTGGGCCCGACGCTGTCCGGTGTGGTTCTCGACCACCTCGGCTGGCGCTGGCTGTTCGGCATCGTGTTGCCGATCGCCCTGGTCTCGCTGGCCGCCGGGGCCAGGTGGATGACGAATCTGGGGGAGACCACCGATGCCCCGATCGATGTGCCGTCGGTCATCCTGTCGGCGCTGGCCTTCGGCGGAGTGGTGTACGGCCTGAGCCGGCTCGGCGGCGGCCATCCCGGGGCGACGCCGTGGCTCGCGGTGGCGGCCGGCGCGATTCTGGTGGTGGCCTTCGGCTGGCGGCAACTCGTGTTGCAGCGCACCGATCGGGCGCTGCTGGACCTGCGGGTGTTCTCCTCGCGCAACTACTCGATCGCGGTGGCCATGCTCGCGGTGATGGCGCTGGCCATGTTCGGCACGTTCTCGCTGCTGCCGCTGTACCTGCAGGACGTCGCCCAGTTCAGCGCGACGCTGTCCGGGCTGGTGCTGCTACCGGGTTCGATTCTGATGGGCCTGCTCGGCCCCACGGTCGGCCGGGTCTATGACCTGCGCGGACCCCGGACGCTGCTGGTGCCCGGTTCGATCATGATCGCCGCGGCGATGTTCTGCTACGCGACGGTCGGTCCGGGCACCGGCGCCCCGGTGCTGGTCGGGGTGCAGATCGTGATGGCGCTGGGGCTCGCGGCGTCGTTCACCCCGTTGTTCACCGCGTCGCTGGCGTCACTGCGGCGCCCCCTCTACTCGCACGGCTCCGCCGCGCTGAACACCCTGCAGCAGGTGGCCGGCGCGGCCGGGACGGCGCTGCTCATCGCGATCTACTCGTCGTATCTGCACGCCGGGCAGGCCCGCGGCGAGTCGGTCCCGGAGGCCGGCGCGCCGGGTGCGCGAGCGGCGTTCCTGGTCGGCGGGTTCATCGCGCTGGTCCCCGTCGTGCTGGCGTTCTTCATCCGCAAACCCGCCGAGGTGGAGGTCGAGGGTTAGCGAGACTCGGCGGAGCTTGCGGAGCCGAGTCGAAGCTGGGCCCGAGCATCGGCGTCGAGGGTTAGCCGGCCCCGAACAGGCTTAACGCAGCAGCGAGCCGACGATTCCGGACAGGTAGCCCAGCCGGGCGATCTCGGGTGCGCGGAAGTCCGGGCCGCCACCACGACCCAGCACCAGCGCGGTGTCCGGGCCGCCCAGCGGGGCGGCGGCCAACGCGGTGTCCAGGTCGCGCAGCAGTTGCGGCACCCAGTCGGCGTCGGCGTCCAGCGCGACGGCCTCCGACAGCGGCAGCCAGGGCGCGTGGGTCGCGGTGCTCTCGGGGGCGCCCGCGCTGCCGACGACCCGCTCCAGCCCATCGGCGCCGGACTTGGTGGTGGTGCGCCGGATCACCGACGCCCACGCCACCCGCAGCACCCGCGGCGCCTCATCGACGAGCACCTGCAGTTTGTCCGCGCGGGGCGCCGCGGCGACATGGTTGATCAGCTCGAGCTCGCGATGCGCCTCCAGCAGGCCGGTGTGCGGCCGGATGGACTCCACTCGGATCCCGTTGAGCGCCTCGGCGGCGGTGATCACACTGTCGGGCATCGCCCCGGCGGGCAGGTCGACCACCAGATCGTCGATCGCGAAGTCCGGTGTGCGCTCCACCACGTCCAGGGACAGAATGTCGGCGCCGACGCTGCCCAGGGCCACGGCCAGCGAGCCGAGACTGCCCGGCCGGTCGGCGAGTTGAACGCGCAGCAAATACGAAGGCACGCCTCCCACTGTTACACAGCGTCGATCAGTCGGCACGGCGGCCACCGGGGGTTATGGCGTCGGTCACTCCCTGCTCGGGGACTTATTCGCGGCCCGGTTCAGGGCGACGCGAAGTCCGCCACGTAGTACGTCATGTCGCCGCCGCCGGACTGGGCCAGACCCGCCTCGGTGTAGGAGCAGTTCAGCATGTTCTGCCGGTGTCCCGGACTGTTCATCCAGCCACTGACCGGATCGCCGCCGCCGCGGTAGATGTTCTCCGCCCAACCACCGGCGGCGTATCCGGCGTCCTGGATGCGGGATCCCACGGTGGAGCCGTCGCCGCCGCTGTGGGAAACCGCGCCGGAGGACGCCAGATCGTCGGCGTGCCGTTGGGCCGCGGCCACCAAGCGGCCGTTCATCGTCAACGGCCCGCACCCGCCGGCCGCCCGGTCGTCGTTGATCTGGGCGAGCACCGCGTTCGGGTCGGCGACGGCAGTCCCCGACCCGGCGAGCAAACTCGCGGCGCCGATCGTCGCGCAGGTGGCGCCCAGCCCGACAGCCACCCTCGCCCGTTGGCCGGGTGCCATGCCCATCTCGCCGCCTCCCTCGGACAGATCTCCACCGCCTATATCGATCGTCGTCGCGGGAGGCGGCGCGCGTTACTCGCCCGCCGCCGCGTTGACTAGGCTTTGTGCTCGTGTCGCAAATCTCCCGAGACGACGTCGCCCACCTGGCGCGGCTGGCCCGGCTGGCGTTGACCGACGCCGAGCTGAACAGCTTCGCCGGCCAGTTGGACGCGATCCTCGAGCACGTCAGCCGAATCCAGTCCGTCGACGTCGCCGGCGTGGTGGGCACCGACAGCCCGCTCACCGAGGTCAACGTCACCCGGCCCGACGTCGTGGTCCCCGGCCTGACCCAGGCCCAAGCGCTGGACCAGGCGCCGCGGTCGGCCGACGGCCGGTTCGGCGTCCCGCAGATGCTGGGGGAGAGCCAGTGACGAATCTGACCCAGCTCGACGCCGCCGACGCCGCGGCCCAGATCGCCGCGGGGGAGCTCAGCTCGACCGAGCTCACCCGCGCCTGCCTGGACCGGATCGCCGAGACCGACGGCCGGTACAACGCGTTTCTGCACGTCGCGGAGGAGCAGGCGCTCGCGGTGGCCGCCGAGATCGACGCCAAGGTCGCCGCCGGTGACCCGTTGCCGTCGGCGCTGGCCGGGGTGCCGCTGGCGCTCAAGGACGTGTTCACCACCACCGACATGCCGACCACAGCCGGTTCGAAGATCCTGGAGGGGTGGCGCTCCCCGTACGACGCCACCGTCACCGCGAAACTGCGCGCCGCCGGCATCCCGATCCTCGGCAAGACCAACATGGACGAGTTCGCGATGGGCTCCTCCACCGAGAACTCGGCCTACGGCCCGACCCGCAATCCGTGGGACACCGACCGGGTGCCCGGCGGCTCCGGCGGCGGCAGCGCCGCGGCGCTGGCCGCCCACCAGGCGCCGCTGGCCATCGGCACCGACACCGGCGGCTCGATCCGCCAGCCCGCCGCGCTGACCGCGACCGTCGGGGTCAAACCGACCTACGGCACCGTCAGCCGGTACGGCCTGATCGCCTGCGCGTCGTCGCTGGACCAGGGCGGCCCGTGCGCGCGCACGGTGCTGGACACCGCCCTGCTGCACGAGGTCATCGCCGGCCACGACCCGCGCGACTCCACCTCGGTCAAGGCCGAGGTGCCCGACGTGGTGGCCGCCGCCCGAGCCGGCGCCGCCGGCGACCTGAAGGGCGTCAAGATCGGCGTGGTCGCCCAGCTGCACCGCGGCGAGGGCTACCAGCCGGGCGTGCTGGAGTCGTTCAACGCCGCCGTCGAGCAGCTGCGCGCGCTCGGCGCGGAGATCACCGAGGTCGACTGCCCGCACATCGATCATTCGATGGCCGCCTATTACCTGATCCTGCCGTCGGAGGTGTCCAGCAACCTGGCCCGCTTCGAGGGGATGCGCTACGGGCTGCGCGTGGGCGACGACGGCACGCACAGCGCCGACGAGGTGATGGCGCTGACCAGGGCCGCCGGATTCGGCCCAGAGGTCAAGCGCCGCATCATGATCGGCACCTACGCGCTGTCGGCCGGCTACTACGACGCCTACTACAACCAGGCGCAGAAGGTCCGCACCCTGATCGCCGGGGACCTCAACCGGGCCTATGAATCCGTCGACGTGCTGATCTCGCCGACCACCCCGACCACCGCGTTCCGGCTGGGGGAGAAGGTCGACGACCCGCTGGCCATGTACCTATTCGATCTGTGCACGCTGCCGTTGAACCTGGCCGGGCACGCCGGCATGTCGCTGCCGTCGGGATTGTCGTCGGACGACAATCTGCCGGTCGGCCTGCAGATCATGGCCCCGGCGCTGGCCGACGACCGGCTCTACCGGGTCGGCGCGGCGTACGAGGCCGCCCGCGGACCGGTGACGATGAGGAGCAACGCGTGAGCGCCGAATTGATGGACTACGACGACGTGCTCGCCGCCTATGAACCGGTGATAGGCATGGAGGTGCACGTCGAACTGTCGACCGAGACCAAGATGTTCTGCGGCTGCGCGACGGTGTTCGGCGCCGAGCCGAACACCCAGGTCTGCCCGACGTGCCTGGGCATGCCGGGGGCGCTGCCCACGTTGAACGCCGCCGCGGTGGAGTCGGCCATCCGGATCGGCCTGGCGCTCAATTGCGAGATCGTGGATTGGTGCCGGTTCGCCCGGAAGAACTACTTCTACCCGGACATGCCGAAGAATTACCAGATCAGCCAGTACGACGAGCCGATCGCCATCAACGGCTACCTCGACGTGCCGCTGGAGGACGGTTCCACCTGGCGGGTGGAGATCGAGCGCGCGCACATGGAGGAGGACACCGGCAAGTCGCTGCACCTGGGCAGCGACACCGGCCGCATCGAGGGCGCCACCGAGTCGCTGCTGGACTATAACCGGGCCGGGGTGCCGCTGATCGAGATCGTCACCAAGCCGATCACCGGAGCGGGGGAACGGGCGCCGCAGATCGCCCGCGCGTATGTGACCGCGCTGCGTGAGGTGCTGCGCGGCCTGGGCGTCTCCGACGTCCGGATGGACCAGGGATCGATGCGGTGTGACTCCAACGTGTCGCTGATGCCCAAGGGCGCAACCGAATTCGGCACCCGCACCGAAACCAAGAACGTCAACTCGCTCAAGAGCGTCGAGGTCGCGGTCACCTACGAGATGCGTCGGCAGGCCGCGGTGCTGGCCGCCGGCGGCTCGGTGTTCCAGGAGACCCGGCACTTCCACGAGGACGGCCACACCAGCCCGGGCCGGGCCAAGGAGACCGCCGAGGATTACCGCTACTTCCCGGAGCCGGATCTGGAGCCGGTGGCCCCCAGCCGCGAGTTGGTGGATCGGCTGCGCGGCACCATTCCCGAGCTGCCGTGGTTGGCGCGCAAGCGAATTCAGGACGAGTGGGGTGTCTCCGACGAGGTGATGCGCGACCTGGTCAATAACGACGCCGTCGAGTTGGTGACCGCCACGGTGGCCTGCGGCGCCTCCAGCGAGTCCGCGCGCGCCTGGTGGGGAAACTTCCTGGTGCAGAAGGCGAATGAGTCCGGAGTCGCACTCGACGCCTTGGCGATCACTCCCGAGCAGGTGGCCGCCGTCATCGCGCTGGTCGACGACGGCAAGTTGTCGAACAAGCTGGCGCGGCAGGTGATCGAGGGCGTGCTGGCCGGCGAGGGCGAGCCGGAGGCGGTGATGACCGCGCGCGGGCTGGCGCTGGTGCGCGACGACTCGCTGATCCAGGCCGCCGTCGACGAGGCGCTGGCCGCCAATCCCGATGTGGCGGAAAAGATCCGGGGCGGCAAGGTGCAGGCCGCCGGCGCGATCGTGGGCGCGGTGATGAAAGCCACCAAGGGCCAGGCCGACGCCGCGCGGGTCCGCGAGCTGGTGATGGCCGCCTGCGGGCAGTGACCGCCCAGCCGTTCTGACGCGCGCAGGGGTGTTTCCCGGCTCGAGCGCGCATCTACGGTCGTGAGTGATCGCGAGCGGCCAAATACGGCACGTTCTTCGTCGCGACCGGCCAACGACAGCGCATTTTCCATCGCGAGTGGCCAACGACTGCACGAGTGGCCAACCACGCACACAAAGGACCAGGACTGGCCTGCGCGAGGCGGACGCCATGGAGCCCTCGTGCGCTAACTGGCCAATCGCGGCGCCTCTCGTGCGCCAACTGGACACTCGCGGCGGCTAGCGTGCGCCAACTGGACGCTCGCGAACCCGCACGCCCGATGTCAGGCATTCGTGGCCGACTAGTCCATATCCTCGTTGGGCTGCGGGAATCCGCCGCTGGTGCTCAACGGGAACACCACGTCGTCGAACTCGCCGGGGTTGTCGAAGCTCCGGTTGACGGTTGCGCCCCAGATGTTTCCGTCGTTGGACATCTTCAATGCCCAGGCGTGTCCGTGGGTGTCCTTGCGGAAGGTCTCCGGATCGCCGGTGACGGCGCCGGTTTTCGGGTCCTGGGCGACTATCACGGTTTCCTTGGTGTTGACCAGATTCACCAGGACGGTGCCGTCCAGCGCGACGCACCCGGCGACCCCGGGCTTGGCCGGCCAGGTCCACACCGTGGAAACCTTGCCCTCCTTGGTGATTCGCTGCAGGCGGTCCCCGGCGGGCGCGCGGTCGGTGACGTACAGCGAACCGTCGGTGGGGTCCGTGCACATCCCGCCGCCGGGGCCCAGCCCGGATAGCGCGGTGGTGGTCGGCGCCTGATTGACCGTGGTGGGTTGCTCGATGCGCAGAACCTTCCCGGCCTTCGACGCCGGGTCGCTCGCGAGGCCGGGGTCGCCCGCGTCGCCGGTCTGCACCAACAGCGTGGTGGGACTGCTGAACAGCAGCGAGCCGGTGTTGCCGTGCGCTCCCTTGGGGATGCCGGTCAGGATGTCCTTGGGCACATCACCCTCGGCGATGCGCACCACCCGGTTGTCGGTCGGGGTGCTCACCAACGCGTAGGTGAGCCGGTCCTGGTAGAAGGTCGGCGACTGCACGATGTCGAGCAGGCCGCCGTCGCCGGACGGGTCGACCGGGATCACCATCTGCACCACCGGTTCGGCCGACAGCGACACCTTGACGATGGCGCCGGTGGTGCGCTCGGCCACCAGCGCGGTCTTGCCGCCGTCGCCCATGATCAGCCCGCTGGTGGTTTGCAGGCAGCCCTGCATCACTCCGGGGGCCGGGCATTCCTTGGGGAACGGCTTTCCGGGCAGCGGCGCCGGCGGTTTGGTGGTGGTCTCCGGCGCCATGCCGCCTTCGGCCTTGGTGGTGAACGGCTCGGACTGGGTGTTGTCGAACCGGGCGCACCCGGTGGACAGCGCCGCGGGTAGGACAATCGCCAACGTCAGGCATGCCGTGGTCAGCAGTTGACGGCGCGGGCGACGCAAATCCATGCCAGTAAGGTTACGGCTCCCGATGCTGCGCCTGGCGCGGCGCTTTGGTTGGCGGGGTCACAAAGGTCGGTTCGACGGCCGCCGACGTGACGGTAACGGTCTGATAATGACGCGCGAAAGCGGGCGTTCAAATCCCCAATTCCCGCGGTGGCGCGCCTACCCTGGCAGCTGTGACCAGCACACCGGAAGAATCCCGCTGGCAGCGACCTGTTTCGCCGAGCCTGGTGGACCCAGAGGACGATCTGCCCTCGGCGACCTACAGCGGCGATTTCGAAACAACGGCGATCCCCTCCTACCAGGGATCGCCGGGCTCATCGAGCTCCGGCATGGACGTGCTGCGCGAGCCTGAGCCGCTGCCCTACGTCGAACCCGCCGCCGGCCGCTACGCGTCGGCCGGCCCGGTGGACATCGCCCCGCCGATCGACGACGAGCGGGTCCGCGCCGCGGGCCGTCGCGGCACCCAGGACCTGGGTCTGCTGGTGCTGCGGGTGGGCTTCGGCGCGCTGCTGATCGTTCACGGCCTGCATCACGTCTTCAACTGGTGGGGTGGCACGGGCCTGTCCGGGCTGGAATCGTCGCTGGTCGAGTACGGCTACCAGCACACCGGAATCCTGACCTACGTGGCCGCCGCGACGCTGATCGGGTCCGGGGTGCTGCTGGTGCTGGGCCTGTTCACGCCGCTGGCCGCCGCCGCCGCGCTGGCCTACCTGATCAACGCGCTGCTGGCCGAGGTGAGCGCCGACGGCGGACGCAACCTGGCGTTCTTCGCCCCGGACGGCAACGAGTACCTCTTGGTGTTGATCGGTGTGGCCACCGCGGTCATCCTCGCCGGACCGGGCCGATACGGGTTCGACGCCGGCCGGGGCTGGGCCCGGCGACCGTTCGTGGGATCGTTCCTGGCCCTGCTGCTCGGCATCGGGTTGGGCGTCGGCTTCTGGGTGTTGTTCAACGGGGCCAACCCGCTGGGTTAGCGCCAATGCCGCGCAGTTGAGCGTGTTGCTCCGGCGCCCTGTGCCGAGCGGTCAGTTTCGGCACGGAATCCCGCTCGAGTGTCCCGATTCCGCACAAGAATTCCCGCGAGCGGCCCGATAGGGTTCGAGCGTCCCATGGTGTCCGGTGCGCGGGGAGTTGTCCTGGGCTTTCGGGTACATGGTTGGCCGCTCGAACACCATCAATGCCGCTCGCGACCTTCTCCACGCAAAGGCAAAGGCCGCCCCGCAGCTCGCAATCCCCGGAAACGACGAAAACCGCAGGCGAGCCTGCGGTTTTCGGGTGGTGCGCCGTCAGGGTTTCGAACCCCGGACCCGCTGATTAAGAGTCAGCTGCTCTACCAACTGAGCTAACGGCGCGTGAACCGTGGGCAACCCTAGCACCGAGCGCGCGAAGTTGAAAATCGCCCCGGTGGGGCGGTCAGCGTCACATCGTTGAGTTCGCATACCGCCCTCGGGCTCCCTTAGACTGTTGCCAAGAAGTTATTTCCGAAAGTCAGAGGGTGGGCAGAATCGTGGCACAGAGCCGGATGGTCGGTTTTGGCCTGCCGCGTTGGCGAAATCTGCTGACCGGGTTGGCGTTGGGCTTGGCCGTGGTGCTCGGATTGAGCGCCTGCGGACCGTCGGGCCCGCACACCATCGCCGACAAGGGCACCCCGTTCCGCGACCTGCTGATCCCGACGGTGACGGTGTCGGTGGCGGAGAACGCGGTGGACGTGCCGGTCAACCAGCCGCTGGTGGTCACCGCCGACGGCGGCGTGCTCGAAGACGTCAGCCTCACCACGGCCGACGGGACCGAACTCGCCGGTCAGCTCAGCCCGGACGGCGTCAGCTGGAGCACCACCGACCCGCTGCCGTTCCGCGAGCAGTTCACCCTGGACGCCAAGGCTTTGGGACTCGGCGGCGTGACCGAACGGCAGATGGCGTTCCGCACCCCGGCCCCGGACAACGTGACCATGCCGTACCTGTCGCCGATGGACGGCGCCGTCGTCGGCGTCGGCCAGCCCGTCGCGGTTCGCTTCGACGAGAACATCCCGGACCGCAAGGCCGCGGAGAAGGCGATCACCATCACCACCGACCCGCCGGTGGAGGGCGCGTTCTACTGGCTGAACAACCGCGAGGTGCGGTGGCGGCCCGAGCACTACTGGAAGCCCGGCACCACCGTGAACGTCGATGTCCTCACTCGCGGCATCGATCTCGGCGACGGGCTGTTCGGCGATGGCGACGCCCACTCCACCTTCACCATCGGTGACGAGGTGATCGCCACCGCCGACGACAACACCAAGACCCTCACCATCCGCCGCAGCGGTGAGGTGATCAAGACCATGCCGATCTCGATGGGCAAGGACAGCACGCCCACCAGCAACGGCACCTACATCATCGGCGACCGCTACGCGGAGTTGGTGATGGACTCGTCCACCTACGGCGTGCCGGTCGGCTCGCCCAACGGGTACCGCACCGAGGTGGAGTACGCCACCCAGATGTCCTACAGCGGCATCTACGTGCATGCCGCGCCGTGGTCCGTCGGCCAGCAGGGGTACTCCAACGCCAGCCACGGGTGCCTGAACGTCAGCACCGACAACGCCCGGTGGTTCTACGACAACACCAAGCGCGGCGACATCGTGGAAGTCGTCAACACCGTCGGCGGCACGCTGTCGGGCACCGACGGCCTGGGGGATTGGAACATCCCCTGGTCCACCTGGGGCGCCGGCAACGCCGACGGGTAGGTCCCAGCCGGTTCACAGGCTGCGCGCAGCCTCGTTCCGTAACGTCGAGGGCGCCCCGGTTCCGTCACCTCCCCCAATGGCGAGCCGGGGCACACTCGTCTAGGCGGCGAGCGCGGCGCGCAACAGCTCTCGCATCTGAGTGACGAGATGGTCGATGCCGTCCGGCAAATCGGCGCCGCCGTGCGCGGGCAGCAGCGCCGTCAGGCTCATGCACAGCACCATCTCGCCGAGGATCTCGGCGTCCAGCTCGGGCCGCAGATACCCGGCCCGCACGCCGTGTTCGATCTGTCGGCCGATCGCCTCCGCGAAGGACCCGAAGATCTCCACCGCGCGCCGGGTCAACTCATCGTCGATGGCGCCGGCGTCGAACACGATCAGCGAGACCAGCTTGTTGTCGGTCTCCGACAGCGAATGCAAGGAGCGCAGCGGCGCGGTCACCGCGTCGAGGAATTCCTCCAGCGTCGCCGCCGGATCATCGGGAACTGCGAGCTCCGGCCCGCGTTCGGCCAGGCCGAGATCGATGGTGGCGTCGAGGATCTCGCGCCGGTTGCTGAAGTAGTTGTAGAAGGACCCGTGGCTCAGCCCAGCCGCCGAGACGATGTCGGCCACCGAACAGTTGCGGTATCCGCGGTCGGTGAACACCTCGAACGCAGCCCGGGTCAGCTGGGTGCGCCGATCGGACTCCGATGCGGGCGCGCGGGTCACGGTGTGTCCCCGTCGCCCCGGGAGAACACTCCGTGCCGGACGAAATCGAGCATCGTCGCGCGGTAGCGCCGCCGGCGGGCGGCCTCGGAGCTGCCCATCACCTCGCGCAACCCGGCCGGCACCATCAGTTTGGCCACCAAGGCGCCCAGCACGGCCGGGTCGGCGCCGGGGCGTAGGAAGCCCGCGTCCCTGGCGTCCTCGAACAGCCCGGCGACCATCCCGGCGACGCTGGCCTCCAGACCCAGCGCGCGGAGCTTGAGCTCCTCGTCGATGGCGGCAGCCTCGACCAGCACCAGGGCCAGCAGCTCGGGTTGCTCGTCGATCGCTGCGGTGAGCGCGGTCAGGGCGTCGTCGAAGCGGGCCAGGATGTCTTCCGGCGCGTTCGGCGCGGCGTCGGAGAACAGGCTGGGACGAACCACGTCGAGCAGTTGCTCGGCGGAGTGGTCGAAGACCAGGTCCAGCAATTCGCGTTTGCCGGCGACGTAGCGATACAGGGTGCCCTGGCCGATGCCGGCCTGTCGGGCGATGTCGGACATGGAGGTGTCCTCGTAGCCTTGCGCGGTGAACACGGCGACCGCGGCGGCGACGATCTGCGCGCGCCGCTGTTCCTCCAAGTTGGCCACCGGCGGCCGGCCGCGCCTGCGGCGCGGTGCGGCCGGGATGGCTGACACGCTCGGACTCCCGTCGGTCGATGTTGTCGCGGTGGATCGGCTCTCCGGCGATTTCGCCGACTGGTGTGTCAGACTAGTCGATCAGGGATCTGGCCAGGAGGAATCCGGTGTCCAAACCGTCGAGACGCGACACGGACGAGCTCGCCACCTCACGGATCCGTCGCGGCGCCCAACTCGGCGGCTTGGCGGCCAAGGAGACACTGCGACGGGTCACCTTGAAGGCCGGGGCGGCCGTCATCACCGAATCCCGGCACGAACAGCTGCTGGACCGGGCCAACCAGCGGCTGGCCCGTGATTTCGTGGCGGTGCTGGGCAGCATGCGGGGCGCCGCCATGAAGGTCGGCCAGCTGCTGTCGGTGATGGACCTCGGCATCGTGGACCCCGACGCCCGGGAGTCCTTCCGCAAGCATTTGGCCAGATTGCAGGGCTCGGTCGACGCGATGCCGTTCGACCGGATGCGGCCGGTGATCGAGGCGGATCTCGGGGCCCCGGTCGAGGACCTGTTCGCCACCTTCGACACCCACGCGTTCGCCGCGGCGTCGATCGGCCAGGTGTATCGGGCCACCACTCGCGACGGGCGGGCGGTCGCGGTCAAGGTGCAGTACCCGGGGGTGCGCGCGGCGGTGCGGGCCGACCTGAAGAACCTCGCGCTGTTCCTGCGGATGCAGAAATCGCTGGTGCCGACGATCGCGGCGACCGAGTTCATCGAGGAGGTCACCGCCGAACTCTCCCAGGAACTCGACTACCGCACGGAGCTGGCGAATCAGCTCGCGGTGGCGCGCCGGTTCCGTGGGCACCCGTTCGCGCACATCCCGGCGGTGCTGCCGGAGCTGAGCGCCGGCTCGGTGCTGACCACCGAGTACATCGAGGGGCGCTCGGCCGCCGAGGTCGCCGACCTGCCGGCCGACGAGCGCGACCGGGTGGGGGAGATGATCTACCGGTTCTACTACGGCTCGCTGTTTCGCGACTGCGCGTTCAACGGCGACGCCCACCCGGGCAATTTCCTGTATCGGCCCGACGGGCGGGTGAGCTTCCTGGACTTCGGGCTGTACAAACGGATGGATCCGGCGGCGGTCGACTTCGAGCGTCGCGCCTGGTTGCTGGGCATCGCCGGCGACGGCGACGGGCTGCGCGACATCATGGAGGCCTACGGCGTGCTGCGGCCCGGTTCGACGGTGTCGGGGCAGGATTGCCTGCGCTACACCCTGGACGCGGCCGGCTGGAACTTCGTCGACGACTATGTCGCGGTGCGCCCGATCGACGTCAGCGCGGCGTTGCTGGGGGTGATCAACCCGGCGGCGGAGTCGTTCCGCACCATGCGGGCCGAGCGGCTGCCGCCGGAGCATCTGTTCTCCCGACGGCTGGACTTCCTGATGTTCGGCACCCTCGGCCAGATCGGCGCGGGTGGCAACTGGCGGCGGATCGCCGCGGAATGGCTCGACGGCGCGCCGCCGTCGACGGAGCTGGGGCGCGCCGAGGCCGATTGGCTCGCGCAGCCGCGGGAACGCTGAAACCAATATCCGGACTGATGCGTCACTCCGGGGTATTCGCGGCGCGCGCCGGTGGGTATGGTGGCCCAATGACGTCGACGCGGCCATGGCGGCCCGAGGACATTCCTGACCAGACCGGTCGAACCTTCGTGATCACCGGCGCCAACGGCGGCCTCGGCGAGGTGCTCACCCGGGCGCTGGTCGCCAAGGGCGCCACCGTGGTGATGGCCTGCCGTAACACCGCCAA
Organism: Mycolicibacterium brumae; assembly: GCF_025215495.1. Classification (NCBI taxonomy): domain Bacteria; kingdom Bacillati; phylum Actinomycetota; class Actinomycetes; order Mycobacteriales; family Mycobacteriaceae; genus Mycobacterium; species Mycolicibacterium brumae. The sequence continues at coordinate 2,675,881 of NZ_CP104302.1, read as the reverse complement.
GGCCGCCGAGATCGCCGACGCGATCACCGCCGACGTCGGCGGCGCGGGGCAGATCCGGGTGGAGGCGCTCGATCTGGGGGACCTGGCCTCGGTCCGGGACTTCGCCGAACGGCAGGGCGAGTTCGACGTGCTGATCAACAACGCCGGGCTGATGAACGTGCCGTTCAGCCGAACCAAGGACGGATTCGAGACCCAGTTCGGTGTCAATCACCTGGGCCACTACGCGCTCACCGGCCTGCTGCTGGACAAGGTGCGCGACCGCGTGGTCAGCGTCTCCAGCATCGCGCACAAGCAGACGCCCAAGCTCTGGATCGACGACCTCAACTATGAAAACCGTTGGTATCAGAGGAATCTGGCCTACGCGCAGTCCAAACTGGCGAACCTGATGTTCGGCCGTGAGCTGCAACGCCGGCTGACGGAGGCCGGTTCGGCGAAGCGGTCCTATGTGGCGCACCCCGGCGTTTCGGGCACCGATCTGTTCACCAAGACCGAGACGCTGATGGATCGGGTGGCCAAGCACGGCGCGCGACTGGTCGGCCACCCCCCCGAGCGGGCCGCGCAGTCCATCCTGCTGGCGGCCACCAGCCCCGACGCCGATCCGACGGTCTACTGGGGCCCGACGAAGTTCGGCCAGACCCAGGGGCCGCCGCAGTCGAGCCCGTCGACCAAGTTGTCCCGCAACGAGCGGCTGTGGCTGCGGCTGTGGGACGAATCGGAGCGGTTGACCGGAGTCTCGTTCGGCCTCTAGCCGACCCCAAACACTCACCCGGAGGAACATCGTATGAAGGACTTCACCGACAAGGTCGCCGTCATCACCGGCGCGGGATCGGGAATCGGCCGCAGCCTGGCGGTCAAACTCGCCGGACACGGCGCCCGGCTCGCACTGTCCGATATCGACACCGCGGCGGTCGCCGACACCGCCAACACCTGCGAGAAGATGGGCGCGCAGGCGGCGCCGTTCACCCTCGACGTGTCCGACCGGGACGCGGTCTACGCGCACGCCGACGACGTCCGAGGCCAGTTCGGCCAGGTCAACCTGGTGTTCAACAACGCAGGCGTGGCGCTGCAGGCCAACGTCGAGGACATGGCCTGGGAAGACTTCGAATGGTTGATGAACATCAACTTCTGGGGCGTCGCCTACGGCACGAAGGCGTTCCTGCCGCACCTCATCGAATCCGGCGACGGCCACATCGTCAACGTGTCCTCGGTGTTCGGGCTGATGGGCATCCCGTCCCAAAGCGCGTACAACGCGGCGAAGTTCGCGGTCCGCGGCTTCACCGAGGCGCTGCGCCAGGAGATGCGCGCCGCCCGGCATCCGGTCGGGGTGACCTGCGTGCATCCCGGCGGGATCAAGACGAACATCGCCGTCAACGCCCGCGGTGTGCCCGACGGCGACCGCGAGCAGGTCGGCAAGGGCTTCGAGACGATCGCGCTCACCCACCCCGACTCGGCGGCGCGGATCATCCTGGGCGGCGTGCGGCGCAATCAGCCCCGGGTGCTGATCGGGCCCGACGCGCGGGTCTTCGACGCGATCCCGCGCGTCATCGGCCCGCGCTATCAGGACGTCGGGGCGCCGGTGTACCGGCTGGCCCAGTCGGTCGCGGGCAGGTTCGGCATCACGCTCTGACCGACGCATCTCGCGCGTCGTAGTGCCCGCGCGGGCACGCGGCGCTGGACTACGATTGCGCGGTGTCGACCGACGCGGACCCCGGACGCGGGCGACTGCCTGCGTTGACCGGTGATGCCCGGGTGGACCGTTGGCGCGAACATCGGGTCGCCGTGCAGGCCGAACTGGTCGAATCCACCCTGGGGGCGATCGAGGAGCACGGCCCGGATCTGTCCATCGATGACGTCGTCAAGGCCGCAGGCGTGCCGCGGCCCAAGCTGTACCGGTTCTTCCATGACAAGGAGTCGCTGTTCGCCGCCGTGGCCGAACGCGCCCAGGAGCTGGTCATCGAGGCGGTGGTGCCGCAGTTCGACCTCGCGGGCACCGCGCGCGGCATGGTCCATTCCGGGCTGGCCGCCTATGTGGATCTGGTCGATGAGCGCCCGAACCTGTTCCGGTTCCTGGTCGGTTCGCATTTCCGCGCCAGTTCCGCCTCGGACCTGATCGAGAGCGGGCGTCCGCTCTCGGATGCGGTGGTGGCGATGCTGTCCGGGCTGATCCGCGCGCGTGACGGCGACGGCGACGGGTTGGAGTACGTCGTCGACGCCGGACTGGGCGCGGTCGCCCTCGGCGTGCTGCGCTGGTTGAACGCCCCGGCCGAGCCCGGGATGCCCGGCGAGGCGCTGTCCAAGGCGCAGCTGGTCGAGCAGCTGACGGTGTTCCTGTGGGGGGCGCTGGCGGCCTGCGCGGAATCTCGCGGTGTCGCGCTCGATCCGGACGCGCCGATCGGCGAGACCGGCTCCGCGGTCTGAGGATGTCGCCGCCCTTGTGTCACCGGTCACATCGCGCTACCGTTTGATCAAACAATCGGTACTAGGTACTGAGGGTTCTGAAGGGAGCTCTGGGTCCATGGTCGATCAGCCGGATGTCGCGAACATCCCCAAGACGCGCCGCATCCGCTTCCAATTCGATTCCGGTGGCGGCGGCAAGTACTTCGTCAACAACGACATTGTGTTCAGCCACTTCGTGGCCGGGTTGTCGGCGTCGTTCCCGCCCGGTGAAGAGGCGTTCATCCGGTCGGTGCGCGCCTACTCCGACCAGATCACCGATCCGGTGCTGAAGAAGAAGGTCGCCGGCTTCATCGGCCAGGAGTCCGTGCACGGCCAACAACACCGGGCGCTCAACGACCAGCTCGCCGACAAGGGCTACTGGGTGCAGTGGTGGGATTCCGAGCAGACCAAGGCTCGGGAGAAGCGCTTCGAGAAGCGGATCGGCCGGCGCCGCCATCTCGCGATGACCGCGGCGTCCGAACACTTCACCGCGGTGCTCGCGCAGCGGGTGCTCGGAACCGAAGAGGTGCAGGCGATTCCGGGTGATCCGGAGGTGTGGAACCTGCTCAACTGGCACGCGCTGGAGGAACTCGAGCACAAGGCGGTGGCGTTCGACGTCTACCGCGCGGTTGGTGGGGATGAGCGCACCCGGATTCGGGTGATGCGGGCGATGCTGGCACTGGGGGTCCCGCTGGTGATCTCGACGCTGCTCATCTCGCTGGCCCGCGACGCCAACGCCCGCCGGCAACCGGTGCGGTTGGTCCGCGAGGCTCACCGGTTGTTCACCGGGCCGCTCGTCAAGGGCATGTGGGCCGACTTCCGCCGCTATCTGCGGCCGGGGTTCCATCCCGACGACATCGACACCAGCGCGCTGCTGGACCGCTGGCAACGCGAGTTATTCGGTGAGCACGGCGCGCTGATCGACAACCTGCGTTGAGTTGTCGCGGTCAGTCCCCATCGGCTCACCGCCGCGTCGCCAGTTGTTCACATCGGGTTGGCTGAGGGGTCGCCGAGCCCGCATAAGTTCTCAGCTGTTTGACAGTCAACAGGCAACTGAGGTAAGACGTGGCGACCAAGACCGCCCCCAGTCCGGCGACGCCCAATCAGGTGGGCTTCCTGGGCCCGGATCGAAACTGGCATCTGACGTTCGGGCTCATGCTGCTCGTCGCGTTCGTGAGTTTCTCGTTCTGGGCATTCGACTATGTCGGTAGCACCGGCGACAAGGCCATCCTGATCGTCGCGACGATCCTGGGCATGTTCATGGCCTTCAACATCGGCGGCAACGATGTGGCCAACTCGTTCGGCACCAGCGTCGGCGCCGGGACGCTGACCATGAAGCAGGCGCTGCTCATCGCGGCGATCTTCGAGGTCAGTGGCGCGGTCATCGCCGGCGGCGAGGTGACCGAGACGATCCGCAGCGGGATCGTCGACCTCAACGGGATGCACATCACCCCGATCGAATTCGTTTACATCATGATGGCCGCGCTGTTCGCGGCGGCGTTCTGGCTGCTGTTCGCCACCCGGATGGGCTACCCGGTCTCCACCACGCACTCGATCATCGGCGGCATCGTCGGCGCCGCGGTCACGCTCGGCTTCGTCAGCGGTGAAGGCGAGTCCGCGCTGTCCACCATCCAGTGGGGTGAGGTCGGGCAGATCGCCGTCTCCTGGGTGCTGTCACCGGCCTTGGGCGGCATCGTCGCCTATCTGCTCTACGGCGCGATCAAGAGCCGGATCCTGACCTACAACGACCTCGCCGACGAGCGGTTGCAGGAGATCAAGACCGAACGGCTCGAGCACCGCGATCGGCACAAGCAGGCCTTCGAGCGGCTCAGCGAGATCCAGCAGATCTCCTACACCAGCGCTCTGGCGCGTGACGCCGTCGCCGCCAACCGGCCGGATTTCGACCCCGACGAGCTGGAGAGCGACTACTACCGGGAGCTCTACGAGATCGACGCGAAGAAGAAGTCGGTCGACGCCTTCCACGCGCTGCAGACCTGGGTGCCGATGCTCGCCGCGTTCGGCGCGATGATCATCGCCGCGATGCTGCTGTTCAAGGGCCTCAAGAACATGCACCTTGGGCTGTCCTCGATGGACAACTACCTCATCATCGCGATGATCGGCGCCGCCGTCTGGATGGCCACCTTCATCTTCGCCAAGACGCTGCGGGGCGAATCCCTGCCGCGGTCGACCTTCCTGATGTTCAGCTGGATGCAGGTGTTCACCGCCTCCGGCTTCGCTTTCAGCCACGGCAGCAACGACATCGCCAACGCCATCGGCCCGTTCGCGGCGATCCTCGACGTGCTCAAGTCGGGGGAGCTGGGCAGCAAGGCCGCAGTCCCCGCCGCAGCCATGCTGGCCTTCGGCATCGCGCTGGTGGCCGGCCTCTGGTTCATCGGCCGCAAGGTGATCGCCACGGTGGGCACCAACCTCACCAAGATGCATCCCGCCTCGGGCTTCTCGGCAGAGCTTTCGGCTGCCGCGGTGGTGATGGGCGCGAGCGCCCTCGGCCTCCCGGTGTCGAGCACCCACATCCTGATCGGCGCGGTGCTCGGCGTCGGCATGGTCAACCGAAACACCAACTGGGGCTTGATGAAGCCGATCGCGCTGGCCTGGGTCATCACCCTGCCCGCGGCGGCCCTGCTGGGCGCCATCGGCCTGCTGGGTGTGCAGGCGCTGTTCTAGCAGCTTGACGAAAGAACGGGTCCCCGTGCCGGAATCGGCGCGGGGGGCCGTTCGTCGTCGGGTCTGGCCCGACGCCGCGCGTAGCATCGAAGCATGCGCCTACGGACCATCGCCCTGACCGCAACCGGCGCCGCTGCGGCGAGCATCGTCGGCGGCCTGGCCAGCAAGCCCAATATCGACACCTGGTACGCCAAACTCGACAAGCCCGGCTACGTTCCGCCGAACGCGGTGTTCCCGGTGGCGTGGACCTCGCTCTACGGCAACATCGCCACCACGTCGGCCAAAGTGATCGACACCCTGCGTGACGAGGGGCGCACCGCCGAGGCCGACGCCTACGGGCGGGCCTTGGCCGCGAACTATCTGCTCAACGGCGCCTGGAGCTGGGTGTTCTTCTCCTGGCATCGGCTGCCCGCGGCCGCGGCTGCCGCCGCGCTGCTCACCGCCAGCAGCGTCGATCTGACCCGCCGCGCCGCCGCCGTGGATCCGAAATTCGGTGCGGCGCTTGCGCTTTACCCGGCGTGGACGGCGTTTGCGACGGTGATGTCCGCGGACATCGCCCGCCGCAACCGCGGCTGAGCGAGGTCACATCCGCCAGCGTTCCCAGGCTGCCTGCTTCGACGTCCCGGACACCTGCGCGACCTGACTCCAGGAGTTCGCCGACGCCAAGCCGCGGGCGGCGATGCCGACCCGCTCGCCGACGTGGCTGACCACCTTGAGCATCTCGGCGAACGATTCGCTGCTGCCGCGGGTGCTGAGCTCGTCGGCGGCCCGGCAGATGAGCGCCGCCAGTTCGGTGGCACTGAGATTCTGCAACGGGAGGTCGGGGACATCCGGCATGGGCGTCAGCCTAGTGGCTGCCGCCCGGGTCGGGAGTCAACAGGCGGGCACGTCCAGGCGCAGTTCGGCGTCCATGGAATCGAAGCTGCGCGTCCAGACCGTTCCCGGCCAACGGTAGTGCAGCACACCGTCATCCGGGCGATAGTCGGCGGTGTACAGGGTCCCGAACCCGCCGGCGTAGTCGGTGCTGCGCAGCGGCGAGGTGAGGAACTCCGCCGCCAACTCGTCGGCGGCCGGTTCCCGTCCCAGCGTGGTCTGCAGGTGGCGGCGGCGCTGCACGCTGCGGTAACGCTCGGCGTGCTCGGGGTCGTCGACCTGGTCGAAGCGGTGGTTGGTCGCCAGTTTGTCGTGGCGGACCTGCATCGTTTTTCCGGGAGCGACGTGGGCGGTGCGGACGCAGCCCCGCGCGTCGGTGAGGGTGAGGTTGTAGGAACCGGAGACCGGCAATCCGTCGAGCCTGTCCAGCGCTTGGGGGACGGTGGCGCTGGACTCCAGCAGGAAACGGACCACCAGCGGGATGCCGAACCCGGGGCCGTACCCCTTGGCGCCGCCGTAGGTCAGCGACACCGCCAGTCCGTCGGAGTTCATCCCGTCGAGCAGCCCCCACAGGCAGTCGCTGGTGCCGAGCACCTGGCGGTCGGCGAACCGGGTGGTCATCACCACCTGCTCGAATAGCGCCGGGTGGTAGTCGTAGTTGCGGATCAGCGCCCGGGGGCCGGAGTCGACGACGACCTGTGAGCAACCCGGCGCGAACGCCGGCATGTTCCAGTGCGTCAGCATGGCCGCGGTCGTCGGGTCGTCGTGCGTGAGGTCGAGCAGTCGCCGGTAGGTGGGGACCAATTCGGGCATGTGCCGGCGCAGCGCCTGCTGGGCGTCGGCCACCGCCGGTCGTTCGCCCGGACCGCCGAGATACCAGTTCCGGTAGCCGTTCCAGGTGGCGTCGTAGAGCGCGCGCCAGCGCGGTCCGGGGATGTCCTCGCGGAACGCGTGCAGAGTCAGAGATTGAGTTCGCATGCGTCAAGGTTTACCTGACGACCGCGAGGTTCGTCAAGAAATTCCTGACGCTCTGCGGCGGCGATCGGGAACCGGGCCGTCGGCGGCGCGGGATAGCCTGAACGGAATCCGGCACGACGGTGAGGAGCGGTGAATGCCCGTGCGATCCCAATCGGCGCGACCAGTCCCGCGGGCGCTTGGCCTGCTGGCCGCACTTGCCCTGCTCGCCGGCCTGGTGACTGCGCCACCGAGTTCGGCAGACCCGGAGGTGTCGATCTCGGCGCAGAGCGAGCGGATCCTGACGGGACTGCTCAGCACCCGCAACCAGATGCAGGCGCAGAGCGTCTCGGCCCGCGCCGCCCTGCTGTCGGCGGACTTCCTCGGCACCCCCTATGGCGCGAACACGCTGATCGGATCGGCGACCCAACCGGAACAACTGGTCGTCGAACTGGGCAGGGTGGACTGCTTCACCTTCGCCGACTACGTGGAGGCGCTCAAGCGCGGCGGCGACCGCGAGGAGTTCCTCGACGGCCTCGTCGACGTGCGCTACCGCGACGGCGTGGTGGACTTCGCGCACCGCAAACACTTCTTCACCGACTGGGCCGCGGTGGGCCCGGCGGTGGCCACCGACGTCACCCCGAGCCTCGGTGACGGTGTCGTCGCGGTCACCAAGAAACTGAACCAAAAGGACAGCGGCGGAACGTATTTGGACGGCATCCCGGTGGTGACCCGCCAGGTGTCCTACCTTCCGAGCAACGCCGTCGACGCGGCGGTGCTGGGCAAACTGCGCACCGGGGACTACCTCGGCGCGTACGCCACCGACGGCGGTCTGGACGTCACCCACGTCGGTGTCTACATCGACACCCCGGATGGCCCGATGTTCCGCAACGCCTCCTCGCTCAGCGGGGACCGCCAGGTGGTGGACACGCCGCTGACCGGCTACCTCGCCACGGTGCCCGGGATCGTGGTGCTGCGCCCGGTGATGTGAGGCCGGTTCATTCCGTCCGGCGCAGCACCTCGCGCACCAACTCCAGGCTGGTGTCCGGGTGCAGGAAGGCGAACCGGCCGACGGTCTCGCCCTCCCATTTCGTCGGCGGGATGAAGGCGACCTCGTCGCTGTGCAGCTGCTGGGCCCACCGGTCGTAGTCGCCGGCCGACCAGCCGATGCGCCGGAACAACACCACCCCGAGATCGGGCTCCCGGATCAGTTCCAACTGCGGCGCCGCGTTGATCAGCTCCGCGGTGTCGCGGGCCAGCTGAGCCGCCACCTCGATCGCCTCCCGGTAGGCGTCGACGCCGTACACCGCCAGGGAGAACCACAGTGGCAGCCCGCGAGCCCGCCGGGTCAGGTGGTAGGCGTAGTCCGACGGGTTCCACTCACCGTCACCGGTGTGGATGACATCGAGGTAGGACGCGTCCTGGGTGTGGGTGGCGCGGGCCAACTGCGGGTCCCGGTACAGCAGCGCGCAGCAGTCGAACGGCGTGAACATCCACTTGTGCGGGTCCAGGATGAACGAATCGGCCTGCTCGATCCCGTCGTACTTGGCCCGCAGTGACCGGGCGAACATCCCCGATCCGCCGTACGCGCCGTCGACGTGGAACCACCAGCCGCGTTCCTTCGCCAACGCCCCGACACCGGCCAGGTCGTCGACGATGCCCGCGTTCGTGGTTCCCGACGTGCACACCACCGCCGCGATATCGGCCTCGGATTCGGGCACCGCGGCGCGGATGGTCTCCGCGGTGAGGCGGTGATCGGGCGTTTCCACGATCAGCGCGTCCATCTCCAACAGGCGCAGGGTGTTGACGATGGAGGAGTGCGCGTCGGTCCCGACGACCACCCGCAGTCGGCCCGTCGCCCCGCGACGCTTCGCGGTCTCCCGCGCCACGGCCAGCGCCGACAGATTGCCGGCCGAACCGCCGGAGACGAAACAGCCGCCGGCCGACCCGGGCAGACCGGCCTCGTCGGCGATCAGCCGCAGCACGCTGTTCTCGGCGGCGATGGCGCCGGACGCCTCCAACCAGGAGATGCCCTGGATCGACGCGCAGGACACCAGCATGTCGAACAGCAGCGCGGCCTTGGTGGGCGCGGCCGGGATGAAGCCCAGGAAGCGCGGGCTGTCGGCGGAGATCACGCTGGGCGCGATCACCGAGGTGTAGACGCCGAGCACCTCGTCGGGCGGCCGCGGCCGGTCCCCGATGACCCCGGCCAGCCGACCGTGCATCTCGTCGGCGCTGAGTTCTCCGCGGTCCAGCGGAACCGGGTTCATCCGCAGCCGATTCTCGGCGTAGGCCAGGACGCTGCGGATCATCTGTTCGGTGCCTTGGTCAACCCGGTGCATGCCCATGGGAGGAGTTTGGCGACTCTGCGCGGCTAAGGTTGTGGATCGACGGGAACTGTTGGAAAGCAACGCGTTCGGCGCTGAAAAGAGCGATCGTGACGGGTGGCGCGCAACGGATCTGGCTGATCACCGGGGCATCGTCGGGCTTCGGCAGGGCGCTGGCCGGCGCGTGCGAGGAGTTCACCCTGGACCAGCTGCGCGAGCAGATGGAGCTGAACTTCTTCGCCGCCGCCGAAATGTCCCGCGCGGTGCTGCCGACCATGCGGGCTCAGCGCTCAGGGCACATCCTGACCGTCAGCAGCATCGCCGGAGTGGTGGCGATGAACGCCGCGGGGCCCTACTGCGCGGCCAAGTTCGCCATCGAGGGCTGGACCGAATCGCTGGCGCTGGAGGTCGCGCCGCTGGGCATCCACGTCACCCTGGTGGAGCCGGGCGCGTTCCGCACCGAGTTCGCCGGCGACGTCAATATGCGCCCGGCCGCGAGCATCGCGGCCTACCGGCCCGTTGTGGAGACCTTCGAGACCTACCTGGAGACCTCGGCGGGCAAGCAGATGGGCGACCCGGCGAAGGCCGCCCAGCGGATGCTGGAAGTCGTCGACAGCGACAATCCGCCGACCCGCCTGATGTTGGGCCGCGACGCCTACGCGATTTGGGACGACACCATCGCCAAGCGGATCGCCGACATCGACTCCTGGCGCGGGCCTGGGGAGGACACCGCCTTCCCGGACGCCGAGATGGCGGAGATCGAGCTGTAGGCGTATTTCGGCGGAACCAGTCATCGAACGAGTTCTCGAATGCCGCCATGGCGTCTCACTCGATGGGCCGAATAGGAAAACCCGCCTACCTGCGTAGACGGGGTTTCCCGCATCGGGGTGGCTGACGGGACTCGAACCCGCGACAGCCAGGATCACAACCTGGTGCTCTACCAACTGAACTACAGCCACCATCGCTGCCCGTGAAGCGCAGCGTGGTCGATAGTAGCCGCTCGCCCCCGGTTAGGCCGAATCGGTTTCCGCTTCGTGATCGCGCGGCGGGCCCAGCTCGGCCGCGACGGCCGAGATTTCGCTGGTCGAGGGACCGGGCGGCGCGACGAACACCGTCTGCCGGTAGTACTTCAACTCCCGGATCGACTCGTGGATGTCGGCCAGCGCCCGGTGCGCCAGGCCCTTCTCCGGCTGACCGAAGTAGATCCGCGGGTACCAGCGTCGGCACAGTTCCTTGATGGAGCTGACGTCGATCATCCGGTAGTGCAGGTAGTTGTCCAGGGCCGGCATGTCCCGGGCGATGAAACCGCGGTCGGTGGCGATCGAGTTCCCGCACAGCGGGGCGACCTTCGCGGTCTTGACGTGGCTCTTGATGTAGTCCAGCACCATCGTCTCCGCGGTGGCCAGATCCACCGTCGAGGCCCTGACCTCGTCGATCAACCCGGACTTGGTGTGCATGGTGGTGACCACCTCGACCATGCCGTCCAGGGCGGCGTCGTCGGCGTGGATCACCACGTCGATGCCGTCGCCGAGCACATTGAGGTCGGCGTCGGTCACCAGCGCCGCGATCTCGATCAGTTTGTCCGAACCGAGATCGAGCCCGGTCATCTCACAGTCGATCCACACCAGTTCATCACGCACAGAGCTCACAGTAGGGACACCTTACGCCCGCGTGGGCGCCAGACCCGCCGGTGCGTCGCCGGGCCAAGTAGTCTCTGGCCTTGCCGGACACTCCAGAAAGGACGGGGTCACATGACCACCGAATCGACCGAATCCTCCTCGGCGATGACTCCCGCGCAGCACATCGCCGGCGGCTACGCCGTCGACGGCGACGCGCTGATCCTGGGGTCGGTCGTGGTCGACGGCCAGGTCACCCCCGACGCGCGGGTGCGGATCCCACTGGCGACGGTGAACCGGCACGGCCTGGTCGCGGGCGCGACCGGCACCGGCAAGACCAAGTCGCTGCAGGTGATCGCCGAGCAGCTCTCCGCAGCCGGCGTCCCGGTGGTGATGGCCGATGTGAAGGGCGACCTGTCCGGGCTGTCGCGCCCGGGCGAGCAGAGCGAGCGCACCGCGCAGCGGGCCGCGGACACCGCCGACGAGTGGACACCGACGGCCTATCCGGTCGAGTTCCTGTCGCTGGGCACCTCCGGCATCGGCGTCCCGGTGCGCGCCACCATCACCAGCTTCGGCCCGATCCTGCTGTCGAAGGTGCTGGGCCTGAACCAGACCCAGGAGTCCACCCTCGGGCTGATCTTCCATTGGGCCGACCAGAAGGGCCTGCCGCTGCTCGATCTCAAGGATCTGCGCGCGGTCATCCAGTTCCTCACCGGCGACGAGGGAAAGGCGGAGCTCAAGGCCCTCGGCGCGGTGTCCACGACCACCGCCGGCGTGATCCTGCGCGCGCTGATCAACCTGGAGGCCGACGGCGGCGACACCTTCTTCGGCGAGCCGGAGCTGGAACCCAAGGACCTGATGCGGGTGGACGCCTCCGGCCGCGGGGTGATCACCCTGCTGGAGCTCGGCGAGCAGGCCACCCGGCCGGTGCTGTTCTCCACCTTCCTGATGTGGGTGCTGGCCGACCTGTTCACCGGACTGCCCGAGATCGGCGACGTCGACAAGCCCAAGCTGGTGTTCTTCTTCGATGAGGCGCACCTGCTGTTCAACGACGCCTCCAAGGCGTTCCTGGAGCAGGTGGAGCAGACCGTCAAGCTGATCCGCTCCAAGGGCGTCGGGGTGTTCTTCTGCACCCAGTTGCCCACCGACATCCCCAACAATGTGCTGTCGCAGCTCGGCGCTCGGGTGCAGCACGCGCTGCGCGCTTTCACTCCCGATGACCAGAAGGCGCTGTCCAAGACGGTCCGCACCTATCCGAAGACCGACGTCTACGACCTGGAGTCGGCGCTGACGTCGTTGGGGATCGGCGAGGCGATCGTCACGGTGCTTTCCGAGCGGGGCGCCCCGACGCCGGTGGCGTGGACGCGGATGCGCGCGCCGCGCTCGTTGATGGACACCATCGGCCCGGATGCGATCGCAGCTGCCGCCAAGGCCAGCCCGCTGCAGGCGACCTACGGGATCACCGTCGACCGTGATTCTGCCTACGAGCGGTTGACGGCCAAGCTGGCCCCGCCGCCGGAGGCCGAGCAGGTTCCGGTGCCCGGCGATCAGGCCCCGCCGCCGATGCCCGCGCCCGCGCAGAAGGAAGAGCCGGGCTTCATGGACAAGATGCTCAACAGCCCGGCGTTCAAGAGCGCCGCGCGTTCGGCGGGCACCGTCATCGGCCGCGAGATCACCCGCAGCATTTTCGGCACCGGGCGACGCCGGCGCCGCTGAGCAGGCTCAGACCGCGGCGGCCTCGCGCTTGGCCGCCTCGCGGGCCAGCATCCGGTCGCGTTGCTCCTCGAACTTGGTGGCCTGGCGTTCCAGGTCCTCGAGGTACGCGGCCAGCTTCTCGCGACGGTTCTCGCCCTCAGCGGTGAAGTCGGTGCGGTCGAAGATCCGCCACTTGCGCAGCACCGGCCGGACGACCTCCTCCAGGTGCTGGCGCAGGTCGTAGATGCCGTGCTTGGCCATCAGCACGCCGTTGCGGCGGAAATCGGGCATGCCCTGGCCGGGCATCCGGAAGTTCTCCACCACGTGGGCCAGCGCGTCGAGGGCCTGATCGGGAACCAACTCCAGCGCCGCGGCGGCGGTGTCGCGGTAGAAAACCATGTGCAGGTTCTCGTCGGCGGCCACCCGCGCCAGCATCCGGTCGGCCACCGGGTCGTCGCAGACCTTGCCGGTGTTGCGGTGGCTCACCCGAGTGGCCAGTTCCTGGAAGGTGGTGTAGGCCACCGACATCAGGAAGTCCATCGGCCGGGTCGCCTCTTCCTCGGGGGTGGGGCCGAAACCGTTGGCGACGTGCACCATCCGGGCGCGTTCCAGCGCGACGGGGTCCACGCCGCGGACCACCACCAGGTAGTCGCGGATGACGATGCCGTGCCGGTTCTCCTCGGCGGTCCAGCGGTTGACCCAGGTGCCCCAGGCGCGGTCCTGGGAGAAGTACGCGGCGGCCTGCCGGTGATACGACGGCAGGTTGTCCTCGGTCAGCAGGTTGGTGATCATCGCGGCCTTGGCGACCGAGCTGAGCTTCGACTGCTCCTCGTCCCAGTCCACGCCGCCGGTGGCGGCGAAGTCCCGGCCGGAGCGCCACGGGATGTAGTCGTGCGGATGCCAATCGTGGGTCGCCGACAGATGCCGGTTGACGTTCTTCTCGGCGATCGGCTCAAGCTCGTTGAGGATTTCCGGATCGGTCAGCAGTCTTGGCATGAGTCCATTCCCCAGAAAAGCGGCAAAGGTCAGCCTATCGTGGCGACGCCGCTCCCCGGAATCGGCGCGCCGGCGGGTGACATCACTCACACGCGTTGCACAGGTCGGTTCCGGCTACCGTCTTCGGCATGTCCGTCGCGAAGTCCATCCTGCTGTTCGCCGTCGCCGCGCTGTTCGAGATCGGCGGCGCCTGGCTGGTCTGGCAGGGTGTCCGCGAGCATCGCGGCTGGCTGTGGGCCGGTTTCGGGGTGATCGCGCTGGGTGTCTACGGGTTCGTGGCCACCCTGCAACCCGACGCGAACTTCGGCCGCATCCTGGCCGCCTACGGCGGTGTTTTCGTCGCCGGATCGTTGGCCTGGGGGATGGTCATGGACGGCTTCCGGCCGGACCGCTGGGACTACACCGGCGCGGCGATCTGCCTGCTCGGCGTCGGCGTCATCATGTACGCGCCGCGCAGCTGAGCTGCACTCGGGTCAGCGGTCCAGCTTCGACGCGGCTCCGACGGGGCCACGAGGGGCCAGTTGCTGCACGACTGGCCAACTACGAACACAAAAGCCCAGGTCAGCTAGCTGCGAAGCGGACAATAAGTGGCGCTCGTGCCCTATCGGGCCGCTCGCGGGCTCAGATGTGCAGAAACTGGCCACTCAAGGAGGATCCCGTGCCGAAACTGGCCGCTCGGCGCCGGGCGCCGGGCCGATCCCGCGCCACAGGGCTCCACACTCGGCGACTCCGTCCTAGAAAAGCCACCCGTGTCTGCGCAGTGATCGAGCTAGGCATCCCCGCCGAGCTTCTTGTAGATCCGGCCGACGATCGGGGCGACGATGCCGCGCGGGGCGTAGCCGGCGCCCACCGACATCGCCTTCGAGGTCAGGCCGGGCACCACGCGCATCCGGTTGCGCTCCAGCGCGTCGAGGGACTTGCGGGCGGTGTACTCGGTGTCGATCCACAGGAAATCCGGGATCAGCCGCTCCACCAGCGACTGCTCGGAGACGTCGGGCAGCTCGGTGCGGACCGGGCCCGGGGCCAGCAGCGTGACGTGCACCCCGTCCTGCTTCAGCTCGCCGCGCAACGACTCGCTGAAGGTGTTCGCGAACGCCTTGCTCGCGGCGTAGGTCGCGTTGTTCGGGATCGGCGAGTTCCCGGCGGCCGAGCCCGAGGTCAGGATGCCGCCGGCGCCGCGGGCGATCATCCCCGGCAGCACAGCCAGCGTCAGATCGTGCACGGCGATCGAGTTGAGCTGCACCTGGGCCTTCTCGCCGGCCGGGTCCAAACCGGCGACCGGGCCGAAGGTCGCGGTCCCGGCGTTGTTGCACAGGATCGAGATGTTGCGGCCGGCCAACTCCTGGCACAGTTCCTCACGCGCCGCCGGATCGGCCAGGTCCACCGCGCGGACCTCGACCGTCACGCCGTAACGCTCGGTGAGCCGGGCCGCGAGTTCTTCGAGCACCTCGCCGCGGCGGGCGGTGATGATCAGGCTGTGGCCGCGGGCGGCGAGTTCGGTGGCCAGAGCTTCGCCGATGCCTTGCGAGGCGCCGGTGACGACCGCGCGGGCGTCCGGGCTGGGGGAGGGAACAGGCATGCGGTCATCGTAAACAAGCCGATCCGATTAAGGTTCGGGGCATGACTGGGCCGAAGCGCAGCCGCGTCGGCGCGCGCCGGTCCGACGTGGTGGCGTGGGCGCTGTGGGACTGCGGATCGACCGGCTTGAACGCCATCGTCATCACCTTCGTGTTCTCGGTGTGCCTGACCAACACCGTCGGGGCGAACCTGGAGGGAACCACCAGCCCGGCGTCCTGGCTGGGCCGGGCGCTGACCATCGCCGGGATCACCGTCGCGGTGCTGGCCCCCGCCACCGGCGTCTGGGTGCAGAACCCGCGCCGACGGCGCACCGTGCTGACGGTGCTCACCCTTGCCGCGGTGTCGCTGACGGCGTCGATGAGCCTGATCCACGCCGACGCGTCCTACCTGTTCGCCGGGCTGGCCCTGCTCGCGGCCACCGCGGCCGTCAGCGATCTGGCGAGCGTCCCCTACAACGCGATGTTGCGCCAGCTCGCCACCCCGCAGACGGCCGGCCGGGTGTCCGGATTCGGTTGGGCGGCGGGATATCTGGGCAGCGTTGCGTTGCTGTTCGTCATCTACTGGTTGTTCGTCTCCGGCAGCGGGGAGACCCGCGGGCTGCTGCAGATCCCGACCGCCGACGGGGCCAACATCCGGGCCGCCATGCCGGCGGCCGCCGGCTGGTTCGCGGTGTTCGGCTTGCCGCTGCTACTACGGGCCAACCGGATCGCGCCGGAGAGCTTCACCCCGCCCGAGCATGTCGGGGTGCTGGGCGCCTACCGCCAGGTGTGGGCCGACCTGGTCTCGGAGTGGCGGCGCGACCCGAACCTGGTGCGCTTCCTGCTGGCCAGCGCCGTCTACCGGGACAGGCTCGTCGGCGCGTTCACCTTCGGCGCGGTGCTCGGGGTCAACGTCTACGGCCTGTCCGCCGCGGACGTGCTGATGTTCGGCGTGGCAGCCAGCGTGATGGCCGCCCTCGGCGCGGCCGTCGGCGGCCTCGCCGACGACCGGGTCGGGGCCAAACCGGTGATCGTCGGATCACTGTTCGCCATGGTCGTCGTCGCCACCGTGCTGCTGGTGGTGTCCGGGCCGGCGATGTTCTGGGCGTTCGGGCTGGTGCTGTGCCTGTTCATCGGGCCGATCCAGTCGGCGTCGCGCACCCTGCTGCGGATGGCTGGCGCCGACCGCGAAGGCGTGGCGTTCGGGCTCTACACCATGACCGGGCGCGCGGTGGCCTTCCTCGCGCCGTGGATGTTCTCGCTGTTCGTCGACGTCTTCGACTCCGTGCGGGCCGGTCTCGGCGGCCTCGGCGTGGTGCTGGTGTCCGGCCTGGAGCTGATGCTCTTCGTCCGCACACCCTCGAGAAAGACGGTGTGACGGCTCAGCTCGGCGCGGCGCAGACGGTCAGTCCGCTGCCGGTGCGCGACCGGACAACCGCGCCGTCGATCGACAGCGAACACGTCACGGTGTTGCCGATGTTGATGACCGTCATGTGCGGGCTGTTGCCCGACCCGGACCGCAGGCTCACCTGTCGGCTCCACGGCAGCGGCACGTTGAACTCCATCTGCATGACGCCCCCGGCGTCGATGTAGGTGATGCTGATGGCGCGGCCCTCGCCGCTGACCGAGTAGACCACGGTGTTCACCGGGCCGGTGTTGCCCGGGGCGGTGGTGCCCGGCGCCGACGGGGTCGGCACGGTCGTGGTCGCGCGCGGCGCCGTGGTGGTGGGCGCGGTTGTCGTCGGGGGCGCGGTGGTGCTGGGTTGCGACGGCATGGTCGGGATGCCGGCCCGGGTGGTGGTGTTGTCCTGGGGGGCCATCACCACGGTGTCCTGGTTGCCCGCGCCGTTGGCGATGACCAGCGCGATCACTAGTCCGACGACGAGCAGCGTCGTCGCGCCGGCGCCCAGCCACAGCCATTTGCGGGAGCGCTTGGGCTCCTGCGGGGGCTCGGCCGGCGGCTCTTTGGCGATGGGCTGCTGCGTCTGGGTCCAATAGGCGGGCAGCTCCTGCGTCGGGGTCGACGACGGCAGGTAGGCGGGGTACTCGTACCCGCTGGCGTACGCCGGATCCGGCGGCGGGTAGTCCCCGTAGTCACCCGACGGCGGGGCGGGCCAGCCGGACCGGAACTGGCCGGCTCCTTGCGGCCGACGCGGATCACTCACTCTCCCCACCTCACGTCCTGCAGGCTACCTGCGCGCACCGACACCGGGGCGGGAGATCCCGGTTCTCACACCAGGTTGTAAGGGTGCCGGTCAGCCCTCGGCGTCGCGCGGAACCGGCGCCCCCGTGCGCAGCGCGGCGATGGTCATCGCCCGCAACACCTGGCGGGCATGCGCGGGACCGGGGTCGGCGGCCCGCTTTGCGCTGTGCGGGGTCGAGTTCATCAAGCCGAAGGCGGCGTGCGCCATCAGCCGGGCGTCGCCCTCGGCGAGCTCCGGGCTCAGCTCCCGCAGCACCCCCACCCAGATCTCCACGTACTGGCGCTGGCTCCTTCGGACTTGGCGCAGCGCGTCGGGCGGCAGCATGGCCAGGTCGCGGTCCTGGATGCGGATGAGATCCGGCTCGCCCAGGGTGAAGTCGAGGTGCAGGTCGATCAGCGCCTCGAGCGCCGTTCCCGGGTCATCGGTGTGTTCGGCGACGGCCGCGCGGCCACCGGCCAGCAGTCGGGTGCTGATCTCGATCAGCAGCTCGACCAGCAGCGCCTCCTTGTTGGGGAAGTGCCGGTAGATCGCGGGTCCGCTGACCTCGGCCGCCGCGCCGATGTCCTCGAGCCGGACGGCGGAAAAGCCCCGTTCGGCGAACTGGCGTTCAGCGGCGGCCAGCAGCTGCGAACGGCGATCCGATTTGAGCCGGCTGCGTCGGGTCGGCGCGGGTGCGGCACTGGGCATCGACGGCTCCGAAGGGTCTGGACATTTCAGTTAATCATGACTAACGTACCACCGGTTAGCCGCGATTAACTGACTTAAGGGTGGGCTCAGGGATGGCAACCGGTGTGACGAACCGCGAGGACCATCTGCGACTGGTCGCCGACCTGCGCGACAAACTGGCCGCCGCCGCGCGCGGCGGCCCGGAACGGTCCCGGGAACGCCACGTCGCACGCGGCAAACTCCTGCCCCGGGATCGGGTGGAGGGCCTGCTCGACCCCGGGAGCCCGCTGCTGGAGATCGCGGCGCTGGCCGCCGACGGCATGTACGACGGGGACTGTCCGGGCGCGGGCGTCATCGCCGGGATCGGCCGGGTCGCCGAACGCGAGGTGATGGTGCTGGCCAACGACGCCACCGTCAAAGGCGGCACCTACTACCCGATCTCGGTGAAGAAACACCTCCGCGCCCAGGAGATCGCGGCGCAGAACCGGCTGCCGTGCGTCTACCTGGTGGACTCCGGCGGCGCCTTCCTGCCGCGCCAGGACGAGGTGTTCCCCGACCGCGAGCATTTCGGCCGAATCTTCTACAACCAGGCCAACATGAGCGCGGCCGGCATCGCCCAGATCGCGGCGGTGATGGGCTCCTGCACCGCCGGCGGCGCCTACGTGCCGGCGATGAGCGACGAGACGGTCATCGTCGCCAACCAGGGCACCATCTTCCTGGGCGGCCCGCCGCTGGTGAAGGCCGCCACCGGCGAGGTGGTCAGCGCCGAAGACCTCGGCGGCGGCGACCTGCACGCCAAGACCTCCGGCGTCGTCGACCACCTGGCCCGCGATGACCGCGACGCCCTGAACATCGTGCGCCGCATCGTCGGAACCCTCGGGCCCGCGCCCACCCCGCCCTGGCGGGTGCGCCCGACGGTCGACCCGATCGCCGACCAGCGTGAGCTCTACGACGTCGTGCCGGTGGACGCCCGGATTCCCTACGACGTGCGCGAGGTCATCACCCGGATCGTCGACGGCGGCGAATTCGGCGAGTTCAAAGCCGAATACGGCGCCACCCTGGTCACCGGCTTCGCCCACATCCACGGCCACCCGGTCGGCGTCATCGCCAACAACGGGGTGCTGTTCGCCGAATCCGCGCTCAAGGGAGCGCATTTCATCGAACTCTGCGACAAACGATCCATCCCGCTGCTGTTCCTGCAGAACATCACCGGGTTCATGGTCGGCCGCGACTACGAAGCCGGCGGGATCGCCAAGCACGGCGCGAAAATGGTCACCGCGGTGGCCTGCGCGCGGGTGCCGAAATTCACCGTCGTCATCGGCGGCTCCTACGGCGCCGGCAACTACTCGATGTGCGGCCGCGCCTATTCGCCGCGGTTCCTGTGGATGTGGCCGAACGCGCGGATCTCGGTGATGGGCGGCGAACAGGCGGCCTCGGTGCTGGCCACCGTCCGCGGTGCGATGACCCCGGAGGAGACTGAGGCGTTCAAGGCGCCCATCCGGGAACAGTATGAGCGCCAAGGCAATCCGTACTACTCCAGCGCGCGGCTGTGGGACGACGGCGTGATCGACCCCGCCGACACCCGGACCGTGCTCGGCCTGGCGCTGGGCGCGGCCGCCAACGCGCCGCTGGAGCCGGTCTCCTACGGCGTCTTCCGGATGTGAGGACCAGATGAACACCTTCGACACGGTTCTGGTCGCCAATCGCGGCGAAATCGCGGTCCGCGTGATCGCCACCCTGCGCCGGCTCGGCATCCGCTCGGTGGCGGTGTACAGCAGCGCCGACGAGAACGCCCGGCACGTCGCCGAGGCCGACGACGCGGTCTGGATCGGACCGGCCGCGGCGCGACAGTCCTATCTCAACATCGACGCCGTCGTCGCCGCCGCACTCGACACCGGCGCGCAGGCCGTGCATCCCGGCTACGGATTCCTTTCGGAGAACGCCGAATTCGCCGCCGCCCTGGCAGAGGCCGGCGTCGTGTTCGTCGGCCCGCCGGCCTCGGCCATCGCCACCATGGGCGACAAGATCGCCGCCAAGGCGCGGGTGTCGCAGTTCGGCGTCCCGGTGGTCCCCGGCATCGCCCGCCCCGGACTGACCGATGGCGACCTGATCGCCGCCGCCGGCGATATCGGTTATCCGGTGCTGGTGAAACCGTCGGCCGGCGGTGGCGGCAAGGGTATGCGGTTGGTGTCCGATCCCGCCGATCTGCCCGCGGCGCTGGCCGGCGCGCGCCGCGAGGCCGCCGCGGCCTTCGGCGACGACACGTTGTTTCTGGAACGATTCGTGCTGCGGCCCCGCCACATCGAGGTTCAGGTGCTCGCCGACGACCACGGCGACGTCATCCACCTCGGTGAGCGGGAATGCAGCCTGCAGCGCCGCCACCAGAAGGTCATCGAGGAGGCGCCCTCGCCGCTGCTGGACCCCGCCACCCGGGAACGCATCGGCGCCGCGGCGTGCGCGACCGCGCGCAGCGTGGACTACCGCGGCGCGGGCACCGTCGAGTTCATCGTCTCCGCCGACGCGCCCGATGACTTCTTCTTCATGGAGATGAACACCCGGCTGCAGGTCGAGCATCCGGTCACCGAACTGGTCACCGGGCTCGACCTGGTCGAATGCCAGCTGCGGGTGGCCGCCGGCGCACCACTGGGCATCGCCCAGTCCGACGTGACGCTGCGCGGGCACGCCATCGAGGCGCGGGTCTACGCCGAGGACCCGGCCAACGGATTTCTGCCGACCGGCGGCGCCGTGCTCGGCCTGACCGAGCCCGCTGCGCCGATCCGGGTGGACTCCGGGCTGGCGGTCGGGACCGTCGTCGGCAGCGACTACGACCCGATGCTGGCCAAGGTGATCGCCGGCGGCGGCGACCGGTCCGAGGCGCTGGCCGCCCTGGACGCCGCGCTGGGACGCTTCGGCGTCCTCGGCGTGGTCACCAACGTCGACTTCCTGCGCTTCCTGCTGGCCGACGCCGACGTGGCGGCCGGACGGTTGGACACGGCTCTGCTGGACCGCCGCGCCGGCGACTTCCGTGCCCGCGCCGCCGCCGACGACGAATTCGTCGCCGCCGCAAGCTATCTGTGGCTGCGCCGCTGGGACGCCGCCGACCCCGGCCTCTGGGCGCAACCCTCGGGCTGGCGGATCGGCGCCCCGGCGCCGACGACGGTGCGCCTGGCCGCGGGCGAGGACATCCGGCACGTCGCGATCACCGGCGACCCGGTGGCCGCGACGGCGCGGGTGGAGGACGGCGAATCCCGGCCGCTGCGAGCCGAACTCAGGGAGGGCGAGCTGATCGTGCGCTGGGGCGAGCGCCGTCGGCGCTACCGCGTCGCCCTCGGCGGCGGACGGGTCTGGCTGGCCGGCGAGCACGGCGTCGCGGCGCTGTCGGAGGCGCCCGAAGACCCCGTCCGACCCGACGACGAACACGCCGGCGACGCCGAACTGCTGTCCCCGATGCCCGGGTCGGTGGTCGCGGTCAACGTCGCGCACGGCGCGACCGTCGACGCGGGAACCATCGTCGTCGCCGTCGAGGCCATGAAGATGGAGCATTCGCTGGCCGCCCCGGTCGGCGGTGTCGTCGACGTCCTTGTCGCCGTGGGCGATCAGGTCAAGGTGGGTCAGCCGCTGGCCCGCATCACCGCTAACGCAGGAGAACAACCGCATGCCTGACTACCTGTCGACCGCCAACCTGCCCGAGGACTACGCGCAGCTGGCCGCGACCGTCGCCGACTTCGCGCAGTCCGTGGTCGCCCCGGTGGCGGCCAAGCACGACGCCGAACACAGCTTCCCGTACGAGGTGGTCGCCGGGATGGCCGAGATGGGGTTGTTCGGTCTGCCGTTCCCGGAGGAGTACGGCGGCATGGGCGGGGACTACTTCGCGCTGTGCCTGGCGCTGGAGGAACTCGGCAAGGTCGACCAGTCGGTGGCCATCACACTGGAGGCCGGGGTGTCGCTCGGCGCCATGCCGGTCTACCGGTTCGGGACCGAAACCCAGAAACAGCAATGGCTTCCGCTGCTGGCGAGCGGCGCCGCGCTGGGCGCCTTCGGTCTGACCGAAGCCGGCGGCGGCAGCGACGCCGGGGCGACGAAGACCACCGCCAGGCTGGAGAACGGCGAGTGGGTGATCAACGGCTCCAAGCAGTTCATCACCAACTCCGGAACCGACATCACACGGCTGGTCACCGTCACCGCCGTCACCGGAGGCAGTTCGGACAAACCGGAGATCAGCGCGATCCTGGTGCCGGTTCCCACCCCCGGGTTCACCGCCGAACCCGCCTACAACAAGGTCGGCTGGAACGCCTCGGACACCCACCCGCTGTCCTTCGACGACGTCCGGGTGCCGGAGGAGAACCTGCTCGGCGACCGCGGCCGGGGCTACGCCAACTTCCTGAGCATCCTCGACGAGGGCCGGATCGCCATCGCCGCCCTGTCGGTGGGCGTCGCCCAGGGCTGCGTCGACGAGAGCGTCAAGTACGCCAAGGCACGTAGCGCATTCGGCCGGCCCATCGCCGCCTATCAGGCCATCGAGTTCAAACTGGCCCGCATGGAGGCCCGCGCCCAGGCCGCCCGGGCCGCCTACTACGACGCGGCCGCTTTGATGCTGGCGGGCAAACCGTTCAAGAAGGAGGCGGCGGTGGCCAAGCTGGTGTCCAGCGAGGCCGCGATGGACAACGCCCGCGACGCCACCCAGATCCACGGCGGCTACGGATTCATGAACGAATACCCGGTGGCCCGGCACTACCGGGACGCCAAGATCCTGGAGATCGGCGAGGGCACCACCGAGGTGCAGCTGATGATCATCGCGCGGCAGATGGGGATCTGATGAGCGGGGAGCGGGTGGTCCGCCAGCGTGGGCTGTGGTTCGAGGAATTCGAGGTCGGAGTGCGCTACCAGCACGCGCCGGGACGCACCGTCACCGAGGCCGACAACGTGCTGTTCACCACCTTGACCATGAACACCCAGGCGATGCACCTGGACGCGGCCTTCGCCGAAACGCAGCCGCCGTTCAACCAGCGCCTGGTCAACTCGATGTTCACGCTGTCCACCATGGTCGGATTGTCGGTCGCCCAATTGACCCAGGGCACCATCGTCGGCAACCTCGGCTTCTCCGACATCGCGTTCCCCAGGCCGGTGTTCCACGGCGACACCCTCTACGCCGAAACCGTCGTCGTCGACAAGCGCGAGTCCAAGACCCGGCCGGGGGAGGGCATCGTCACCTTCGAGCACACCGCGCGCAATCAGAACGGTCAGGTGGTCACGACCGCGACGCGCAAGACCATGGTGCGCATGCGTCCGCTCGACGAGGACGGCGGGAATTGACGCCGCAGACCGCCGGACCGGCGTGGCTGTTCTGCCCGGCCGACCGGCCGGACCGTTTCGACAAGGCCGCCGCCGCAGCCGATGTGGTGATCCTGGACCTGGAGGACGGCGCCGGAGACAAAGCGGCCGCCCGGCAGGCGCTGGTCGATCACCGACTGGACCCGCAGCGCACCGTGGTGCGCGTCAACGCCTCCGGAACCCCCGATCAACGGCTGGACCTCGACGCCGTCGCCGGTGCCGGGTACCAGACCGTGATGCTGCCCAAATGCGAATCCGTCGAGCAGGTTCGCGCGCTGGCGCCGCTGCAGGTGGTGGTGCTGATCGAAACCCCGCTGGGCGCGCTGAAGGTCGACGAGATCGCCGCGGCCGACGGTGTGGTCGCGGTGATGTGGGGCGCCGAAGACCTGTTCGGCGCCATGGGCGGGACGGCGAACCGATTCCCCGACGGTCGCTACCGGGCGGTCGCCGAGCACGTCCGGTCCCGAACGCTGTTGGCGGCCAAGGCCTACGGCCGCGCGGCGCTGGACGCGGTGTGCATCGACATCGCCGACCTGGACGGCCTGCGCGCCGAGGTCGACGACGCCGTCGCGGTCGGGTTCGACGCGAAGGTCGCCATCCACCCGAGCCAGGTTCCGGTGATCCGGGCGGGCTACGCGCCGACGCCGGAGCAGCTGCGGTGGGCGCGACACGTTCTGGACGCCGCGGCTCGTCACCGGGGCGCCTTCGCATTTGAGGGCATAATGGTGGATGCGCCAGTGCTACGGCGAGCAGAGCGGATCATCGCGCTCGCGTCCTGACCAGGACGCCTGCCGGTGCCGCCACAAGCGGGTCGCTTCGCGGACCCGGCGCTGGTCTTGGAGTACCGCTGGATGCCGGGCCAAACATGCGCCGGCAGCGGCCTGCAGGAGGCGCCATGGCCAGTCCCGCCCACCCCGCGCTGTTCGACGGCCCGGATCTGGAACCGCTGCGATTGATCGCCCCCGACGGGTCGGCCACCGCCGAAGACCGGGTCAGCCGCGATCTGCCACCGGAAACACAGGCCTGGCTCTACGAGATGATGGTCGCGACCCGCGGGGTCGACGCCGAGTTCACCAACCTGCAGCGCCAGGGCGAACTGGCCCTCTACGCCCCCTGCCTGGGCCAGGAGGCCGCCCAGATCGGGGCCGCGGCCTGCCTGCGCAAGACCGACTGGCTGTTCCCGCAGTACCGCGAACTCGGCGCTTTCCTGGTGCGCGGCATCACGGTCGGCCAACTCGGCGCGCTATGGCGCGGAAGTTGGCATGGCGGCCGCGGGTTCACCGCCAAACACTGCGCGCCGGTCTCGATCCCGATCGGCACCCAGCAGTTGCACGCCGTCGGGGCGGCGATGGCCGCCCAGCGCCTCGGCGAGGACTCGGTCACCGTGGCGTTCCTCGGCGACGGCGCCACCAGCGAGGGCGATGTGCACGAAGCGCTGAACTTCGCGGCGGTGTTCCACGCGCCGTGCCTGTTCTACGTGCAGAACAACCAGTGGGCGATCTCCGTGCCGGTCGCTCGGCAGGTCGCGGGCGTCTCGATCGCGCACCGGGCCGCCGGGTACGGCATCTCCGGCATCCGGGTCGACGGCAACGACGTGCTGGCCTGCTACGCGGTGACGGCGGCCGCCGCCGAGCACGCCCGGGCCGGCGGCGGGCCGGTGCTGATCGAGGCTGTCACCTATCGGATGGGCCCACACACCACCTCCGATGACCCGACCCGCTACCGCGATCCCGCCGATGTCCCGCGCTGGGCGGCGCTGGACCCGATCTCGAGGCTCCGCGAGCACCTGCGGGCCACCGGGGTCTGGACCGAGCGGTTGCAGAACCGCGCCGACGCCCACGCCCGGCGGTTGCGCGCCGAGCTGCGGGCCGCGATCGTCGACGCCCCGGACCCGGACCCGGCCGAGGTGTTCGAGCACGTGTTCCACCGCATCACCCCGACGCTGGCCGCCCAGCGCGAGGAACTGCGGGCCGAGTTGGCGAGGGAGGCCTAGAGATGACCCAACTCTTCGAGCGCCCAACGGCATTCGAGACGCCCGTCGCTCCGGCCGAGCTGACCATGGCGGCCGCGATCAACGCCGCGCTGCGCGACGCGATGGCCGATGACGACCGTGTCCTGGTGTTCGGCGAAGACGTGGCGACGCTGGGCGGAGTGTTCCGGGTGACCGAGGGACTGTCCGAAGCCTTCGGCGCGGCACGCTGTTTCGACACCCCGCTGGCCGAATCGGCGATCATCGGGGTGGCGATCGGCATGGCGCTGCGCGGACTCGTGCCGGTGCCGGAGATCCAGTTCGACGGCTTCAGCTATCCGGCGTTCGACCAGATCGTCAGCCACCTCGCCAAGTACCGGATGCGCACCCACGGCGACGTCGAACTGGCGGTGACGGTGCGGATTCCGTCCTTCGGCGGTATCGGAGCGGTCGAGCATCACTCCGAATCGACCGAGACGTATTGGGCGCACACCGCCGGGCTGCAGGTCGTGACACCGTCGAATCCCTCCGACGCGTACTGGTTGCTGCGGCACGCCATCACCAGCCCCGACCCGGTCGTCTACCTCGAACCCAAACGCCGGTACTGGTCGCGCGGCGCGGTGGACACCGAGCGTCCCGGGCCGGGTATCGGCCGGGCGGCCATCGCCCGTCCCGGGGACGACGTCACCGTGATCACCTACGGCGGACTGGTCGACACCGCCTGCGCGGCAGCCGATCTGGCCGCGCGCGAGCACGATTGGAGTCTGGAGGTGCTCGATCTGCGGTCGCTGAGCCCGCTGGATTTCGACACCGTCGCGGACTCGGTGCGCCGCACCGGCCGGGCGGTGGTGATGCATGAGGGACCGCGCACCCTCGGATTCGGCGCCGAGTTGGCGGCCCGGCTGTCCGAGGATCTGTTCTACGACCTGGAGTCACCGGTGCTGCGCGCCACCGGGTTCGACACCCCGTATCCGCCGGCTCGGTTGGAGAGGTTCTGGCTGCCCGGCGTGGACCGCTTGCTCGATTGTGTGCGACGAACTCTGGAGGCGCCGTGACGACCGACTTCTGTGTCCCAGACCTGGGGGAGGGTCTGGAAGAGGCCACCATCGTCGAGTGGAACGTCGGGCCCGGCGATGAGGTCGAGCTGAACCAGACGCTGTGCACGCTGGAGACGGCCAAGGCCGCCGTCGAGATCCCCAGCCCGCGGGCCGGCCGGGTGGTCGCACTCGGCGGCGAGGTGGACCAGGTGCTCGCGGTGGGGGCGCCGCTGGTCCGCTTCGAGGGCGGCGAACCCGCTGCCGCGCAGCGGGATTCGGTGTGCGCCAACGGCGCGGTGCTGGTCGGCTACGGGACCGACTCCCGCGCCGATCGCAGTCGACGGTCCACGGGGAGCCGGCCGCGGGCCAAACCGTCGGTGCGCAAGCTGGCCGCCGAACTCGGCGTCGACCTGGGCGACGTCGAGGCGGGCCCGGACGGAATCGTCACGCGTGAGGCGGTGCTAGCCGGGTTCGACGAGCGAGGTACGAGCGAGGAAGAGGCCCGGCGCATAGCACCAGCTGGTGAGGAGCTGGTCGCGGTGCGCGGCGTGCGCGCCGAGATGGCCAAGCGGATGAGCGCAGCGCGCCGGGAGATCCCCGACGCGCACGCCGGTGTGGACGTCGACTGCGCCCGGCTGCTCGAACTGGCCGAGCGGATCGAGGTCAGCCCGTTCGTGCTGACGCTGCGGATGCTGGTGCTCGCGCTGGGGCGGCACCGGATCCTCAACGCCGGCTGGGTCGACGGGCCCGACGGCCCGCAGCTGCGCGTGCACCGCGCCGTGCACCTGGGATTCGGGGTGGCCGCGCCACGCGGGCTGCTGGTCCCGGTCGTCCGTGACGCACAGGCGAAGACCACCCGCGAACTGGCGCTGACGGTGGCGACGCTCATCGAGGACGCCCGGTCCGGCCGCATCCGGCCGGCGGAGCTGGTCGGCTCCACCTTCACGGTGTCGAACTTCGGCGCGCTGGGCCTCGACGACGGCGTCCCGGTGATCAACCATCCGGAGGCGGCGATCCTGGGCATGGGGGCGATCCGCCCGCGCGCCGTGGTCATCGACGGCGAACTCGCTGTGCGGCCCACCATGCGGCTGACCTGTGCCTTCGACCACCGGGTGGCCGACGGCGCGCAAGTCGCCGCCTTCCTCACCGATCTGCGGGCGCTGATCGAGGCGCCCGAGACCGCGCTGGCGGACCTCTAGGCCCGGCGCATCGCCGAGCGCAGCCGCTCTTGGAATTCGGAGGAGCGAATGGAGGCGGCCTGCGGGCCCAGTTCGATCTGCAACGCGGCCCGGTGGTCCTCGACGTCCACGGTTCCGGGTCGGGAGGTGGCCCGCATGCTGGCCTTGGTCGCCAGCACCACCTCCCGCGGCGCGGTGGCCGGACCGTCGGCCAGCAGCAGCGCGTCCTCAAGCGGGTCGGCGGCGACGCGCAGCGCCAGTCCGCAGGCCACCGCCTGCTCGGCGTTGAACCGCATCCCGAACAGCAGGGCGGCGCGGGCCACCTGCGGGCCGACGGCTCGCTGCAGCATCCAGGTCGCGCCGCCGCCGGGATGAATCCCCAGGCGCTGGAAACGGGCGTCGAACAACGCGTGCTCGCCGGCGATCCGGACATCGGCGGCTAGCGCGAGATTCAGCCCGGCCCCGACGGCGGCGCCATTGACCGCCGCGATCGTCGGCAACGCGCAATCCGCGATCGCCATGAATCCGTCGTAGATCCGCAGCAGCCCCTCTTCGGCGGCCGTGCCGAGGGCGCCGAGGTCCGCGCCGGCGCAGAACGCCTGACCCGCGCCGGTAACCACCAGCGCGTGCGCGCTCTGATCTTCCTCGGCGCGCCGCACGGCCGCGCGCAACTGCGCGGACATGGCGTCGGTCACCGCGTTGCGCCGGCCCGGATCGTTGACGGTCAGCACGGCAACGCGTCCGCCGGTGTGCGACGGGTCGGTCAGCCGGTATTCGACGAGCTCAGTGGGCATCGTCGGCAGCCTTCTTGTGGCCGAAGGGCAGCACGCTGACGATGGCCACGACCAGCGAGCCGACGACCAGCCCGATCACCGCCGAACACGCGGTGTTGGCCAGCCAGGCCAGCGCCGGTCCGGCGGCCCCGGCGGCGGGGCGCACCGCCTCCTCCAGGTGGTGCACTATGTCGTACGGGCCGTGCCAGCCGACCTCGTGTGTCCCGACCAGCAGAATGTGCCCGCCGACCCACAGCATCGCCACGATCCCGACGGTGGACAGCGTCGCCAGCACCTTGGGCATGCCGACCACCAGGGCGTGTCCCACCCGCTGGGCGAACGCCGAACTGCGCTCGCGCAGGCTCAGTCCGACATCGTCCATCTTCACGATCAGCGCGACCACGCCATAGACCACGATGGTGATCACGAAGGCGACCACCAGCAGGATGATCAACCGCGGCCAGAACGCCTCGCTGGCAACCTCGTTGAGGGCGATCACCATGATCTCGGCGGACAGGATCAGGTCAGTGCGGATGGCGCCGCGGACGGTCTTCTCCTCGGCCTCCTTGCCGCCCTCGGCCATCGCGGCCGCCGGCAGCTCGTGGTTGGCGTGCCCGGTCAGCCGGCCCCAGATCTTCTCCGCGCCCTCGAAGCACAGGTAGGTCGCGCCGAGCATCAGGATGGGGGTCAGCGCCTGCGGGGCGAACTGACTCAGCAGCAGCGCCACCGGCAGGATGATGAACAGCTTGTTGCGCAGCGAGCCGATCGCGATGCGCTTGACGATCGGCAATTCCCGCTCGGCGGCGATGCCCTGGACGTACTGCGGGGTGACAGCGGTGTCGTCGATGACGACACCGGCTGCCTTGGCCGTCGCGCGGCCGGCGGCGGCGCCCACGTCGTCGACCGACGCCGCCGCGAGTTTCGCCAGCGCAGCCACATCGTCGAGTAGCGCGAACAGCCCGGAACTCATCGATAACCTGCCATGCCGCCACGGTACCCGGGCCGGTGAGGAATACTGCGTCCTCATGGCCGGTGAGCTGACCGATCTGGGCGTGCAATCTCCGCTGATCCACGCCCTGGCGGCGGGTCAGCCGCTGCGGGTGGGATCCTTCCGATTTCTGTTCGAAGGCGAGCGGTGGGAATGGTCCCCGCAAGTGGAGCGGATGCACGGGTACGAGCCCGGTGAGGTGGAGCTGTCGACCGAGGTGGTGCTGTCGCACAAGCATCCCGACGATGTCGGCAAGGTCGCCCACACGCTGGAGGTGATGCGCCGCACGCGCGCCGCGTTCAGCACCCGGCATCGCATCGTCGACACCCAGGGACAGGTGCGGCATGTGGTCGTCATCGGCGACCAGTTGTTCGATGAGACCGGGGACGTGGTCGGCACCCAGGGGTTCTACGTCGATGTCACGCCGGCGGTCTCCGACGCGCATCAGCAGGTGGTCACCGAGGCGGTCGCCGAGATCGCAGAGTCGCGCGGGGCGATCGAGCAGGCCAAGGGGATGTTGATGTTGATCTATCGGATCGACAGCGACGCGGCTTTCGATCTGTTGCGGTGGCGTTCGCAGGAGACCAACACGAAGTTGCGATTGCTGGCCGAGCAGGTCATCGCTGATTTCGCGGGAGTCGACTACAGCGAGAACCTGCCGGAACGGGTGGTGTTCGACCGGCTGCTGCTCAGCGCCCATCGAAGGGTGGAGTCGGGGGGATAGTCCGGCGGGTTCGCCAGGCCTTACGGCGCCTGCCAGGCGGGGCCTGGCGGAAACCGGCCGTCGAATCCGCGGATCAGATCCGGCGACGAGCTATCCCCCCGACTCCAGACTGGGGGGTTAGGCGTGGCCGGAACCGCAGCCGATGCCCGGGATGCAGCCGCTGCCGCCGGGCTGCCCGTCAGGGCCGGCCTCCAGGCCGCCCTCACCACAGCCGACGCCGGGCACACAACCCTGGCCGCCGGGGGCGTTGCCGGGGCCGTTGTCCACGCCGCCGGAACCACAGGCGTCGCCGACACAGCCGTCACCGCCGGGGCCGGTCTTCGGCAGGATCTCGATCGCGGCCGGCGGGGTCGATGATCCGCTCACCGGGGCGGCGGCCGACGCGAAGGGCGCGGCCAGCACGGCAGAGGCGAGAGCTCCCGCGAACAGCAGGGGAGCGGCTTTGGCTTTCATACTGAGGGTGCGAGTTGAAGTGTTCATGTCAGTACGGGTAACCCGTCGGCGCGCGTCGAAAACCTCTCCGTCGCAATAAAATCGAGACCTTTGCCGAAATCCCTGATCAGGTGGCATCCGCGGGGTGATTTCTCACGGGATTCTGGGGCGTTTCCAAGATTTTCGCGGACCCCACGTTTGCGCCCCGACGGCCGCGGGTATCCGGCCGTCATGAGAGCTGGAGGATTGATCGGAACGCTCGTTTTGGTCTGGCTGTTGATCGGCGTTCTCGCCGCCTGGCAGCGGGACTATTTCAGTACGGCGTCCCCGACGTGCGCACGCGCCGGAGACATCGCACTGACGGTGCTGGCGGGCCCGCTCAACTACGCCGGCGTCAACCCGAAGGTCGGCGAATGCCGGCTTCCGGAGCCGTCGCAGTGACCTGTCAGATTTCGTGAAGTACCGCTGCAACCAAAAGAAATGAGGAGAGAAACATGATTGCCCTCGGCGTGATTCTGCTGATCCTGGGATATGTGCTGCACGTGTCCATCCTCTGGACGCTCGGCATCATCCTGCTGGTCGTCGGAGCCGTGTTCTGGCTGCTCGGAGCCATGGGCCGCCCGGTGGCGGGTCGACGAGCCTGGTACTAACCCTCGGACCGAGCCTGAGTTCCGTCATGGCACGGTCCGCCGATAGTAGGCTCGCCTCGATGTCTCACGACGGTCGAGCAACGAGCAATGAATCGGAACTTCAACCGATCCCGGCAATCGAGCCGGGATCGGTTGAAGTGCGTGTCGCGGCAGTGGTGGAGAACCTCGCCATGCTGCGCACACTGGTCGCGGCTGCCGCCGCATTCGAAGACTTCGACCTCGACGTGGTCGCCGATCTGCGTCTCGCCGTCGATGAGGCCTGCACCACCCTGATCGGGGCGGCGGTTCTGGGCTCCACGCTGGTGGTCGTGCTGGAGTCCCGCCCGTCGGAGTTTGTGCTGCACGCCGCCACCACCTGTGGCGACGGCGACCCATTCGACCGGGGCGGCTTCAGCTGGCACGTGCTCAGTTCACTCGTCGACGAAGTCTCCACCTCCACCTCCGCAGGGAGTTCCACCGAACACGGATTGGTCAGCATTTCGCTGCTCACCAGGCGCGCGAGCCTGTATCAGTGACATCGGAGTACGAGGGTGTCCCGGAAATGTTCCGGGACCTGCGGACATTGCCGATCGACTCGGTTGAGCACACGCGGCAGCGGGAACGGATCGTCACCCGCTGTCTGCCGCTGGCCGAACACATCGCGCTGCGCTTCCGCGGTCGCGGTGAACCGCACGACGATCTGGTCCAGGTGGCGCGTGTCGGGCTGCTGAACGCGGTGAATCGATTCGACGTCGACGCCGGCGCCGATTTTGTGTCCTTCGCGGTGCCGACCATCATGGGCGAGGTCCGGCGGCACTTTCGGGACAACGGCTGGTCGGTGAAGGTCCCGCGCCGGCTCAAGGAACTGCAACTGCGGCTCAGCGCCGCGACGGCGGAGCTTTCGCAACGGCTCGGCCGGCCGCCGAACGCGTCGGAACTGGCCCAGGAACTGGGCGTCGACCGCGATGAGGTGGTTGAGGGCCTGGTCGCCGGGAACGCCTACAGCACCAGTTCGATCGACAGTGGCGGCCGGGAAGACGCTCCGGCGCTCGCCGATTCCATCGGCGACGTGGACGCGGGACTGGAGACCATCGAGGACCGCGAGACGTTGCGGCCGTTGCTGCTCGGTCTGCCGGAGCGGGAACGCACCGTTTTGGTTTTGCGCTTTTTCGAGCACCAGACGCAAACTCAGATCGCCGAGCAGATCGGCGTGTCGCAGATGCAGGTGTCGCGTCTGTTGGCCAAAACCCTGGCCCGACTGCGCGATCAGCTCAGCTGACCGGTTTGGTCAGCTGAGCTGATCAGCGCGTCGGTCGGTTAACTGGCCGACTGCGACACCAGGTGCAGCGGTGCGGACTTCCGGGTCGCCGCAAGGGCGCTCAGCAGCGAATCGTGAATGGGCAGATCGGCCTTGCAGATCTGCAGCACCCGCTCGACGGGTTTGCAGCTGGTCGCTCCCCAGTGCACTCCGGCGTCGCGGTAAGCCTCGTCGAGCTGGGTGAGCGCGGTCAGGCCGGCGGTGCCGAAGAAGGCGAGGTGGGACAGGTCCAGAACCACGCTCTGAACCCGGTCGGTGTGTCGAGTCGCGTGCTCGACCAGCTCCGGGGCGGTCGCGGCGTCGAGTTCGCCCTCTACCTTGATGGTGATGATTGTCGGAGACAACCAGTGGGTGGTGAACCGTGCCCGACCAGCTCGCGGGGACGTGGCGGACGGAATCGGTGAAGAAACATTGGCAGGCATTTTAAGCTCCGTCAGTCGAATCTGTCATTCGTGCTGAGGCGCGTGCGCTGAGGTGATAGTTCCCTGCCCCAGCGCCCAGAGGCGCTTGCAGTGGCTGTGAACTCAACCGTTGCTCACGTTACGCCACCGCACGCCGGGAGACAAGCTTTTTGTCGAACGTGGCGCGAAATTAGAAGTTTGCTGAGAAGGCGCTCAAAGACGCTCGTGGCGGTCCGCCTCAGGAGCAGACCGCCACGAACTGGATGCAAGCGCGTCGGGTAATCGATCGCGGGGAATCCACGCCCGCCGGAGGCGAAATCCCGTCACATCGTGGGTACCTCCACCCATCGGGGCTCAAACCCGGGCCCGGCCACATGTCCGATGTTGTTCCAAATGCCCACTGCGCGAACATGATTCGCGCCGCTGTTTGGCCGAATCGAACGACGGGTACCCAAATCGCAGCGAAAGTGGAAAGGAGGAGCCATGAAAGCTCCCGAGGATCCCGTCGACCACGCCCGAACCACGAGAAAGCACGCCGGCGAGGCGGTGAAGGACAACCGCAATATGCCCGCGCTGCTGGTGCTGGGCGTTGCCGTGGTGCTGTTCGCCGTTGCGGTGGCGGCTTTCGCCCTTGGCCACTCCGTGGCCGGCGCGGTGGCCGGCGTGCTGGCGCTCGCCGGCCTGATCGTCGGCGGGCTGTGGCTGCGCACCGCGCACGAACAGGTGCGAGACATCGAGGACGACTGGCACGACCGGCACCCGGAAACGCCGCAGCAGGAGCCGACCAGCTGATGACCGCGCCGGCGGCCGCGGATGTCTACCGCCCCCAGCACGACTCCCGGTTGCTGATCGCGGCCCTGAGCGAGGCCGGACCGCTGCGCGGACGACGGGTGGCCGACCTGTGCGCCGGTAGTGGAGTCATCGGCTTCGCCGCCGCGAAGCTCGGGGCGGCGTCGGTCACCGCCTTCGAACTCAGCCCGGCCGCAGTGAGTTTGGCCCGGGCGCACGCCGCCGCTGCGGCGATCCCCGTCGAGGTCCGGCTCGGTTGCTGGACCCGCGCGTTGGACTGCCGGCCATTCGACGTGGTGGCCTGCAACCCGCCCTATGTGCCGATCGCGTCGGCCACGGCGCCGTCCGAACTGCCCGCGGACGCCGGGCCGATCTGCTCCTGGCACGGTGGCCACGATGGCCGCCGGGTGCTGGACCCGTTATGCCGGGCCGCGCCGGAGTTGCTGGCCGCCGGCGGGACCCTGCTGGTGGTCCAGTCCGAATACGCCGGCGTCGGACAGACCATCCGGCGCCTCGCAGAGGCCGGTTTGCGCGCCAGAGTCGTTGCCGCCGAACGGATCCCCTACGGACCGGTGCTGTCCTCGCAGGCCCGCGATTGGGAAGCCTCGGGCCGGATCGGCGTCGGCTGCCGCAGTGAGCGCATCGCGGTGATCCGGGCGGACAAGCCGTGAGCGACTCCCGATCGGTTCGGATCGCCGCCGGCGGGCCGATCCTGATCGAAGGCCCGGTGCGCATCGAAACCCCGGACGGGTCGATCGTGGAGTCGGATCGATTCATAGTCGCGTTGTGCGTCTGCCGGCGTTCCTCGTGCTACCCGCTCTGCGACACCAGCCACCGGCGTAAACGCCGCAGCTGCGGCTCAACCGGCGCCGATGGCGGTGCGGAGGCCACCGCGTAGCGAGCTGCGGCCGGCGTCCCAGCAGCGTCGCAGGTGCTCATCGAGTTGGCACTCGGTGAACTCCCAGGCACGGATGCCGAACACGATGTCGTCGGCCAACTGAGGTTCGAGGCGCACCAGGTTCGCTATCAACCCGTGGCTGACCACCTGTTCGTGGACCGCGTCGGCCTCCACGTGCTCGCGGTAGAAGTGCGCGCACGCCTCCGGCGCGCCCAACCGGGCCAACGCGTCGGCCATCCGTCGGGAACCCGGCGGCGAGGTGATCTCGATCGCCGCGAACTGTCCGGCTGCCGCGCCCCGCCAACGCCGATGCAGTGAGAACAGCGACATCAGGTTCACCACCGCGAGCGACGGCGCCGGGGCCTGTTCCAGGTAGCCCAGGTACGTGCTGTCCATGCCGGCGGCGTCCATCAGATCGGCCCACAGTTGCTGATGAACCCGGGCGGCGCTGCCCGCGCCGAACTCGTCGTACTCCACCGCGACGAACGGCGCCTTCGCCGGCGCCGGCAGCCGGGGAATGAGCCAGGCGTGCGGGTCGCCCTCCTTCAGGTGGTAGATCGACCGGTGGGCGAAGTACTCCCGCATCTGCGACCAGGTCCCGTCGGCGAGCAGCCGGTGGCTGACCCCATCTCCCTCAATGGGTTCGATTGCGAGCCTGCGCAATTCGTCGTCCACGCCAGACCCCGCTTCGATGACGCCGACGCGGCGGCGCAGCTCGGCGAGGAAGCCGCGCTCCAGCCGCCCGCGTAGCTCGATCAGCCCCGGATCCCACTCCCAATCCGGGTCGACATCGGCGAACCCGCGATAGTGCAGCTCGTAGCAGACCGTCAGCGCGAGCTGCGCATCCTCGCCGAGCGGATCACCGTCGGTGTGCGCCACGGGAGTCCACCGGCGGGGCGGCGGTTGGGTGAGCCGCCGCAGCAGCCCGGACGACACCGGGCCCCTGGGCGACGGAAGGGTCGGGGGCATCGCGCTCACCCCGGCAATGTCTCGCCGCCCAGCGGCGCCAGCACCTCGCCGCTGTAGTACGAGGACAGTCGACCGGCGGCGAAGAACACGTACGACGGCGCGATCTCGTCGGGCTGCGCGGGCCTGCCGAAGGGTGCGTTCTCGCCAAAGGACGCCACCCGCTCGGCGTCCATGGTCGCCGGAATCAGTGGCGTCCACACCGGTCCGGGCGCGACGCAGTTGACCCTGATCCCGCGGGGCTGCAACGACTGCGACAGCGCGTAGGTGAACGCGATCACCGCGCCCTTGGTCGCCGAGTAGTCGATGAGGGTCTTATTTCCGCGCAGCCCGTTGATCGACGCGGTGTTGACAATGGCGCCGCCGTCGGTCAAATGCGGCAAGGCGGCTTTGGTGGTGTGGAAGAAGCTGTCGATATTGACCGCGAAGGTGTGCCGCCACCGCTCGTCGCTGATATCGGTCAGTTGCTCCGCGACAGCCTGATAGGCGACGTTGTTGACCAGAATATCCAGTCCGCCAAACGATTCTGCCGTCTGTTCGACGACGTCGCGGCAGTGCTCGGGGTCGGCCAGATCGCCCGGCAGAGTGAGACATTTCCGTCCGACCGATTCGACCAATTCCGCCGTGCGCTGGGCGTCGTCGTGCTCCTCGAGGTACGCGATGGCGACGTCGGCGCCTTCCTTGGCGAATGCCGCGGCCACCGCGCGGCCGATCCCGGAGTCACCGCCGGTGATCAGGGCGCGTTTTCCCGCCAGCAGCCCGGCGCCCAGATAGTCGCGCATCTCGTCATCGGGTGGGGTGGGCATATACCGGGTTCGGCCGGGGTAGGGCGTCATGCCGTGGGGGTGGGGCGCAGCGGGCAGCTCTTTTTCGACTTTCGCGCTCATGCAGATCGGGTACCCGAGGCCCGCGCCGTCAAACACCGTGCGGTGACGCGGCTAACGGTTTAGCGCAGCTGAGCGCGGGTATCCGAAAGGCGAATCGAAGAAGAACCGTTGGCACGCTGAGTATTCCGAGCCGAATGTGCGACATTCGGCGCCCAGAGGTTTCGGCGCTGCAGGACATAGGGATGACGAATTCTATGAGGATCGCAGAACCAGGAGAACGCCGCACCCCCGACGTCAGCGAACGCGCGATCGAATTGCGGGTGAGTGCGACAGTGGAGAACCTCGTCGCGGTGCGCGCCGTCGTCGCCGCGATCGCCGCCAGTGAGGACCTGGACTTCGACACCGTGGCCGATCTGCGGCTGGCCGTCGACGAAGCGTGCACCGCGTTGATCCGCGCGTCGCTGCCCGGGGCGGATCTGGAGCTGGTGATCGACCCGGGTCCGGAGGCGTTCGTGGTCCGCGCGTGCACCACGCGTAGCGCCGGGAACGTCGTCGAGCCCGGCGGCTTCAGCTGGCACGTGATGAAATCACTGGTCGACGAGGTGGGCGCCATCCCGGTGTTCGACGGCGCCCCGGCGGGCATCAGGTTGCTGATGAGGCGAATGAGCTCGTACCGGTGAGTTCCGAGTACGCCGATGTGCTGCCCATGTTCGGGGAATTGGGCAGAATGCGGCAAGGATCACCCGAACACGCGGCTCTGCGGGACAAGATCATCGAACGGTGCATGCCGCTGGCCGACCACATCGCGCGGCGGTTCAGCGGCCGCGGCGAAACCCACGACGACCTGGTGCAAACCGCCCGCATCGGCCTGCTGAACGCGGTCAACAGGTTCGACGTCACCGCCGGATCGGAATTCGAATCCTTCGCGGTCCCGACGATCATGGGCGAGGTCCGCCGACACTTCCGCGACAACAGCTGGTCGGTCAAGGTGCCGCGTCGGCTGAAAGAGCTCCACCTGCAGCTCAGCAGCGCGACGGCGGAGCTGTCCCAGCGGATAGGCCGCGCGCCCACCGCGTCGGAACTGGCCGAAGAGCTGGGCATGGAACGCGATCAGGTCCTGGAGGGATTGATCGTCGGAAACTCCTACAACGCGCTGTCCATCGACGGCGGCAGCAGCGGACCGGACGCCGAGGTGCCGGCGATCGTGGACTCGCTGGGCGAGTTCGATTCGGAGATGGAGCAGATCGAGAACCGAGAGACACTGCGACCGCTGCTGGCCGGGCTGCCGGAGCGGGAACGCACGGTGCTGATGTTGCGGTTCTTCGAATCCCAGACCCAGACTCAGATCGCCGAGCGCGTCGGCGTCTCCCAGATGCACGTCTCCCGATTGCTGGCCAAGGCGCTGGCGAAGCTGCGCGACCAGCTTCAGCAATCCGACGAACCGCGCTGATCGGCGGTTTGGCGGGGCCGCCGACCGGGTATCCCAGGGCGCGGCAGTGAGGAGAGCAGCGATCATGAGGAGTTCCACAACTCCGGACCAGACCACGCCCGCGCCCGAGGCGGCGCCGGCTGCGCGGTCCGTGCCGGCGGCGGCGCTGATGGCTCTCGCGCTGGTGCTTCTGCTCGCCGGGGCGGTGGCCGGCGCCGTCGGCCACCCGGACCTGGGCGCCGCGACGGTCAGCCTCGCGGTGCTGGGACTGTCCGCCGGCGCGCTGTGGTGGGCGATCGTCAGCACCCGTCCGGGCGGCTCCGGCAGCGTCGCGCACCGTCGATAGAAGCGCCCCCGGCAGGAATCGAACCTGCGACCTAGGGATTAGAAGGCCCTTGCTCTATCCAACTGAGCTACGGAGGCAATGCGGTGCACAGTGTAGGACCCCGGGTGTCACGCCAGCCAGTCGCGCGGGTGCGCCGAGCCGTTCGGCACAATCGCCGTCATCAGGCCGCCGCGCCGACTAGCCTTGCTGGCGAGCGGGCGGCCCCCGGAAATCGGCGGTGGGGCGGACGAGGGGAGTGGTCAGAAGTGAGTGAGTCGGCTGCGGCCGGGGCGTCCGACGAACTGGGTGCTGTCGACCAGTTGCTGCACCGCGGTGAGGCCAGCCCACGGACCCGCTCGGGCGTCATGGTGGTGGAGATCTTCGACCGCGCGCCGGATTGGCAGCGCTACCGCGCCACCTACGAGAACGCCTCCCGACGGATCAGGCGGTTGCGGCAGAAGGTCGTGGTGCCCACGCTGCCCACCGCCGCGCCGCGCTGGGTGGTCGACCCCGATTTCAACCTCGACTTCCACGTCCGGCGCCTGCGCGCGCCGCTGCCCGGAACCCTGCGCGACGTGTTCGACATCGCCGAGGTGGCGCTGCAATCGCCGCTGGACATCTCCCGGCCGTTGTGGAGCGCCACCCTGGTCGAAGGTCTGGAGGGCGGACGCGCCGCGCAGATCGTGCACCTGAGCCACGCCATCGTCGACGGCGTCGGTGGCGTCGAGATGTTCGCCAGCATCTATGACCTGGAGCCCGAACCCGCGCCCAGATCCGTTCCGCCGATGCCCATTCCGCAGGATCTGTCCGGAAACGACCTGATGCGCGAGGGCGTGCGGCGGTTGCCGGTGACGGTCGCCGGCGGAATCTTCGGTCTGGTCGGCGGCGCGGTGGAGGCCGTCGGCCGTTCGCTGAGCAACCCGGTCGGCACGGTCGCCGGGGTCGCCAACTACCTGGCCTCCAGCGCGCGGGTGATGCGCCCGGCCGCGTCGCACTCGCCACTGCTGGCCCGGCGCAGCCTGTCCACCCGCACCGAGGCCATCGACATCAAGTTCAGCGACCTGCACCGTGCCGCCAAGGCCGGCGGCGGATCGATCAACGACGCCTACCTGGCCGGCCTGTGCGGGGCGCTGCGGCTCTACCACGAATCGATGGGACTGCCGGTGGCCACGCTGCCGATGGCCGTTCCGGTGAACGTCCGCGCCGACGATGACCCGGCCGGCGGCAACCGGTTCGCCGGGATCAACCTGGCCGCGCCGATCGGCACCGCGGATCCGGCTCGGCGGATCGGCCGGATCCGCAACCAGATGGTCAAACGCCGCGAGGAGGTGGCGCTCGACGTCGTCGGCGCTGTCGCCCCGGTGGTGTCTTTGCTGCCTGATCCGGTGCTGGAGGCCATGACCGGATCGGTGATCGTATCCGACGTCCAGGCCAGCAACGTCCCGGTGTTCCCCGGCGACACCTACATCGCCGGGGTGAAGGTGTTGCGGCAGTACGGCGTTGGCCCGCTGCCGGGGGTCGCGATGATGGCCGTGCTGGTCACCCGCGG
Source organism: Mycolicibacterium brumae (assembly GCF_025215495.1). NCBI lineage: Bacteria > Bacillati > Actinomycetota > Actinomycetes > Mycobacteriales > Mycobacteriaceae > Mycobacterium > Mycolicibacterium brumae. The sequence goes on along the minus strand of NZ_CP104302.1, from coordinate 2,636,313 downwards.
CGGCTACGCCAGCATCACCACCCGTTACGACCGAGCGTCGATCACCGACCCGGCGCTGTTCGCCGAATGCCTGCGCGTCGGCTTCGACGAAGTCCTGGCGTTGGCCGGCGATCCGGCGCCGAGATCGCGCCCGGCGTCCTTCGACGAGGGCGTCGCCGAACCCGCCACGCCGCAGGACGCGGACCCGTCCCAACCCACCGTCACCGGAGAGGTGAATTGATGACGAAGTCGCAGGAGATGCGTCTGCCCGGATCCGTCGCGGAGATCAAGGCCAGCCCGCCGGGACCGCACATCGGCGCGTTCTTCGACCTCGACGGGACACTGGTCGCCGGGTTCACCGGCATCATCTTGGCCCAGCAGCAGTTCATGGAGCGGCAGATGGGCATCAGCGATCTGCTCGGCATGATCGAGGGCGGCATCAGCCACAAACTGGGCCGATTGGAGTTCGAGGGCCTGATCCGCAAGGCCACCCAGGTGATGCGGGGCCGCTCACTGTTGGACCTCGACGAGATCGGGGAGCGGCTGTTCAACCAGCGGGTGCGATCGCGGGTCTACCCGGAGATGCGCGAACTGGTCCGGGCGCACCTGGATCGCGGCCACACTGTATGCCTGAGCTCGTCGGCGCTGACCGTTCAGGTGGAGCCGGTCGCGCGGTACCTCAGCATCCCCAACACCTTGACCAACGTGTTCGAGGTCGACGACGACGGGCTGCTCACCGGAGACGTCATCAAGCCGATCCTGTGGGGCCCGGGCAAGGCCAACGCCGTGCAGAAGTTCGCCGCCGAGCACGACATCGACCTGAAGGACAGCTACTTCTACGCCGACGGTGACGAGGATGTCGCGCTGATGTACCTGGTGGGCAACCCGCGGCCGACCAACCCGGAATCCAAGATGGAGGCGGTCGCGCGCCAGCGCGGTTGGCCGATCCTGAAGTTCAGCAGCCGCAGCGGCACCGGTGTCACCGGCGTGGTGCGCAACCTGGCCGGCCTGTCGACCATCGTCCCGACCGCCGCGGGGGCCATCGGGTGGGGACTGCTGACCCGCAATCGCCGGCGCGGAGTCAACTTCTTCACCCGCAACTTCTTCAGTTTGTGGCTCACCACCAACGGGGTGTCGCTGAACGTGCAGGGCGAGGAGAACCTGACCAAAGAGCGCCCGGCGATCTTTATCTTCAACCACCGCAACAACTTCGACCCGATCATCACCGCTTCGCTGGTCGGTGAGAACGTCACCGGCGTCGGCAAGAAGGAACTCTCCGAGGATCCGGTGTTGGGTCCGATCGGGAAGCTGCTCGACGGTGTGTTCATCGACCGCGAGGACACCTCGTCGGCGGTGGAGAAGTTGCACGAGGTCGAGGACCTGGTCAGCAAGGGACTGTCGGTGGTGATGGCGCCGGAAGGCACCCGACACGACACCACCACGGTGGGCGCGTTCAAGAAGGGCCCATTCCGGCTGGCGATGGCCGCGGGCGTGCCGATCGTCCCGGTGGTGTTGCGCAACGCCGACGCCATCGCCGAGCGGGATTCCTCGACGATGAACCCCGGCAAGGTCGACGTCGCGGTGTTTCCGCCGGTGTCGGTCGACGACTGGAGCCACGACGACCTGGCGGACCACATCGCCGGCATCCGCCGACTGTATGTGGACACTCTCGCCGACTGGCCGGACGGCGAATTGCCCGATATCGCGCCGTATTTGGAGGCTCCGGCCGATAAGGCGCCCGTGAAGAAGGCCCCGGCCAAGAAAGCCCCGGCCAAGAAGGCGCCCGCCAAGAAAGCGCCCGCAAAGAAGGCTCCGGCCAAGAAGGCGGCCGAGGGCGCCGCGCCGGTGAAGAAAGCCGCTGCGAAGAAGGCGCCCGCGAAGAAGGCCGCGCCCGCCAAAAAAGCGCCGGCGAAGAAGGTCGCGCCGAAGCCCGTTGACGGCGGTGACCAGGAGTGAGCGACGACGCCGGTTCGGTCGAACTCGAGGGTTCCGCCCTGGTGCTGGCCGCGGTTTCCTCGGACGCCGAGCGAGACCTGGTGAACCAGTGGATCGCCGAGCAGCGCCGCGCCCGTCCGAACGCCGACATCGAGGTGCTGCGGCTGCCGCGCGACGAACCGCCCCCGGAGATCGTCGACGAACTCGTCAGCGAGCTGGACGCCGACGGGTCCCGCGCGGTGGTTCCGGTCCGGGTGTTCTGGGCTGCGGCCGGCCTGCCCACCCGGGTCAAGATCGTGGGCCTGCTCTCCGGCCGAGACACCTATCGCCCGCCGGAGATGCTGCAGAGCCGGATCCTGCGCCGCGATCCGTCCCGCGCGCGGGTGCTGGCCGGCGAGCCGGCCACCGTCGACGATCTGCGTCAGCAGTGGGAGGAGACCACCGTCGGCGGCTCGGCGCGCGACTTCGCCCGGTTCGTGCTGCGCCGCGCGGACCTCGCCGTCGAGCGCATCGAGTACCGGCTGCTCGGCCCGGAGTACAAATCGCCGCGGTTGATCAAGCCGGAACTGCTGTCCTCCAACAGGTTTCGAGAGGGATTGAACAAGGTTCCGGGCGCCACCCTGGACGCCGCCGGGGCCATCCTCGACGAGCTGTCCACCGGCTGGAGCCGGTTCTCGGTGGACCTCATCCCCGCGTTCTCCAAGTTCGTCTACAGCCGCGGGTTCGACCCGAACCTGGACTACGACTACGAGCAGATCGACGCCATGCGAACCGCGCTGGAGACACACCCCGCGGTGATGCTCTGGTCGCACCGGTCCAACCTCGACAGCGCTGTGCTCAACGTCGCCATGCAGGAGAACCAGCTGCCGCGCGCGCACCTGTTCGCCGGCATCAACATGTCCTTCGGCCCGATGGGGCCGCTGCTGCGCAGGTCCGGTTTCATTTTCATCCGGCGCAACGTCGGCTCCGACCCGACCTACAAGTTCGTGCTCAAGGAGTACGTCGGCTACCTGGTCGCCAAACGATTCAACCTGTCCTGGTCCATCGAGGGCACCCGGTCTCGCACCGGAAAGATGTTGCCGCCCAAGCTCGGACTGCTGACCTATGTCGCGGACGCCTACCTCGACGGGCGCAGCGACGACATCCTGCTGCAACCGGTGTCGATCAGTTTCGACCAGCTGCATGAGACCGCCGAGTACGCGGCGTACGCGCGCGGCGGGGAGAAGGCCCCCGAGGGCATGAGCTGGCTGTACAACTACATCAAGGCCCAGGGCGAGCGGAACTTCGGCAAGATCTACGTCCGCTTCCCGGAAGCGGTTTCGATGGCGGCCTACCTCGGCGACCCGCACGGTGAGCTGGCGACTGACAAATCCTCAAAACGCCTTGCGCTGCAGAAGATGGCCTTCGAGGTGGCGTGGCGAATCCTGCGGGTGACGCCGATCAACGCCTCGGCGCTGGTGTCGGCCCTGCTGCTGGGGACCCACGGGGTGGCGCTCACCCTGGAGCAGGTGCAGCACACGCTGCGTGACGCGCTGGACTACCTGGAGCGCAAGAACACCCCGCTGACCGACAGCGCGGTGCGACTGCGCACCGCGGCCGGGGTGCGCTCGGCCCTGGACGCGCTCTCCGGCGGTCACCCGATCACCCGGGTCGACGGCGGCCGGGAAGCGGTGTGGCGGATCGCTCCGGAGAACGAGTTGCAGGCCGCGTTCTACCGCAACACCCTCATCCACGCGTTCCTGGAAACCGCGATCGCCGAATTGGCGCTCAGCTACGCCGCACGGGTCGACGGCGATCGGTTGGACGCCTTCTGGTCGCGGACCGCGTGGCTGCGCGACCTGCTCAAGTTCGAGTTCTACTTCGCCGACTCGGCGGCCTTCCGCGCCAATATCGCCGAGGAGATGAGCTGGCAGCCGGGCTGGGAGGAGCAGGTCGCCGCCGGCGGTTCGAGCATCGAGCAATTGCTGTACGACAAGAAGCCGCTGATGTCGGCTCCGATGCTGCGACCGTTCCTGGAGGCCTACGAGATCGTCGCCGACGTGTTGTGCGACGCGCCGCCGCAGATCGAACCCAAGGAGCTGATCACCGCCGCGCTCGGGCTTGGCAACCAGTACGCCGCCCAACACCGGGTCCGCAGCAACGAATCGGTGTCGGCGCTGCTGTTCGACACCGCGCGGCAGGTGGCCGCCGACCAGGGGCTGCTGACCGATGCGCCCGACCTGGGGGAGCGCCGCCATGAGTTCCTCGATGAGCTGCGCGGCGTGCTGGCGGACATGGACACCATTGATCTGATCGCCCGGCGGCAGTTCGCCGACCGGGAAGCGGCGCGGTTGGAATCGACCGCGTCTGCCGAGGGCTGACCCGCTCGCGAGTTGTGCACACATCCGGGGTCCATCCCCAGATTGGACTTCGGCGAGGGTTTCTGACGCGTTTGTGTCGGCGCCGCGCGGGTCAATGGGGGCAGGCCGCGTCGTCTCGGTGCGGTCCACACCACCACCGCAGGAGGACCCCATGTTCGACACGTACGTCACCGTCATCGGCAATCTCGCCAGCGACCTGACTCGCAGGTCCGTCGGGACGTCGGAAGTTGTCAACTTCCGACTGGCCAGCAATGCGCGACGGCAGCTTCCGGACGGCTCCTGGGAGGACTACCACACCTTGTTCGTCAACGTCAGCTGCTGGGATCGGTTGGTCACCGGTGTGGCGGCCAGCCTGAAAAAAGGCGACCCGGTCATCGCGGTCGGCAGCATTCACACCCGGGAGTACGTCACCAACGAGGGCGTCCCGAAGACCGTGGTGGAAATGCGCGCCAGCTCCGTCGGGCCCAACCTGCGGTTTTGCGTCGCCGGCCCGCAGCGGCTCAGTAACCCCGCCGAGCCGCAGCCCTATTCCGGGCCGCAGAGCCACGCCGGGTACCCGGACCGCGAGCCCCCGGAAGACGACGTCCCGGAAGACGAGGCCGACGGCCGGTATGACGACGGCTACCCGGGCGAGGAGACCGATCCGGAGCGGCAGCCGCTGTCCGCCTGAGCAGCCGCGCCTGCGGCGGGGCGCACCGGTCCTTCTAGGATGGTCGAAACCCCCTGCCGAAAGAAAGGCGACATCGCGGCATGGCTGAGTTCATCTACACGATGAAGAAAGTCCGCAAGGCACACGGCGACAAGGTGATCCTCGACGACGTCACGCTGAGCTTCTATCCGGGCGCCAAGATCGGCGTCGTCGGCCCCAACGGCGCCGGCAAGTCCTCCGTGCTGAAGATCATGGCCGGGCTGGACAAGCCGAACAACGGCGACGCCTTCCTGGCGCCGGGCGCATCGGTCGGCATCCTCATGCAGGAGCCGGAACTGGACGAGAGCAAGACCGTCCGGGAGAACGTCGAGGAGGGCGTGCCGATCAAGGCCAAGCTCAAGCGCTTCAACGAGGTCGCCGAGCTGATGGCCACCGACTACAGCGATGAGCTGATGGAGGAGATGGGCCGGCTGCAGGAGGAACTCGACGCGGCCGACGCGTGGGACATCGACTCCCAGCTCGAACAGGCGATGGACGCGCTGCGCTGCCCGCCGCCGGACGAGCCGGTCACCAAACTCTCCGGCGGTGAGCGCCGTCGCGTCGCGCTGTGCAAGCTGCTGCTGAGCAAGCCTGACCTGCTGCTGCTCGACGAGCCCACCAACCACCTGGACGCCGAAAGCGTGCTGTGGCTGGAGCAGCACCTGGCCAGCTACCCCGGAGCCATTCTGGCGGTCACCCACGACCGGTACTTCCTGGACAACGTGGCCGAATGGATCCTGGAGCTCGACCGCGGCCGGGCCTACCCGTATGAGGGCAACTACTCCACCTACCTGGAGAAGAAGGCCGAGCGGCTGGAGGTCCAGGGTAAGAAGGACCAGAAGCTGCAGAAGCGGCTCAAGGACGAACTGGCCTGGGTGCGCTCCGGCGCCAAGGCCCGCCAGGCCAAGAACAAGGCCCGGTTGCAGCGCTACGAGGAGATGGTCGTCGAGGCCGAGAAGACCCGCAAGCTCGACTTCGAGGAGATCCAGATCCCGGTCGGCCCGCGGCTGGGCAGCACCGTCGTCGAGGTCGAGCACCTGGACAAGGGCTTCGGCGGTCGGCAATTGATCAAGGACCTGTCCTTCACGCTGCCGCGCAACGGCATCGTCGGGGTGATCGGGCCCAACGGCGTCGGCAAGACCACCCTGTTCAAGACCATCGTCGGACTCGAGGAGCCCGACAGCGGCACGGTGAAGGTCGGCGAAACGGTCAAGCTGAGCTACGTCGACCAGGGCCGCGCCGGCATCGACCCGAAGAAGACCGTCTGGCAGGTGGTCTCCGACGGGCTGGACTACATCGAGGTCGGTCAGAACGAAATCCCGTCGCGGGCCTACGTCTCGGCGTTCGGCTTCAAGGGCCCGGACCAGCAGAAGCCGGCCGGAGTGCTCTCCGGTGGTGAGCGCAACCGGCTCAACCTGGCGCTCACGCTCAAACAGGGCGGCAACCTGATCCTGCTCGACGAGCCCACCAACGACCTCGACGTGGAGACGCTGAGCTCGCTGGAGAACGCCCTCGAGCAGTTCCCCGGCTGCGCCGTGGTGATCAGCCACGACCGGTGGTTCCTGGACCGCACCTGCACGCACATCCTGGCCTGGGAGGGCGACGACGACAACTCGGCCAAGTGGTTCTGGTTCGAGGGCAACTTCGGCTCCTACGAGGAGAACAAGATCGAGCGGCTCGGCGCCGAGGCGGCCCGCCCGCACCGGGTGACCCACCGTCGCCTCACCCGGGACTGACCAGCCGTTGCAGCCGGCAAACCCGAAACGGCCGGCGCAGTCTCGATGGCGCCGGGCCTCTTCCTCGCTCGTTCCTCGCTCGTCGAACCCGGCGCAAGAAACCAACACCGATCTCCCCGGTCGGACCGCTCCGGCGGCCCGGCCGGGGAGATTTGTTGTTGGCGTGACGCGTGTTTCCACGAAGGTGATCCGGTCCGTGAGGCCGCCCTATTAGGGTTGCTGTCGTACTCGTGGGCCGCATTCGCGGTCCCGTCCAACGGCGGGCGGTACGTGGTGAGCCAGAGGTGGTGCCATGACGGAAAATCCGGAGTTGAAGGCTGTCCGCGATTGGTCCGATATGACGCCCGAGGAGGCGGCCACGCTGGCCGCCAGCTACCGGCGCACCTACCGCGGCTCCCAGGACGACGGAGCGGGCGCCAACGGGTCCAATGGCGCTGATCGGAACCTGACGCCGGACTCCCTGCTGGCCGCCCAGTTGAAGCTGGGGCAGCGCCGGCGCACCGGCCAGACCGTGGTCGCCGTGCAGCGCGGCAAGGGCGGCAAAGGCGGCGATGGGCCTGCGCTGCAGGTGATCACCGACGCGGGCCCGATGGTGCTGGACTCGCTGACGGTGCTGCTGCACCGGCTCGGGGTGGCCTACACCGCCACCATGAACCCGACCATGCGGGTGCGGCGCGGGCCCGACGGCGAACTGCTGGAGCTCAACCCGGTGGAGACCGCCACCATCGGCGACGAGGTCTGGATCCACGTCCAACTGGCCCCGACGGTGTCACGGCAGGCGCTGGCCGAGGCGGGGGAGAAGATCCCGGGCGTGCTGGCCGACGCCTACCAGGTGGGCCTGGACACCGAGGCGATGCAGAAGGCCATGCTGGGCCTGTCCGCCGACATCGCCTTCGATGACGGGTCGCGGTTCCCGGGTGACGACCGCGCCGACGTCGCCGCGCTGCTGCGCTGGCTGGCCGACGGGCACTTCGTGCTGCTGGGCTACCAGCGCTGCCCGGTGCGCGACGGCGTCGCGTCGGTGGACGCGGCTAGCCGACTGGGCACCGTCCGGTTGCACACCGAGGTGTTGCCGCAGCTGAGCACCCATGACGACCTGCTGATGCTGGCCCACGCCACCGTGCCCAGCTACCTGCGCTACGGCGCCTACCCCTACATCGTGGTGGTGCGGGAGCGCTCCGGCGAGGACTTCATCGAGCACCGGTTCGTCGGCCTGTTCACCGTCACCGCGATCAACGCCGACGTGCTGGAGATCCCGCTGATCTCCCGGCGCGTCCGCGACGCGCTGGCGCTGTCGCACGCCGACCCGAACAATCTGAGCGCGCTGCTGCTCGACGTGCTGCAGACCATCCCGCGCCCGGAGCTGTTCGCGCTGTCGGCGCGTCAGCTCTACGAGATGGGGCGCACCGTCATCGAGATGGGATCCAGCCGGCGCACCCTGCTGTTCGCGCGCGCCGACGGCCTCGGCCACTTCGTGTCCTGCCTGGTGTACCTGCCGCGTGACCGGTACACCACCGGCGTCCGGCTCGCGATACAGGACATCCTGGTCCGCGAGTTCGGCGGCACCGAGATCGATTACTCCGCCCGGGTCAGTGAATCACCGTGGGCGGTGGTTCATTTCACCGTCCGGCTGCCCGAGGGCGCCGGCCCCGACGCCGTCGACGTCTCGACCGACAACGAGGTGCGGATCGAAGGGCTGTTGACCTCGGCCGCCCGCACCTGGGGCGACCGGCTGTTCGGGTCGGCGGCCGAAGGCCGCATCGAAGCCGGCAGCGCCGAGCACTACGCCGAGGCGTTCTCCGAGGCCTACCGCCAAGCCGTCACCCCCGCCGAGGCCATCGAGGACATCGCGATCATCGAGGCCCTCGACGACGACTCGGTGAAACTGGTGCTCGGCGATCCGGACTCGTCCGGCGCGGCGAAGCTCACCTGGTATCTGGGCGGCCGATCGGCCTCCCTGAGCGACCTGCTGCCGATGCTGCAGTGCATGGGTGTGGAAGTGCTCGACGAGCGGCCGTTCAGCGTCACCCGGCCCGACGGCCTGGAAGTCCGGATCTACCAGTTCCGGGTCTCGCAGGAACGCGGGCTCACGGTGCCTGAGAACACCGCGGCCGATATGGCCACCCGGTTCGCCGACACCGTCACCGCCATCTGGCAGGGACAGGTCGAAGCCGACGGGTTTAACGAACTGGTGCTGCGCGCGGGCCTGACCTGGCAGCAGGTGGTGATCATCCGCGCCTATGCCAAATACCTCAAGCAGGCGGGGTTCCCGTACAGCCAGGCCTACATCGAGGCGGTGCTCAACGACCACGCCGCGACGGTGCGGTCCCTGGTCGCGCTGTTCGAGGCGATCTTCAACCCGGAGCTGACCGACGCCGAGCGGACCGCGCAGGCTCAGGCCGCCGCCGTCGCGGTCGCCGTCGACATCGACGCGCTGGTCAGCATGGACACCGACCGGGTGCTGCGTGCGTTCGCCTCGCTCATCCAGGCCACCCTGCGCACCAACTACTACGTCACCCGCGAGGGGTCGGTGCGTTCGGCCGGTGTGCTCGCGATGAAGCTGAACCCGCAGTTGATCGACGAATTGCCGCTGCCCCGAACACGTTTCGAGATCTTCGTGTACTCCCCGCGGGTAGAGGGCGTGCATCTGCGGTTCGGCGCGGTGGCCCGCGGCGGCCTGCGCTGGTCGGACCGCCGGGAGGACTTCCGCACCGAGGTGCTCGGGCTGGTGAAGGCCCAGGCGGTCAAGAACGCCGTCATCGTTCCCGTCGGCGCCAAGGGCGGGTTCGTCGTCAAGAACCCCCCGGCGCCCACCGGCGACCCGGCCACCGACCGGGACGCCACCCGCGACGAGGGGGTGGCCTGCTATCGGCTGTTCATCGCCGGCCTGCTGGAGCTGACCGACAACGTGGACCGGTCCACCGGCGCGATCACCGCGCCGCCGCAGGTGGTTCGCCGCGATGGCGACGACGCTTATCTGGTGGTGGCCGCGGACAAGGGCACCGCCACGTTCTCCGACATCGCCAACGACGTCGCGGCCCGGTACGGCCACTGGCTCGGTGACGCGTTCGCCTCCGGCGGGTCGGTCGGCTACGACCACAAGGGCATGGGCATCACCGCCAAGGGCGCTTGGGAGAGCGTCAAGCGGCACTTCCGCGAGATCGGGGTGGACACCCAGACTGAGGACTTCACCTGCGTCGGCATCGGCGACATGTCCGGTGACGTGTTCGGCAACGGCATGCTGCTCTCCGAGCACATCAAACTGGTGGCCGCGTTCAACCACCTGCACATCTTCTTGGACCCCAACCCGGATCCGGCGACGTCCTTCGCCGAACGGACGAGGATGTTCCACCTGCCCCGATCCACCTGGGACGACTACGACAAATCGCTGATCTCCTCCGGTGGCGGGGTGTACAGCCGTCAGCAGAAGTCCATCCCGATCACCCCCGAGGTGGCGGAGGCCCTCGGCATCGCCGACGGTGTCACCGAACTCACCCCGCCGGAGTTGGTCAAGGCGATCCTCACCGCCCCGGTGGACCTGCTGTGGAACGGCGGCATCGGCACCTACATCAAGGCGGAGTCCGAATCCGACAGCGACGTCGGCGATCGCGCCAACGACGCGGTGCGCATCAACGGAAATCAGGTGCGCGCCAAGGTCGTCGGCGAAGGCGGCAACCTCGGCGTCACCTCCCGCGGGCGCATCGAGGTGGACATCTCCGGCGGTCGGATCAACACCGACGCGCTGGACAACTCCGCCGGTGTGGACTGCTCGGACCACGAGGTCAACATCAAGATCCTGGTCGACTCGCTGGTCACCCAGGGCAAGGTCGCCGCCGACGAGCGCGCGGCGCTGCTGGAGTCGATGACCGACGAGGTCGGCCGGCTGGTGCTGGACGACAATATGGCCCAGAACGATCTGATGGGCACCAGCCGGGCCGGCGCGGCCAGCCTGCTCAACGTGCACGCCCGCCAGATCGACGAGTTGGAGGCCGATCGGGGCCTGAACCGCGAACTGGAGGCGTTGCCGACCAACAAGGAGGTGCGCCGCCGGTTCGAGAACAATCAGGGCCTGACCTCCCCGGAGCTGGCCACCCTGATGGCGCACGTCAAGCTCGCGCTCAAGGACGACGTGCTGGCCACCGAGCTGCCCGACCAGGAGGTGTTCGCCACCCGGCTGCCGGAGTACTTCCCGACCCAACTGCGGGAGCGCTTCGGCGAGGACATCCGCAAGCACCAGCTGCGCCGGGAGATCGTCACCACCATGTTGGTCAACGACGTGATCGACACCGCGGGCATCAGCTACGCGTTCCGGGTCTCGCAGGACACCGGGGTCGATTCGGTGGACGCGGTGCGCGCCTACGCCGCCGCCGACGCCATCTTCGGCTTCGGCGACACCTGGCGGGGCATCCGGGAAGCCAGCCTGGCCAACCGCATCCCGGTGCACACCTCCGACCGGATGACCCTGGACCTGCGTCGACTCATCGACCGGGCCACCCGATGGCTGGTGAACAACCGGCCGCAGCCGCTGGCCGTCGGCGCGGAGATCAACCGGTTCGGCGCCAAGGTCGCGGCGCTGACCCCGCGGCTCTCGGAGTTCCTGCGCGGTCTGGACGCTGACATCGTCACGCGCGAGACCGAGGAATTCACCGCGGACGGGGCGCCGGCCGAGCTGGCCTACAACGTGGCGATCGGGCTGTACCAGTACAGCCTGCTGGACATCATCGACATCGCCGACATCGCAGAGCGGGATCCCGCGGAGGTCGCTGACGCGTACTTCGCGCTGCTGGCGCACCTGGACACCGACCGACTGTTGACCGCGGTGTCGGCGCTGCCGCGCGATGACCGCTGGCATTCGCTGGCCCGGCTGGCGCTGCGCGACGACATCTACACCTCGATTCGCGGGCTGACCTTCGACGTGCTGTCGGTGGGGGAGCCGGAGGAGAACGGCGACCAGAAGATCGCCGAGTGGAAGAAGATCAACAGCGCCCGGCTGGAGCGGGCCGAGCGGACCCTCGATGAGATAGCAGCGGCAGGTGAGTTCGACCTCGCTACGCTGTCGGTGGCCGCGCGCCAGATCAGGAACATGACCACCGCCACCGGGACCGGACAGGGACAGTGACTATGACGAAGCCTTCGCGATGACACCAACCGGATTCGTCGCCGAGGTGCCGGTTCGCTGGTCGGACATCGATATGTACCAGCACGTGAATCACGCCGTCATGGTCACCATCCTGGAAGAGGCGCGGGTGGTGTTCCTCAAGGAGGCCTTCGCCGTCGACGTGGCCACCACGGGCCTGCTGATCGCCGACGTCAATATCTCCTACAAGGGCCAACTGCGCCTGACGGATTCGCCGCTGAAGGTCACCATGTGGATCAAGCGGATGCGCGCGGTGGACTTCACCATCGGCTACGAGGTGCGCTCGCAGCACGCCGACCCGGCGTCCCGGCCGGCCGTCATCGCCGACACCCTACTGGCCGCCTTCGACATCGAGGAACAGAAGCTGGTTCGGCTGGCCCCGCACCATCGCGAGTTCCTGCAGCGGTGGTCGCGCTGACCGAACGCGGCCTCTGGTTGCCGAACGCGGCCGACCGGCGTGACCTGGCGGTGTTCGCCGAGCGGGCGCGCCGCCTCGACCCGGCCGCGGTGATCCGCTTTCGTCGCCGGGATGACGACCGGCTGGTGGCCTGGGTGGCCACCGGGTTCGACGTGCTGGCCGCGCGTGTGTTCGGTGGCCGGTGCCGGCCCGCCGACCTGTGCGCGGCCGCCGACGCGGTGAGCGCCGGGCTGCCCGGCGCCGGCGACGACGGATTCATCGAGACCGGCTTCTCGATGGATTCGGCCTGGCGCGGGGCGTTGCCTCCGGAGCACGGCTTCGCCCACCTCGACGATGTGCCGGTCGCGGTGTTCGCCGACCTGGCGCAGCGCGGCGCGGAGGTGGCTCGGGAGCAGGGCGCGGCCGGGCCGCCGACGTCGCTGCTGGACCAGGACGTGCTCAGCCTGTCTGCGTCGTCTGCGGAGTCTGCCGAGGAGGTCGGGGTTCCGATGCGGTGCGTGTTCGCGCTGACGGGGATGGGGTTTCTACCGCCGGGTTCGATGAGCGAGGAACGAGCGAGGAAGAGGCCCGGCGCATCGGCCGCGCCCCCGGTTGGCGACGGGGAGGTGGTGCGGGTGCGGGCGACACGGACCTGGCTGCGGATCGACGCGCGCTTCGGCTCGGTGTACCGCCGCCGCGGCGGGCCCTTGCTGGCCATGTGAGGCTCCGCGGGGTCGAGCAACGTGTGGGCATGAACGGCGCCGCACCCGGGTGTGAACCACGCGTCAGGAATGCTCAGAAGGGTGAATTGACCATGGCGTCGGCGGCCATCGTCAGGTACGCCCACAGTTCCTCGCGGTGCGCGTCGTCGAGAGTGTCGGAGTCGACGTCGGCGACGGCGACCTGCATGCAGCGCAACCAGGCGTCGCGCTCGATGGGGCCGATCCGATAGGGCACGTGGCGCATCCGCAACCGCGGGTGTCCGCGCTGGTCGGAATAGGCTCGCGGGCCGCCCCAGTACTGCTCCAGGAACATCCGCAGCCGGTCGGCGGCCCCGGTCAGGTCCTCCTCCGGGTACATCGGGCGCAGGATCTCGTCCTCGGCGACCAACTCGTAGAACCGCGACACGATCGCGTCGAACGTCGCGTGACCGCCGACCTGGTCGTAGAAGGACAACTGGGAAGATTCCATCCTCGCCATTGTCCAATGTCGCGCAACGGTGGCGCCCGGCGGCCATGGAATCTGTCTGGTTACCGGATGTTCAGGCAGTTGACCTGCGGACACACTCAGGAATTGGGGTGCGATCGCCGCAGATCCGTGGTGGACTGTTTGCCGGAGAACCTATGGCAGCGCGAAACCGCAACCGTGCCCGACGAGCCACGGTCAGTCGCCTGGGTCCGGTCGCCGCCTCGGTGCAGCACCGGACCGAGAACTCCGCGCCGCCGCGGGACCCCGCTTCGGTCTGGAGCCGCCGCCGCGTGCTGCTGCTCAACGCCACCTATGAACCGCTGACCGCGCTGCCGCTGCGCCGAGCCGTGGTGATGCTGCTGTGCGGCAAGGCGGAGGTGGTGCACGAGGACCCTTCGGGGGCGCTGATCCACTCGGCGAGCTGCGCCATCACCACGCCGACGGTGATCCGGCTGCGGGTCTACGTTCGGGTGCCGTACCGGGCCCGGACGCCGATGACGCGGGCCGCGCTGATGCACCGCGACGGGTTCCGCTGCGGATACTGCGGCGCCAAGGCCGACACCATCGACCACGTGGTGCCGCGCAGCCGCGGGGGTGAGCACAGCTGGGAGAACTGCGTCGCGTGCTGTTCGTCGTGCAACCACCGCAAGGCCGACCGGCTGCTGGCGGAGATCGGCTGGACGCTGCGCAGCGCCCCGAAGTCGCCGACCGGGGCGCACTGGCGGCTGCTGTCCACGGTCAAGGACCTCGATCCGGCCTGGGAGCGCTACTTCAGTGACGGCGCGGCCTGAGATTTCCGGGGTCTGAGCTCCCTGCGGGGCGGCGGTGGGATAGATTCAGCGGGTGAGCCAGACAGCAATCACGCACATGATTATCGGGGGCGTTCCGGTCGCCCTCTACATCGTGCTCTACTTTTGGACGCACATTCCCAAGCCCAACCGCCCCGATGAGTACAAGCTGGGCGAGAAGTGGACCTACGGCCCGATCCTGTGGGCGGCCACCGACGAGGTCGTCGGCAGCGGACACGGGCACGGGCATGGCCATGACAACTTCACCGTGGGAGGTGGCGCAAGTGGCAAGTGGTAGCCCCGTCGCGACGACCAGGTCCGACGTCGACCTGCCCTACGGTTCCGCGCTGACCTACAGCGGCCGGATCTCGGCGGTCAAGGAACCCGACGTGCCGGGCCAGCTGTACCCGATCTCCATCAAGGAGCGGGTCGCCCTGGACGAAGCCCTCAAGTGGGGCAGCCGCGCGTCGAAGGCCCGGTTCGCCGTCTACATCGGCGACCTCGGCGCCAACACCGCCGCGGCGGCCAACCAGATCCTCGGCGACGTGCCCACCCCGAACGACGCGGTGCTGCTGGCGGTGTCGCCGAATCAGCGCGCCATCGAGGTGGTCTACGGCGCCGGCGTGCGCGGCCGGGGCGGCGAAGCCGCCGCCACCCTCGGGGTGGCCGCCGCCAAGGCCGGGTTCGCCGAAGGCAATCTGATCGACGGACTGGTCAGCGCCATCCGGGTGATGTCGGCGAGCATCTCCCGCCCGTAATCCAGAACGACGACGAGGGCCCCAGCCGAATCGGCTGGGGCCCTCGTCGTATCAGGCGGTGTCGGCTGCCCGGGCGCGCAGTGAGCGCTCGATCCCGGCGCGGCCCTCGCTGACCAGTCGGCGCAGCGCCGGCGGCAGCTCCGGGTCGGACAGGAACGTCTCGGCGGCGTCGAGCGCGTCGGCGCTGATGTCCCAGGACGGGTACAAGCCCACCACGACGGTCTGGGCGACCTCGCTGGAGCGGCGCTGCCACACCCCGGACACCTCGGCGAAGTAGCGCGCGGTGAACGGCGCGAGCACCGCGGCCTGCCCGGGTCCGACGAAACCGCCGATGATGGCCCGGGCGGTGGCGTTCGCCAGGGTGTCGTCCTCGATCACCTGGGTCCAGGCGTCGGCCTTGACCTGCTCCTGCGGCCGGGCGGCCCGGGCGGCGGCGGCGTTGCGCTGGCCGGCCGCGGTGTCGTCGCGGGCGGCTTCGGCGTCGATGAACGGCGTCGCCGAACCCTCGTCGTCGATCCGTCCGGCGCCGGCCAGCGCGATCACGATCCGCCAGCGCAGATCGGTGTCCACCACCAACCCGGACAGGCCCAGGTCGGCGGGGTCGGAGTCGAGCAGGTCCGCCAGCAGGGTGGCGTGCCGGTCGCCGAGCACCGAGGAGCACAACGCGTTGACGAACGCGAGCTGGTGATCTGAGCCGGCCTCCGCGTCGTGTGCGAGTTCGACGAGCCGGTCGGCGAAGGCGGGCCAGCCCTGTTCGGCGGCCCACGCCGGGTCGGCGTAGGAGCCCAGGGCGGTCTGGGCCTGCAGCAGCAGCCGCTGGGCCACCCCCACCTCGGTCTCGGCGGCGATCCCGGCGCAGACGAGCGTGACGAAGTCGCGGGCGCGCAGTTCGGCGTCGCGGGTCATCTCCCAGGCCGCCGACCAGGCCAGCGTGCGGGGAAGCGGGTCGGCGATGTCGCCGATCCGGCCCAGCAGCGTCTCGAGCGAACCCGGGTCCAGCCGCATCGAGCAGTAGGTCAGGTCGTCGTCGTTGACCAGGATCAACTTGCCGCGCGAAACACCCTGCAGCGCAGGCACTTCGGTGACCGGACCGGACACGTCGAGCTCCTCGCGGCACACCCGCGTCAGCTTGCCGGAGCCGTCGTCGTCGTACACGCCGACGGCCAGCCGATGCACCCGGGTCTCGCCTGCGCCGGGCGCCGCGCCGCCCTGCTCGATGACGAATCGGGTGAAGCGCCCGTCGCCGTCGAGGTCGAAGGACGGCCGCAGCGTGTTCAGCCCGGTGGTCTTGAGCCACTGCCTGCCCCAGTCGGACAGATCGCGTCCCGACGAACGCTCCAGCGCCCCAAGCAGATCCGCGAAGGTGGCGTTACCGAAGGCGTGATCGGCGAAGTAGCTGCGCAGCCCGGACAGGAAGTCCTCCAGGCCGACGTAGGCGACCAGTTGCTTGAGCACGCTGGCGCCCTTGGCGTAGGTGATGCCGTCGAAGTTGACCTCCACCGCGTGCAGGTCCGGGATGTCGGCGGCCACCGGGTGGGTCGATGGCAGCTGGTCCTGCCGGTAGGCCCAGGACTTCTCCACGTTGGCGAAGGTGGTCCAGGCCTGGGTGTACTCGGTTGCGGCGGCCTGGCACAGCACGGAGGCGAAGGTCGCGAAGGACTCGTTGAGCCACAGGTCGTCCCACCAGGTCATGGTGACCAGGTCGCCGAACCACATGTGCGCCATCTCGTGCAGCACCGTCTCGGCGCGCCGCTCATAGGAGTAGCGGGTGACCTTGGAGCGGAAGACGTAGTCCTCCAGGAAGGTCACCGCGCCGGCGTTCTCCATGGCGCCGGCGTTGAACTCCGGCACGAACAGCTGGTCGTACTTGCCGAACGCGTACGGAGTGCCAAAGTTGTTGTGGTAGAAGCCGAATCCCTGTTTAGTCTCGGTGAACAGCCGCTCGGCGTCCATGAACTGCGCCAGCGAGGCCCGGCAGAAGACACCCAGCGGGATCTCGCCGTGCTCATCGGAGTAGACGTCGCGCCACACCGCGTACGGGCCGGCGATCAGCGCCACCAGATAGGTGCTCATCCGCGCCGTGGTGGCGAACGTGTGTGTGACGGCGCCGGTTTCGTCGTCGCGGTCGGCGCTGACGGTGGCGCCGTTGGAGATCACCTGCCAGTGCGACGGCGCGACGACGGTGACGTCGAAGGCCGCCTTGATGTCGGGCTGGTCGAAGCAGGCGAACATCCGCTTGGCGTCGGCGGTTTCGAATTGCGAGTACAGATAGACCTCGCCGTCGACCGGGTCGACGAACCGGTGCAGACCCTCGCCGGTGTTGGAGTAGGCGCAATCGGCTTCCACCACGACGACGTTGTGCTCGGACAGCCCGCGCAGCGGGATGCCGGTGGACTCGTCGTAGCCGGAGACGTCGATATCGGCGCCGTTGAGGGTGGCTCGGCGCACGGTCGTCGCAGCGATGTCCAGGTAGGTGTCCGCGCCGGGCAGGGCGTCGAACTCCACTTCGGTGACCGAGGAGAAAGTTCGTTCGCCGGGCGCGCCGGCGCCGTCGGTCAGATCCAACTGGATGCGGTAGCTGTCTACGGTGACCAGCGCTGCGCGCTCGGCCGCCTGGTCACGGGTGAGGTTGGGAAGTGCCACGCGCTCAACCCTAATGCGGGTGGCGCGGCAGTGGGCGGCGGCGTCTACAGGCCGGGGATGTTCATCCCGCGCAGCGAGGCCATCTGGTCCAGGAAGCTGCCGTTGCCGATGGAGTTGATCATCTGCGGGCAGTAGTGCTGGATGGCCAGGCCGGCGAAGAACCCGGCCAGAAACGGTGGCACACCGCCGTTGCGGGCGGTGGCGACGGCTTCGGCGAAGCTCGACCCGGGTTTGACCAGCGCCGGGCAGATGGATCGGCCGAGCGCCTCGGTGGTGGCCGGGTCGGCGGTCGAGACACCGGCGGTGCGCAGCGAGTTCAGAAACGACGTGTCGGCCGGGTCTGCGGCGGCGGGCGCGGCTGCGGCGATGGCCAGCGTTGTGGTGGCTGCGGCGGTCATCGACAGCAGGCCGGCGGCGCGGCGGGAGCGGATGGTCATGTCGGGCTCCTGATTTCGTTCGGTGGGAACCTGTCGGCAGCCCTTGGTCTCACTCAGATAACAAATGTCGCTTTGGTAACAATGGCCTGCCTAGATCACAGGAGCAACACGGTTTGGTCAGCGTTTGCACACGATGCGTGTCGCTCCCACTGCAATGGTTATCGACGTAGTGTCGCCGTTGTTACCCGGACCGGGAACACCGGCGCCGCGCGAGGGGTTGTCCACGAAGAGCAGCCACCGATTGAGAGGACCGTTGAATGTCAGAGAAGTCCCGCGCCGATTTCTGGTTCGATCCGGCCTGCCCGTGGTGTTGGATCACCTCGCGCTGGATCCTGGAGGTGGAGAAGGTCCGCGATATCGACGTGCGGTTCCACGTGATGAGCCTGGCCGTGCTCAACGAGGGCCGTGAGCTGCCGCCGGAATACCGCGAGCTGATGGAGAAGGCCTGGGGCCCGGTCCGGGTGGCCATCGCCGCCGAACAGACCGTCGGCCCCGACGCGCTGGGCCCGCTGTACACCGCGATGGGCACGCGCATTCACAACCAGGGCGTCACCGATCTCGACGTGGTGATCAACGAATCGCTGGCAGACGCCGGGCTACCCGCCGAACTGGCCGCCGCCGCGACCTCCACCGAGTACGACGAGGCGCTTCGGGCCAGCCACCACGCCGGTATGGACCCGGTCGGAACCGACGTCGGCACCCCGACCATCCACGTCAACGGGGTGGCGTTCTTCGGCCCGGTGCTGTCCCGGATCCCGCGCGGCGAGGAAGCCGGCAAGCTCTGGGACGCCTCGGTCACCTTCGCCTCCTACCCGCACTTCTTCGAGCTCAAGCGCACCCGGACCGAGGGGCCGGAATTCGACTGACGGATCCGCGCGTCGATCGCGCCGCCGTCGTAGAACGACGCGGTGTCGATGTGGTTGACGCCGAGTTCGACCGCCCGGTGATTGATGTCGGCCATGTCAGCTCCCAAAGCAGCGGTCGGGTGTCACCGCGACGATACGTGTGCCACTGGTGGCGGGCCGTCGAACCAGGAGCTATAGGGTTACCGTCATGCGCGTTTACCTCGGCGCCGATCACGCCGGATACGAACTCAAGCAGGCCATCTTCGAGCACCTCAAGGCCACCGGACACGAGCCGGTGGACTGCGGCGCCTTCGCCTACGACCCGGTCGACGACTACCCGGCGTTCTGTATCGACGCCGCCCGCCGCACCGTCGCGGACCCGGGCAGCCTCGGCATCGTGCTGGGCGGCTCCGGCAACGGCGAGCAGATCGCGGCCAACAAGGTGCCCGGCGCCCGCTGCGCGCTGGCCTGGAGCACCGAGACCGCGGCGCTGGCCCGCCAGCACAACAACGCCCAGCTGATCGGGATCGGCGGCCGGATGCACAGCCTCGAGGAGGCGCTGGCCATCGTCGACACCTTCCTGGCCACGCCGTGGTCGGGGGAGGAACGCCACCAGCGGCGCATCGACATCCTCGAGGAGTACGACGTGACCCGGGTGGCGCCGCCGGTCCCCGGTGCACCCGCGTAACGACTGACGGATGCCCGAAGGGCACGTGCTGCACCGGTTGGCGCGGCTGCATCAGCGACGCTACGGCGGCAAGCCGGTTCGGGTCGGCAGCCCGCAGGGCCGCTTCGCCGACGACGCGGCGCTGATCGACGGCCGGGTGCTGCGCCGCGCCGACGCCTGGGGCAAGCACCTGTTCCACCACTATGAACCCGGATTGGTGGCGCACGTCCATCTGGGCATCTACGGCGCGTTCAGCGAGTTCGCGCTGAACGGCCTCGACGGCCCGCCGGATCCGATCGGGCAGGTGCGGATGCGGATGCTGGGCCCCGACTATGGCGCCGACCTGCGCGGCCCGATGGTCTGCGAGGTGATCGACGAGGGCGGGGTCGCCGACGTGCTGGCCCGGCTCGGGCCCGACCCGCTGCGCGCCGACGCCGACCCGGCCGTCGCCTGGAATCGGGTCAGCCGATCGCGGCGCAGCATCGCCAGCCTGCTGATGGACCAGTCGGTGTTTGCCGGCGTCGGCAACATCTATCGCAGCGAGGTGCTGTTCCGGCACGGCATCGACCCCATGCGCCCCGGGGTGTCGATCAGCCGCGCGGAGTTCGACGCGATGTGGGCCGATCTGGTCGCCATGATGAAAGTCGGGGAGCGCCGCGGCCAGATCGTGGTGGTGCGCCCCGAAGACGATCACGGCGCCCCGTCCTACCGGGCGGGCCGGCCGCGCACCTACGTCTACCGGCGCGCCGGCGAAGCCTGCCGGATCTGCGGATCGCCGGTGCTGTTCACCGAACTGGAGGGCCGGAACCTGTTCTGGTGCCCGGCCTGTCAGCACTGAGACAGCGACGACGGGCACACTGGGCCGGTGGAACTGATCCTCGTCGTCGGCGCCGCCATCGTGATCGCCGCGATGGCGCATCGCCGCGGACTCGAACCCGCACTGGTCATCGTGGTGGTGGGCATTGCGGCGTCGTTCGCGCCGGACTTCGAGCCGCCGGAACTGGATTCGCACATCCTGCTGACCCTGGTGTTGCCGCCGCTGTTGTACTCGGCGGCGCTGAACTTCTCCTTCCCGACGTTCCGGCGAAACATCCGGCCGATCCTCGGTCTGGGCGTCGGGTTGGTGGTCATCACCGCCTTCACCGTCGCCGTGTTGTCCGACCGGCTCGACGCGGTGCCGATGACGTTCGCCGTTGCGCTGGTGCTCGGCGCGATCGTCGCCCCGCCCGACGCGGTCACCGCGGTGGCCGTCGGCCGAAAGCTCGGTCTGCCCCGACGGGTGATGGCGATCCTGACCGGGGAAAGCCTGATCAACGACGCCGCGGCGCTGACCCTGTTCAGCGTCGCCGTCGCGCATGTGGCCGGCGAACACATCTTCATCGAGAACCCGGCGCTGCTGTTCGGCTACAGCGCAGCGGTCGGCCCGCTGGTCGGGGTGGCGCTGGGCTACCTCACGCTGTGGATCCGCAAGCACCTCGACAATCCGGGTCTGGAGACCGCGCAGGGCCTGCTGGCGCCGTTCGCGGCCTACATCCTCGCCGAGCAGGCCCAGGCCTCCGGCGTGCTGGCCGTGGTGGCGGCCGGCTTCGTCGTCGGCAACGGCACTGTCGGCGCCCACTACAAGACCCGGCTGCAGGAGCGCTACGTCTGGGACTCCCTCGACGTGCTGCTGGAGGCGTTCGTCTTCGCCTACATCGGGCTGAACCTGCGTTTCGTGCTGCAGGAGCTCAACGAGGCCCACGACTCGGTGCTGCACGTGGCGGTGGCGTCGCTGTTGGTGTTGGTCATCGTGCTGGTGGTCCGCCCGGCCTCGGTGTTCCTGATGTTCGGGCGCCGGAAGCTGACCGATCAGGCCCGCGACCGGGTGCCGCTGCCCACGGTGGAAAACGGTGAGAGCGGGCGACGGCTGCGCTGGCGGGCGATCCGGCGCCGAACCGACCTACAGACACTGAGCTGGCAGGAGTCGGTGGTGGTGTCCTGGACCGGTATGCGCGGGGTGGTGACGCTGGCCGCGGCGGCCGCCATCCCGGTCACCACCGCCTCGGGGGAACCGTTTCCGGAGCGGGCGGCCATCCAGGCCATCGCCTTCACGGTGACGGTCGGGACGCTGCTGCTACAGGGCTCCACGCTGCCGGCGCTGATCCGGCGGCTGGGGGTGCGCGAGGACGCCGAGGCCGAGGCCGCCGAACTTCGGGCCGCCGCCGCGGTGGCGCAAACGGCAGCCGCGGGGGTGCTGGACGAGTTCCGGGCGAATCCGCCGGTCGGCCTGGACCCCCAGAGCGTGGACAGCATCAGCGCGACCATCACCCGGCAGTCCGGTGACGCCGAGAACGCGCCAGATCCCGATCAGCACACCCCGCGCACCCTGGTTTACATCCGGCTCTACCGGAAGGTGCTGCGGGCCCAGCGTGCGGCGCTGATCGCCGAACGCGACGCCGGCAATATCGAAGACGAAGTCACCCGGACCATGCTCGACCGGTTGGATCTGCAGGAAGCGGGCGTCAGCGCGCGGCTGCAGAGCCGACTCTGAGTGCGCTCAGAAGTCGCCGAAGCCGCCGCCGAAGTCCCCGAAACCGCCGCCGAAGTCGCCACCGCCGAAGCCGCCCCAGTCGCCGCCGACATCGCCGCCGCCGGAGTCCCAGCCGCCGTAATCGCCGCCGCCCGCGTCGCCGCCGTCGTAGCCACCGTCACCGCCGAGGTCACCACCGTCGCCGCCCTCGGCCAGGCCCTGCTCCAACCCGTCCTGGTAGCCGGTGCCGGGCATGCCGGCGAACAGCGCGCCGAACAGCATCATCGAGCCCACGCCCCAGGCGCCGGCGACCAGCGCGGTGCGCCACCACGGTTCGGAGTACCAACCGGCCGGCACCGGCCGGCCGGCGACCCGGCCGCCGGGGTAATAGTTCGGGGTGCGGTTCGACGGGGTGGGGGAGGCCTCGATCCGGCGGCCCTCGTACTCCACCGTGCGATCCTCGGTCACCGCGCCGGCCACTCGTTGGCCGGCCAGCGGCTCGGGATCCGGCCCGGGATCCATGCCCATCGCGACGCGGGCCGCCCGCACGTAGTACAGGCCCTCCAGCGCGCTCTCCTTCGCCAGCTTCGCCTGGGCGACGGTGTTCGCCTGGTCGATCTGCGAGCTCGCGGCGGTCAGCCGCTCGGCCGCGTCGGCCAGCGCTTGGCGGGACGGCTCGTCGACGCCGGTGAGCAGCATGGTCTGCCCGCCGAGACGCTCGATCACCCGGCGGGCGTCGGCCTTGGCGTCATCCAGGGCGGCCGCATTGCGCTTCGCGGTCTGGCTCGAGTTCCAGATCCAGAAACCGATCCCGGCGACGATCAGCACAACCAGCAGCGTCAGCATGTCCATGTCATCGAGACTAGCCGCGCGGCCGGTGGTCAGGGCGCTGAAGCGATCCGCCCCTAGAGAACGCCGAGCACCCGGTAGACCTCATCGGACAGCGCGACCGAACGTGGGTCGGCGTTGCACTTGGTGGCGTCGAAGTAGTTCATCACATACGAGTAGCCGATGCGGTGTTCCAGGTCGACGAACGCGAACGACCCGCCGGATCCGCCGTGGCCGAAGATCAGCGGGTTGGGACCGGCGACCATCCGCTGGTTGAGCATGTAGCCCAGACCCCAGCCATGGTCGGCGACCCGGGCGCCCAGAACCACGTCGGGGTCGAAGCCGCCCTGGGAGGCGCGGGCCCGGAACATGTGCTCGAGGGTGAGGATCTTCTCGCAGGCCAACGCGTTATAGAAGGTCGACATCCCGAGCGCGGAGACGTGGGCATTGGTGCCCGGGAACTCCGCGCGCCGCCAGGCGGCGATATCGCGAACGCCCAACTCGTCGTCGGGCAGGAATCCCAACGAGGCCGCCCAGCCCGCCATCGGGTGATCTCCGAGCCGCTGCGGCGGGGCGTCGATCCCGACCTTGCCGACGATCTCGCGGACGGTCGGCTTGTTCACCATCTCCGCGCACCGTCGGTGCTGCGCGTCGGGCAGCCCGATGTGCACGTCGGCGCCGTGAGGTTCGGCGATCTCGGTGCGCAGGTACTGGCTCAGGGTGCGGCCGGTGACCCGCCGCACCAGCTCGCCGAGAATGAATCCGAACGTTCCGGCGTGGTAACCCTGTGCGCCGCCCGGGGTCCACCAGGGTGAGGCCGCGGCGATCTGCTCGCACACCGCGTCCCAGTCGCCGACCTCCTCGGGCTCCATGGCGCGGCGCGGCGCGATCACCCCGGAACGATGTCCGAGCACCATCGCCACCGTCACGCCGGCCTTGTTGGACTGGGCGAACTCCGGCCAGTAGCTGGCCACCGGAGCGTCCAGGTCCAGCTCACCGCGCTCGGCCAGCAGGTGCACGCAGGTGCTGGTCAGGCCCTTGCTGCCGGAGTACACCGGGGCCAGGGTGTCCTGGGTCCAGGGGACGGCCCCCGCGGCGTCGGCGTGGCCACCCCAGAGGTTGACCACGAGTTGGCCGTCGACCCACACTGCGACGGCCGCGCCGAGTTCGCCGCGCTCGGAGAAGTTCTGTTCGAAAGCGGCTCGGACACCGGCGAACTCGGACGCGCAGCTCCCGGATACCGGAATGTCGTCGACCACGGTGTCTCCTCACCCGGCGCAGCAGCGGCGAATGCCGGAAACTCGAATGTATGAAAGGCGGTGCGGTGCGCGGTATCCCGCGAGACGGATCGGTTCCGAACCGTCGTCGTTTCGAGACTCATAGGGTGTGGTGGTGACCGGCGTCCTGCAGTTTCTGTCTGAGCAGCCGCTGATCACCATCGCGGTGGTGATCATGATCGGCACCGCGCTCGGCGCGCTGTCGGTGCGCGGCATCCAACTCGGCGCCGCCGGGATCCTGTTCGCGGCGCTCGGCCTGGCCGCCTGGGGCGCTTCGGCAGGTGTCGAGATCGAGGTCCCCGAAGCGCTCGGGTCGTTCGGCCTGGCGCTGTTCGCCTTCGCCACCGGCGTCATCTCCGGCCCCGGGTTCTTCGCCGCGATCCGCACCGCCTGGCCGCTGATGCTGTCGGTCGGCGGCGTCATCTTCGCCGCGGCCGCGGTGACCTTGATTCTCGGCCGGGCTATGGGATTGGACAATGACGCGATCGCCGGTGTCTTCGCCGGATCGCAGACCAACACTCCGGCGCTGGCCGCCGCCGGCGGTGGGGCGGAGGCCACCGTCGGATACGCCTGCGCCTACCTGTTCGGGGTGCTGGCGATGCTCGCCACCACCGCGTGGTCACTGCGCCGGGCGGCGTCGGACACCGACGCGCCGGCCCCCATCGTGGGCGCCACCATCCGGGTGGACCGCGACCAGCCGGTGCTCGCCGCCGACTTGCAGAACTGGATCGGCGGCAAGGTCAAACTCGTCCGGGTCAATCACGCCGGCGAGTCAGAGGTCAGCGCGGTGACCCCCGACACGGTCTTCGGCCACGGCGACAAGGTGTCGGTGGTGGGGGAGGACGACGACGTCGACGTGCTGGTCGAGCGGCTCGGGCACCGCTCCACCCACGACCTCACCGAGGACCGGTCCGACCTGGATTTCCGGCGGATCACCCTGTCGAACCCACGCTTCGGCGGGCGGCGGGTCGCCGACCTGCGGCTGGTCGCCCGGTACGGCGCGACGGTGTCGCGGGTCCGGCGCGGCGACGTCGACCTGGTCAGCACCCCGTCGCTGCGGCTGCAGCTCGGCGACCGGCTGCGGGTGGTCGCGCCGCCGGAGAGCATGCACGCCGTCACCGAGCTGCTGGGTGACTCCAATCGCGGTCAGACCGCGTTCGCCCCGGTGGCACTGGGCGCCGGGTTGGCGATCGGGCTGGGCATCGGCATGATCCCCATCTCGCTGCCGGGCGGGCTGACCGTCTCGATCGGCGCGGCCGCGGGCACCCTGCTGGTCGGGCTGGCGATGGGCCGGATGCGCCGGATCGGGCCGATCCTGACCAGCATGCCGGTCACCTCCGCGACCGTGCTCGCCGAGATCGGGCTGATGCTGTTCCTGGCGTATGCCGGGTGCAAGGCCGGCGGGATGATCGGGGTGGCGTTCGGCTCCGGGGAGGTGGTCCGGCTGGTGCTGGTCGGCGCCGCGGCCTCGGTGGTGGTGGCCCTCGGCAGTTACGCGCTCACCCGGTGGGTGTTCAAACTCGGCGGGGTGCGCAGCGCCGGGGTGCTCGGCGGGGTGCAGACCCAGCCGGCGCTGCTCGGCTTCGCCAATGAGCGCACCGGATACGACGCCCGGGTGTCACTCGGGTACGCGCTGGTCTACCCGACCGCGATGATCGTGAAGGTGATCGCCGCCCAGTTCCTGGTGATTCTCTAGCTCTGCGGCCGGGCCCCGAGCACGTCGCGGAACAGTGTCTGGCGCAACGCGAGTTCGCGGGGGTCGCTGATCAGGTGCACACCCAGTTTGTTCATCACGTAGCTGTAGCCGACGCCGGTGTCCGGGTCGGCGAAGCCGAACGAGCCACCGGCGCCGGGGGTGCCGAACGCGTCATCGGAGGAGCCGAACACGCTGAACGGCGTGGACTTGAGGAACCCGAGCGCGAACGCGGAATCGGTGTGCAACACCATGTCCCGCACCCCACCGGTCGGCGGCGTCGGTGCCCGCTTGAGTTCGCCGAACACTTCCGGCGTGAGCCCGAGCTGCGCGCCCCCGGTGGCCGCGTCGCCGTAGAGCTGGGCCACCGAGCGGGCGGTGCCGGTGCCGTTCGCGGCGGGCATCTCCACCTTCCGGACCTCGTCGTTGTTGAACTTCGACAGGTTCGACACACCCTTGACCGAACGCAGTGCCCTAAAACTCAGGCTCCGCGGATTGAACAGCGCGGCAACCATTTTCGGCGGGAACTTGTCCAGGTTCAGCAGCAGCCGGGTGAATGGCCAGGTGTCCAGCAGCGCCACCCGGTCCCGGTCCACCGAATCCGGTAAGCCGATATAGAAATCAAGCCCCATCGGCGCCGCGATCTCCTCGGCGAAAAACCTGCCGAGCGAACGGCCTGCGGGATCCACCCGCCGAATCAGCTCGCCCTCGTACCAGCCCAGCGTGATGCCGTGATAGCCGTGCCGCTCACCGGGCGGCCAATTGGGTTTCTGCGCGGCGAGCTTGTCGGCGAGTCGCGGCAGATCCGCCAGATCCCGCAGCGTCAGCGCCGGGTGGATCGCGGCCAGGCCGGCCTGATGCGCCAGCAGCTGGCGCACGCTCACTTCGGCCTTGCCGGCCTGGGCGAACTCCGGCCAGTAATCGGCCACCTTCGCCTCGTAGTCCAGCAGGCCCCGGGACACCGCCAGTGCGACCGCGAGGGAGGCAACGCCTTTGGTGGAGGAGAACATGTTGACCACGGTGTCTTGCGTCCACGGCGCGCCGGTCACGCCGTCGCGGTAGCCGCCCCACAGGTCGACGACCTTGCGCCCGTCCCGGTACACCGAGAACGCCGCACCCACCTCCTGGCCGCTGGACAGGTTCGCCCGGAACGCGTCGGCGACCCTGCCGTACCCCTCGTCGACTCCGCCGCCGAGCAGCACGGTGGGACGGCTCATCGGATCACCGTAGAGCACCGACTCGGGCTGTTGTGCCGAAACGGGGGCCGGACGCGGGCGCTCAGAGGATGTAGAGCATCTCCTGGTAGGTCGGAAGCGGCCAAAGGTCATCGGCCACAATGGTTTCCAGCGTATCGGCGGCGGCGCGGACGGCCTCGGTCGCCGGCAGCAGCGCCTTCTGGGCGTGAGTGGCCTCCTCGAGAGCCGAGGTGGCTGAATGATCGGACAACGCGGCCTTCAACGTGGCCAGTGCTGCGGTCAGTTCGGTGATCGGCGTCGAGACGGCTTGCAGCAGCGAGGTGTCGGCGTCGATGCCCGCTGCCTTCAGCGCGGCCACGTTCTGGGCGAGTTCGGTCTGATACCGCACGGCGGCGGGCAAGATCACCGTCGAGCCGATCTCCAGGGCCAGCTTGGCCTCCACCCCCACGGTCAGCGCGTACTGCTCCAGTCGCACCTCATAGCGACTGTGCAACTCGCGTTCCTTGAACACGCCGAAGCGCTCGAACACCTCGACGGCCTCCGGGGTGATCAGTTCGGGGATGGCGTCGAGGCTGGTCTTGAGGTTGGGCAGGCCGCGGGCCGCGGCCTCGATCTGCCAGTTCTCCGAGTAGCCGTCGCCGTTGAAGATGATCGCGCCGTGCTCGGTGATGATGTCGGTGAGCAGCGTCTGCACCGCGGTGTCGAAGTCCTTGCCCTCGGCGACGGCGGTCTCCAGCACCGAGGCCATATAGTCCAGCGAGTCGGCCATGATGGTGTTGAGCACGATCATCGGGACCGCGATGGTCTGGTTCGAGCCCGGCGCGCGGAACTCGAACCGGTTGCCGGTGAACGCGAACGGGCTGGTGCGGTTGCGGTCGCCCGGGTCGGTGGGCAGCGTCGGCAGGGTGTCGACGCCAATATGCATGATGCCCTTGCCTTTTGACGACGTCGCCGAGCCCTTGGCGATCTGCTCGAAGACGTCGGCGAGCTGGTCGCCGAGGAAGATCGAGATGATCGCCGGCGGCGCCTCGTTGGCGCCCAGCCGATGATCGTTGGTCGCCGAGGCCACCGAAACCCGCAGCAGTCCGGAGTACTTGTGCACGGCGCGGATGACCGCGGCGCAGAACACCAGGAACTGGGCGTTGTCGTGCGGATTGTCGCCCGGCACCAACAGCGAGCCCAGATCGGAGTTGCCGACCGAGAAGTTCACGTGCTTGCCCGAGCCGTTGACGCCGGCGAACGGCTTCTCGTGGAACAGGCATTCCATACCGTGCTTCTTGGCGATGTTCTTGAACACCGTCATCAGCAGCTGTTGATGGTCGGCGGCGATATTGGCCTTCTCGAACATCGGCGCGACCTCGAATTGTGCGGGCGCGACCTCGTTGTGCCGGGTCTTGGCGGGAATGCCGAGCTTGAACAGCTCCCGTTCGGTGTCCATCATGAACGCCAGCACGCGGTCGGGCACCGCGCCGAAGTAGTGGTCGTCGAATTCCTGGCCCTTCGGCGGCTTGGCGCCGAACAGGGTGCGGCCTGCGTTGATCAGATCCGGGCGCGCGACGAAGAAGTGCCGGTCCACCAGGAAGTATTCCTGCTCGGGGCCGCAGAACGAGACGACCTTGCCGACGTCGGCGTGCCCGAAGAGGCGCAGGATGCGCTCGGCGTGCAGTCCCATGGCCTGCTGGCTGCGTAGCAGCGGGGTTTTGTAGTCCAGCGCCTCACCGGTCATCGAGACGAACACCGTCGGGATGCACAGCGTGTTGCCGTTCGGATTCTCCAGGATGTAGGCCGGGCTGGTGACATCCCACCCGGTGTAGCCGCGGGCTTCGAAGGTGCTGCGCAGACCGCCGGAGGGGAAGCTGGACGCGTCCGGCTCGCCCTGGATCAGGGTCTTGCCGGCGAACTCGGCAAGCGTCTCACCGTCGGAGACCGGCTCCAGGAAGCTGTCGTGCTTCTCCGCGGTGAAACCGGTCATCGGGTAGAACACATGCGCGTAGTGGGTGGCGCCCTTGGACAGCGCCCAGTCCTTCATCGCCGCGGCGACCGCGTCGGCGACCTGAGGGTCCAGTTTGGAGCCCTTCTCGATGGTCGCGACGACGGACTTGTACACCGATTTCGGCAGCCGAAGCTGCATTTCGGCCTTGGTGAACACGTTGGCGCCGAAGATCGACCCCGGGGCCTCACTGGGGTCGAAACTGAACGGTGGGGGCACATACGCCTCGACGTTGTTGATGGCCGCAAGGCGCATTGCGTTTCCGCTCAAGGGACTACCTTCTCGTTTGGGACGGTCCCGTGGATGGCTCCCGGGACCTGGGATTCCTCCGGATGGAGGTTCCCGCCCACGCTAAGAAGGGTTCGTGGCGTTCCTGTTACGCGCGCGTCAACGCTGCGATGCGCACACCGCCCGCCGAAGGGGCATGCTCATCGAGGTCTGCCGCGTGTTGATGAACGCCCGCTGATCCTTGCTGCCGGCGAACGCCGCCACCGCGTGGTAGAACGCCTGCTGGAACGCCGAACTCATCAACTCGCCGTGCGTGATCGACAGCAGCACAAAGATGTCGGCGCCCACTGGGTTGAACGCTCAAGCGAAGTTCAATCGTCTGGTCGCGGTTTCCTCGGGGCCCAGCGACATGAGGTAGGGGTTGGCAGAGGCCTCCAGGATGGAGCAGCCGGCGGCGCGTGTCGTCCGGGTCTTTTCAAAAGGGGACTGAGCGTGTGGGATTGCGCCCGATTGCCCAACTCAGCATGCGCTCGAAGTCTCCGGCGGCGGTGGCCTGGGTGACGACGGCGGTGTCGCCGGTGACGGTCTCCGGGCCGAAGTAGGTGCGCGGATCGTCGGTCCAGCCGGCGGCGGTGGCGGGGGAGAACACGACCGGTAGGCCGGCCGTGGCGCCGGGCAGCGGGATTTCCAGCGCCGACGGGTCATGGTGCAGCGGCAGGGACCGATAGCCGATCCGATAGCCGGGGACGACGTCGGTGAACGCGAACACCACCCGGTCGAACCTGTCGTGCTGGCCGACCCGGACGTCGGACAGGTGCGCGTATGCGCCGGAGTCCGAGGCGCTGACATCGGTGGTGGAGAAGGCCGAATCTGAGCTGCTCGGCACGTCTGAGGTGCTCGCCACGTCTGAGGTGCTCGGCGTCGCAGCGACGTTCGGTTGCGCGGCCTCGGTCGCGGGCCGGCCGCACGAGGCCAGCGCGAGGACGAGCAGCACGACGGCCATCGCGCGGGCGCTCATCGTCCCAGGCTAGCGCCGCATGTCGCCTTTCGTCGCACCTGCAACGCCAACCTCAGCTTCACCATCGATGTGCCGGAGAGCTGTTCGGTTGTGACGGTAGGGCGAGGATTGGTTGATTTTTCGCCCCACCGTCACAAGCGTGGCTGCGCAGTCGCCTGCAGACAGCTCTGAGCGATGGTCCTGCCTCTACGCTGGGCCAATGAGCCTCAAACGCACTGTCGTGCACAACTTCCAGCGCCTGGTGGTCAACCCGCTGGGCCGCAAGCTCCCGATCACCATGCTGGAGACCACTGGGCGCAAATCAGGGCAGCCTCGGCACACCGCGATCGGCGGCAAGCTGGTGGGCAATTCGTTCTGGCTGGTCTCCGAGCACGGTGAGCACTCCGACTACGTCAAGAACATCAAGGCCAACCCCGCCGTGCGGTTGCGCCTGCGCGACACCTGGCGCAACGGCACGGCGGTGCCGCTGCCCGACGACGATCCGGTAGCGCGGCTGGGCCAGCTGCCCGGCGGGAACAGCGGTGTTGTGCGCCTGCTGGGCACCGACCTGCTGACCATCCGGATCGACCTGGACTGACGCCTCGCTCGTCTATGCGGCCTCACCGGGGACCCGCGGTCACATCCCATCCAGCCATTCAGCCCGAACGGCGGGCGACGTCGACGCGGGCAGCACACTGGCACGATCGGCCGGGTAGCGGACTTCGACGGTGACATCCGGCGCAAAACGGTACGGCCGACCCACGATCAGGCCCGCCAGCTGTTTGCGCAGCCGTGACATCTCGGCGCGGACGGTGACTACCCGGCTGGAGTCGCCGTAGAGCGCGGTGGCTAACTCGGTGGCCGAACGACCTCCCGGGCAGGTGGCCAACACCAGCAGAATTTCCGCGTGCCGCAGCGAGATGTCCCGCCGCCACGAGCCGAACTGCCCGACCATCTCCAGCGCGGCGCCGGGCGAACGCAGGTCCAACACCGCCCGCGACACCGGCGCGGTCGCGTCGTCGGAGGACACCCGCAGCAGCCAGCCTCCAGGCAGCAGTTCGGCGTCGCATGGACCCACCCCCGCGATCCACACCCGCCCCGGCGCCATCTGTTCGGGCAGCAGGACCCGATTGCGCAACGGCAGCGCGTCCACCGCGGCGACCCAGCCGTCGGTGTCGACGGCCAATGCCGGGGCGCCGACGCGCGCAAGGATCGGGGCCGCCACCGACCTCAGCCGGTTCAGCGCGACATAGTGCTGTTCACGCAGATGCGACTCGGCCAACCGTGCGACGGCGTCGACCAGCGCGACGGTGGTGGGATGCACGGTGGGCGCCGGGCCGGACACATCGGCCACGCCGATGACCTGACCGGTGCGCGGGTCGCGAATCGGGGCGCCGGCGCAGGTCCATGAATGATGGCTGCGCAGGAAATGCTCCGCGGAGAACACCTGCACCGCGCGCTGGGACACCAATGCCGTGCCGATGGCGTTGGTGCCGACCGCGTGCTCACCCCAACAGGCCCCTTCGACGAATCCGAGTCGGTCGGCGTTGTGCAGCACCGCCGGTGACCCGGAGCGCCACAGCACCCGACCCTGGGCGTCGGCGACCACCAGGATGTTGGCGCCTTCGGCGACGATCGACTCCAAGCCGCGGGACACCTGGTCGAGTACCGAGGCCAGCCCGGACGCGTGCCGCAGCATCTCCAACCCGGCAGACTCGACCACCGGTTGGACCGGCTGATCGGGGTGGACGCCGCTGGCCAGCATCCGCCGCCAGGAGTCGCCGATGACGGCGCGAGGCCGGGCCGGCGCCCGGGCGCCGGCCATCGTCGCGTCATAGACGGCCGACATCAGCCGCGCGTATGAGCGCGGGTCCTCGCCGACGGCGACCGCCGGCTCCGGCGCCGCCGAACCGTCCATCATCGACGATTCTGCTCCCCGTCTCAGCGATAGACCAGACCGCCGTCGATCAGCACCGATTGCCCGGTCATGTAATCGGCGTCGGGTCCGGCCAGATACGACACGAAGCCGGCGACGTCCTCAGGGGTCTGGGCACGTCCCAGCGCGATGCCGCCGACGTATTTGTCGTACGTCTCGCCCTCCGCGGCGCCGGTCAATGTGGCGAATCGCTTGTCGATCTCGACCCACATGTCGGTGCCCACCACGCCCGGGCAGTAGGCGTTGACCGTGACAGCCTCGGCGGCGTGTTCTTTCGCCGCGGCCTGGGTGAGCGCGCGGACGGCGAACTTGGTGGCGCTGTAGGGGCCGAGCATCGCGAAGCCGTCGTGCCCGGCGATCGACGACGCGTTGATCACCTTGCTGACCTTGCCATCCGCGGCGTTGCCCAGCGCGCGGAACTTCGCCACCGCCGCCTGGATGCCCCACAGCACGCCATCGACGTTGATCGCCCACAGCCGGCGCAATTCCTCGGGCGTGACATCGGCGATCGGGCCGACCATCGCGATCCCGGCGTTGTTGACCATGATGTCCAGCCCGCCGAGGGCCTCCGCGGCCTGGTCGACGGCGGCGAACACCTGGTCCCGATCGCTGACGTCAGCGGTGATGGCGGTGCTGGCGCGGCCTAGGGCGCTGATCTCGGCGGCCACCGCGTCGATGCCGCCGGCAGTCAGGTCGACGAGGGCGATGTCCGCCCCATCGCGGGCCAATCGCAGCGCGATGGCACGCCCGATTCCGCGCCCGCCACCGGTGACCAGTGCGACTTTGCCATTCAGGGACATGGGTTCTCCTGTCAGTTCACGTGATTGAGGTGCGGGAGTTCAGATGGCCGGGTCGACCAGGACCTTCATCTTCGCGCCGGCGTGCAGCGCCTCGAAGCCCTCGCCGACGACGTCGTTCAGGGCGATTCGGGACACCCAGCCGGTGGTGTCGTAGATTCCCGCGGCCATCAGCTCGATCACCGCCTCGAAGTCGGCTGCCGTGTAGCACAGCGAGCCCTGGATCCGGGATTCGTTGAGGACCAGGTTGAGAAGCGGTGTCTCGATGGGCCTTTCGTAGATCGCGACGCTGACCATCGGCTTGCGGGATCCGACGCAGGCAAGCGCGGTGCGGACCGCGGGCGTCACGCCAGCGGCGTCGAAGACGGCGTCGGCGCCGGCGCCGGCAGTGTGGTCGGAGACGAACGCCGGCACATCCGACTGGGTCGGGTCCAGGGTCTTGGCCCCCAGCGCCTCGATGGCCTGGCGCCGTGTCGCCGCCGGTTCGACGACGAACACGTCCTCGACGCCTCTGCCTCGCAACGCGAACCACAAGCCGATGCCGATCGGTCCGGCGCCGAACACCAGCGCAGTGTCGCCGGCGCCCGCCTCGCCGAGCGCGGCCGCGTGGTAGGCCACCGACATCGGCTCCACCAGCGCGCCCAGCTCGAGGGACACGTTCTCCGGCAGCCGGTGCAGCATGTCGGCGGGCACGACCGTGTACTCGGCCATTCCGCCGTCGGACATCAGTCCGTGGAATCCGATCTGTTGGCACACGTTGTAGTTGCCGGCGCGGCACGGCTGACATCGGCCGCACTTGTAGATCGGTTCCACCGCGACCCGGTCGCCCTCCGACCATCCGCGCACGCCGGCGCCGACGGCCGTGATGGTCCCGGAGAACTCGTGACCCATGGTCAACGGCAGCTGTCGATTGGTCAGCGGGTGGGGTTTGGTGGGCACAAAGATCGGCCCGGCGAAGTACTCGTGCAGGTCGGTGCCGCAGATTCCGTTGAACCCGACCTTCACCTTCACCGTCCCCGGGCCCGGTTCCGGCTCGATGACGTCGTCGATTTCCAATCGATTGGGCCCGTAGTACACGGCGGCTTTCATACCGGCAGTTCTATGTGACCGCCGACACAAGGAAAAGAGTTGCAGGGGGTTGCAACGTCGGGCGCGGAGCGGTGCAACCGTGTGCAACTCTTGTCACGGACACTGCGTCGGTGTGCGCTGTGTCACATGACCTCCACGCTTGAACCCGCCCGCACGCTCACCCCGCAGCAACGCGTCGACACCTGGCTTGCCGGGTTCGAGGCCGCCCTGGCTGCCGGCGATGTCCAACAAGTGGTCGCGATGTTCGGCGCCGACAGCTACTGGCGCGACCTGGTCGCCTTCACCTGGAACCTCAAGACCGTCGAGGGGCGAGACCAGATCGCCGACATGCTGTCGCACCGGCTGGCCGACACCGCCCCGTCCGGCTTCCGAACCCGGGAAGCCCCCACCGTCGACGGTGACGTAGTCGCGGCGTTCATCGAATTCGAGACGGCCACCGGCCGCGGCGCCGGGCACCTGCGGCTGCGTCCGGAGCCCGGCGACGAGGACGGGCCGGACCGGGCTTGGACGCTGTTGACCACCCTGCAGGAACTCAAAGGGCACGAGGAGCGCAAAGGGCCGACCCGGGTGCTCGGCGCAGTGCACGGCAGCGACCCGGACCCGCGGTCCTGGGCGGAGAAACGGGCGAGTGAGGAAGCCTCACTGGGCCGTGAAGCGCAGCCCTACGTGCTGGTGATCGGCGGCGGCCAGGGTGGCATCGCACTGGGTGCCCGGCTGCGCCAGCTCGGTGTTCCGGCGATCGTCGTCGACAAGCACGACCGGCCCGGCGATCAGTGGCGCAAGCGGTACAAGTCGCTGTGCCTGCACGACCCCGTCTGGTACGACCACCTGCCTTACCTGCCGTTCCCGCAGAACTGGCCGGTGTTCGCGCCGAAGGACAAGATCGGCGACTGGTTGGAGTTCTACACCCGGGTGATGGAAGTGCCGTACTGGCCGAAGACCACCTGTCTGTCGGCCTCCTTCGACGAATCCACCGGCCAGTGGGCTGTCGAGGTTGACCGCCAGGGTGAGAAGCTCACCCTGCAGCCCACCCAGTTGGTGCTGGCGACCGGAATGTCGGGCAAACCGAGCGTGCCGAACCTGCCGGGCAGCGATGTGTTCCGGGGTGAGCAGCACCACTCCTCGCAGCATCCGGGACCCGACCGGTACCTGGGCAAGAAGGTGGTGGTGATTGGCTCCAATAACTCCGCGCACGATATCTGTAAGGCGTTGTGCGACAACGGAGTCCACGTCACCATGGTGCAACGATCGTCGACGCATATCGTGAAGTCGGACTCACTGATGGATCTTGGCCTCGGCGACCTGTACTCCGAGCGCGCGCTCGCCGCCGGAATGACGACCGAGAAGGCAGACCTGACGTTCGCGTCCATGCCGTACCGGATCATGCACGACTTCCAGATCCCCATCTATGACGCCATCCGCGAGCGGGACCGGGACTTCTACGATCGCCTCGAGGCCGCTGGCTTCGAATTGGACTGGGGCGCAGACGGATCCGGTCTGTTCATGAAGTACCTCCGGCGTGGATCGGGCTACTACATTGACGTCGGGGCCTGCGAATTGGTGGCCGACGGGTCGATCAAGTTGGCGCACGGCGGGGTGGACCGCCTGACTGAGGACTCGGTGGTGCTGGCCGACGGAACCGAACTGCCCGCCGACCTGGTGGTGTACGCGACCGGGTTCGGCTCGATGAACGGCTGGGCCGCCGACTTGATGGGCCAGGAGATCGCCGACCGCGTCGGCAAGGTCTGGGGGCTCGGTTCCGACACCCCGAAGGACCCGGGCCCCTGGGAGGGCGAGCAGCGCAACATGTGGAAGCCGACCCAGCAGCAGAACCTGTGGTTCCACGGCGGCAACCTGCACCAGTCGCGGCACTACTCGCTGTATCTCGCCCTGCAGCTCAAGGCCCGGTACGAGGGCATCCCCACGCCGGTGTACGGACTGCAGGAGGTGCACCACCTGAGCTGAGGCGCCGAACCTCTAGCCTGAGGAGATGATGCCGACGCTCGATGACTCCCACATCCGGCTGGTCTGAGGCCGTCGTGTCCAGCTGCCTGCCGAACAACCCGTCGCTCGAGCAGCTTCGTGGTGACGCGCTCGCGTTGCAGAGCGGTCTGGCCGACGGCGGCGTCGAAGCGGTGGCCTTCATCCGCCGCTACCACCCGCGGCCGGATGCCGCGTTGGCCGATGATTCGCTGGCCGACGCGGAGTTGGCGGTGGCCCGCAGTTACGGGTTCAGCGGCTGGCCCGCGTTGGTGCGCTATCTCGATATCGCCGATGGGCTGAGCCTGGAGCCGAGCGCGATCGACGAGTCCGCGCTCGGGACGGCCGATCTGTTCTGTTCGCTGTCCTCGCTGCGCTACGACCACACCGACCACCCGGATCGTTGGGAGGCGGCCGCCGAATTGCTTTCCGAAAACCCGGGATTGGTCGATGAGAGCGTGTGGGCGGCCGCGTCGGCGACTGACCCGGATGCGATTGCCCGCCATCTTGGGGTCGCACCGGAGCTGGCCTCCGCTCGCGGCGGGCCGTTCGGCTGGACGCCGCTGATGTGCCTGACCTACAGCCGGGCGCCGCTGAACCAAAGCGTGGAGCAGACTCTGTCTGCCACCGCCCTACTGCTCGATGCCGGCGCCGATCCAAATGCGGGTTACCTCTGGTGCGGAATGTCGACCCCGTTCACCGTGCTGACCGGGGTGTTCGGCGAGGGGGAGCAGGGGCCGATCCGGCAACCGCGGCATCGGTTCGGCGAGAAACTGGCGACGCTGTTGCTGGAGCGCGGCGCCCATCCCGCCGACCAGCAGTCCATCTACAACCGGATGTTCCTGCCGGACAACGCGCACCTTGAATTGCTGTTCGCCTACGGTTTGGCCGACGCGCCCCCGAGCGCGTGGGAGTCGCTGCTCGGCGAGGCGATGGAGACCCGCGAGCAGATGTGGCAGCGTCAGGTTCAGTGGGCGGCCGAGCACGGTTTCACCGAACGGCTGGAACTGCTGGCCGGCAACGGCGTTGACGTCTGACGGTGCGCTCGGATGTCAGCCGCAAGGGGGACAAGATGATAGTGAAAACGCTCAAGGCCCTCGGGTGGGTGACCGGATTCGCCCTGATCGGGCTCGGGGTGGGCCGCATCTTCTTTCCGTCGGAAACCATGCCGGGCGCCGGCGAGATGTCGGCGACCATGGACAGCGAAACCCGAGCGGCCGGGGCGCTGCTCATCGCTATGGGCGCCGGCTACCTCTGGGCGGTTCGGCAAACAGAGATTCCGGTGGCGGCGGTCCGCTTCCTCGCCGCCAGCATGGGCCTGCTGGCGCTGACCCGCGTCGTCTCCATCGTCGCCGTCGGGATGCCGGACCCGGTGTTCGCCGCCGCGGCGGGCGTGGAGTTCGCCGCGGCGGCACTGACCTGGTGGTACTCGTGTCTGGGCGCGCGCCGCCGGTAATCGGCGTTCACCGCGACTTATGCGACGATGTGCTGATGGCATCACCGAAACTGCTGGACTCGCTCAGTGAATCCGACCTCGCCCTGGTCCGAGAGACCGGACGCGACGAGCTGAAGAGGCTCGACGAAGACGAGCTTCTCGAGGTGCACGCGCGGGTCCGCCGGGCCCGCAACAAGCATCTCGGCGTCTACCGGCGCGCCGGCGCCGCGAAGGTTTCCGCCAAGGGCGCCCGCGGCCGTGCGCATACCGCCAACGAGCGCAACCGCGCCCGCGCCGAGGTTTTCGAGAAGGCGCTGGCCCGGGTGAGCACCCAACTGGCCGTCGCCGCGCGGAAGAGCGCCGCGGACCTCAAGGATGAACGGTTGGCCGCCGCGGCGAAGGCGAAAGCCGCCGGCCCCGGCAAACGGGCGTCCAGCGTTGGTAAGGCGGCTAAGAGCGCCTCCGGGCCGGCCAGCAAGGCGAACAAGAAGCAGCCCGCGAAGTCTCCGAGCCGTAAGAAGCAGGAGGCGGGCAGTAAGGCCGCGGGCGCGCGCAGGCAGGCCAAGCGGGACGGTAAGCGCCGCTAAGGGCCGATCGGCCTCGCCGCAGGCGGTCTTAGAATCGCCTGATGAGCCTCAAACGCACGGTCGTGCACACCGCGCAGCGATGGTTGGTCAATCCGCTGGGCCGCAAGCTGCCGGTGACGATGCTGGAGACCACCGGCCGCAAATCCGGTCTGCCGCGTCACACCGCGATCGGCGGCAGGCGCGTGGGCGACGCGTTCTGGCTGGTCTCCGAGCACGGCGAGCATTCCGACTACGTGAAGAACATCAAGGCCAATCCGAAGGTCCGGCTGCGCGTGCGTGACACCTGGCGAGACGGGACCGCTGTGCTGCTGCCCGACGATGATCCGATCGCCCGGCTGCGCCAACTGCCGGGCGGAAACAGTGCGGCGGTGCGGCTGCTGGGCACCGACCTGCTGACCATCCGGATCGATTTGGCCTAGCCGAACGCCGAGGTTGGATATGGTGGCCGGCGTCCAGAGTGGACGGGTGACCTTGGCTGGGGACGGAAACACATGGCGGCAGACCGCAAAATGACGCAACGCAACAACCTCGTGGGCGGCCTCGTCGCGACGAGCATGGTCCTCGCCGGCGCCGGAATCGGGCTGGCCGCCCCGGCGAGCGCGACCTGCGTGTCGGCCTTCGGCCTCGGCAACAGCACGAACTGCAGGAGCAGCTTGCTGGGTGTCGCCGTCGCGATCGGCAGCGGAGCGCAGGCCCACGCCGACGGGACGCTGGTCGCGGCCGTCACCGCGGGCGCCGGGTCCAACTCCACCGCCAACGGGCTGTTGGCCCTCGCCGTGAGCGCCATCGGCAGCGACAACAAGGTGACGGCCGGCGACACGGGGTCGATCCTCAGCCTGGCCACCAACCTGTTCGGCAGCGACAACCAGGTCCGGTCCCAGGGCAGCTTCTTCAACCGCGCCACCAACATCGGCGGGGACGGCAACGAGGTCACCAGCACCGGCAGTGTGTTCAACCTCGCACGCAGCGTCCTCGGCAGCGACAACGACGTGATGGCGACAGGCGGCTATATGAGCACGGCCCGAAGCCTGGTCGGCAGCCACAACACCGTCACGACGACGAATGGCAATGTGAGCGCGGCCCGAAACCTGGTCGGCGGCAACAACACCGTCACGACGACGAATGGCAACGCCAACAGCGCGCAGAGCCGATTCGGCAGTGTCAACAAGGTGACATCCGACAACGGTGATGGCGACTACGTTTCCAGTTTCCTGGGCTCCGGAAACGACGTCATCTCACTGGGTGGACTCAACAACAGCGCGAGGAACATCGCTGGCAGCGACAATACGTTGACTGTCGGCGGCGCCGACAGCAGCCGGAACTCAGTCCTGAATGTCGTCGGCAACGGCAACGTCATCAACGCCCTGAAGGGCAACTTGAATCTCGGCTTCAACACCTTGGCCGGCGGCAATACCGTCAACGCGGGCGCCGGTCCGCTGGCGATCGCCGGTTCCGTCCTGCGGCGCGGCCAGACCGTCACGAGGGAGAGGACCGGCATCGCGATCAACCGCATCGGCTCGGACCCGACGAGCGACAACAACACCGTGACGAGCGCAACCAACAAGGTGGCTCCCAAGCGGCTGTCAACGGCGGTGGGCAAGGTCGGGGACAAGCTGAAGGCGGCCGTCAGCAAGCTCAGCGACAAGTAGCAGACCCGACGAGCTGCGTCCGGCCGGGACGGGTGCGATGAAGAAAACGCTGCTCGCCGCAGCCTGCGGTGCCAGCGTCCTGGCGCTGACCACCCCCGTGGCGCACGCGGATCGCGCCGAGCCACCGCCGCTGTACGGCTACTACGACCTGTTCATCGACTTCTCCCGGCAGACGTTCAACGGGATGCCGACGCCGATGGATCCGATCACCGTGCCGGTTCCGTTCACCACCGGATGCGACGCCGGCGGCTGCGTGGCGCGGATGGACAACAGCGACGACCACGCCCGCAACGCCGCCGCCCCGACGGCCTACGAGTACCGCTGGAACGCCGACCGCTGGGAAACCAGCGGCGCGTACCCGTACTTCTGCGACCGCCAGGACCCAGGCAGCATGGGGTGGGCGCAGCGCTCAGATTTCTGGATCCCGAACCCCGACGGCAGCTTCCACGGCGAACGCACGCTGGTCATCGGGGGCGCCGGCTGCCCGGGGGAAGGTCCGGGGACGCATTGGCTTCCGTTGACCTTGACGCCCATCGAGGCGCCGCCGTCATAGCGGCGAGGTCGCGCCGCCGGGCTGATCGCGCCGAACTGCTGGAGCGGGCGACGGGAATCGAACCCGCGTAATCAGTTTGGAAGACTGAGGCTCTACCATTGAGCTACGCCCGCATGTACTCGATGCCAGACTGTACGGTCCGACCGCGGCCAGCGCCAAGCCGGGGCGCCCAATGCCCGCCTGGCTTGGCTCTTGCCATGCCGCGGGCCGTAGGATGCCGGGGGCTAAGTACCGGGGTGTAGCGCAGCTTGGTAGCGCATCCGCTTTGGGAGCGGAAGGCCGCAGGTTCAAATCCTGTCACCCCGACCAGCACGACCAGACCACCCGCACGACCCAGACCGACCGCACACCGAACAAAACACGCAAGGAGCAGCAGTGAAGAGCACCGTCGAGAACCTGAGCCCCACCCGGGTTCGCCTCACCGTTGAGGTGCCCTTCGAGGAGCTCAAGGGCGACTTCGACCGCGCCTTCAAGCAACTGGCCCAGCAGGTCCGGCTGCCCGGCTTCCGGCCCGGCAAGGCCCCGGCCAAGCTGCTCGAAGCCCGCGTCGGCCGCGCCGCGATCCTGGAGCAGGTCGTCAACGACGCGCTGCCCAACCGCTACAGCGAGGCTGTCGCCGCCAACGAGATCAAGCCGCTCGGCCAGCCCGACATCGACATCACCAAGCTCGAGGACGGCGAGGAACTGCACTTCACCGCCGAGGTCGATGTCCGGCCCGAGATCGACCTGCCGGATCTGTCCACGCTGAACATCTCCGTCGACGCCATCGAAATCGATGACGCCGATGTCGAGAAGGAACTCGATTCGCTGCGCGCCCGGTTCGGCACCCTGACCGGCGTGGACCGCCCGGTCGCCGACGGCGACTTCGTCTCCATCGACCTGACCGCCACCGTCGACGGTGAGGACGTCCCGGAGGCCACGACCGAGGGCCTGAGCCATGAGGTCGGCTCCGGCCAGCTGATCGACGGCCTGGACGAGGCGCTGATCGGTTTGAACGCCGGCGAGTCCAAGACCTTCACCACCAAGCTCGCCGCCGGCGAGTACGCAGGCAAGGACGCCGACGTCACCGTCACCGTCGGCTCCGTCAAGGAGCGCGAGCTGCCCGAGGTCGACGACGAGTTCGCCCAGCTGGCCAGCGAGTTCGACACCATCGATGAGCTGAAGTCGAACCTGCGCGAGCAGGTGGAGCGCTTCAAGCGCATCCAGCAGGCCGAGAAGATCCGCGACACCGCGCTGGAGACCCTGCTGGAGCAGGTCGAGGTGCCGCTGCCGGAGAAGATCCTGGAAGACCACATCGGGGAGATCGTGCACAACGCGGTCCACGAGCTGGACCACGACGAGGACGCCTTCGCCGAGCAGCTCAAGGAGCAGGGCAGCAGCCGCGAGGAGTGGGACGCCGAGACCCGCAGCAACGCCGAGAAGGCGCTGCGCACCCAGCTGCTGATGGACGCCGTCGCCGATGACCTGGGCATCCAGGTCGGCCAGCAGGATCTGATGGAGCGCCTGGCCCTGATGTCGCGTCAGTACGGCATCGAGCCGCAGCAGCTGCTGGGGATCCTGCAGCAGAACAACCAACTGCCCCAGGTGTTCGCCGACGTCCGCCGCGGTCTGACCGTCGCCGCCGTCGTCGAGGCCGCCACTGTCACCGACAGCGACGGCAATGTCGTCGACACCTCCGAGTTCTTCGGCAACGCCTCCCCGGAGACCGCGGCCGAGGACGCCGCGGCGGTCGAAGAGGCGCTGTCCGACTAGGACCGAGACATGCTGTGAGCGAACGCGCATGTCCTAGGGCATGCGCGACGCGCACGGTTGGTTAGTGTCGAGCGTGAACCACTTACGAGAAAGCAGGTACCGGTCGTGACTCAGATGCGTTCTGGCATGTCCGGCCTCAACCTCACGGATTCTGTCTACGAGCGGTTGCTGGCCGAGCGGATCATCTTCCTGGGCACCCAGGTTGACGACGACATCGCGAATCGGCTGTGCGCGCAGATCCTGTTGTTGGCGGCCGAGGATCCCACCAAGGACATCAACCTCTACATCAACTCGCCGGGCGGTTCGGTGACCGCGGGCATGGCGATCTACGACACCATGGTGCTCGCGCCGTGCGACGTGGCCACCTACGCGATGGGCATGGCCGCCTCGATGGGCCAGTTCCTGCTGGCCGCCGGCACCAAGGGCAAGCGGCACGCGCTGCCGCACGCGCGGATCATGATGCACCAGCCGTCGGCGGGCATCGGAGGATCGGCCGCCGACATCGCCATCCAGGCCGAGCAGTTCGCGCTCACCAAGAAGGAAATGAACCGGCTCAACGCCGAGTTCACCGGCCAGACCCTGGAGAAGATCGAGGCCGACGCCGACCGTGACCGCTGGTTCACCGCGCCGGAGGCCAAGGAATACGGCTTCATCGACCACGTCATCACCCGCGTCCACCTGAACGGGAGCTCCGAATGAACATCCCAGCCCAGTCCGGCGCCGTGAACCCGATGCAGTCGCGCTACATCCTGCCGTCGTTCATCGAGCACTCCAGCTTCGGCGTCAAGGAGTCCAACCCGTACAACAAGCTGTTCGAGGAGCGCATCATCTTCCTCGGCGTGCAGGTCGACGACGCGTCGGCCAACGACATCATGGCCCAGCTGCTGGTCCTTGAGTCGCTGGACCCGGACCGCGACATCACCATGTACATCAACTCCCCGGGTGGCTCGTTCACCTCGCTGATGGCGATCTACGACACCATGCAGTACGTGCGCGCCGACATCGCCACCGTCTGCCTCGGCCAGGCCGCCTCCGCGGCCGCGGTGCTGCTAGCCGCCGGCACCCCCGGCAAGCGGATGGCGCTGCCGAACGCCCGGGTGCTGATCCACCAGCCCGCCGTCGGCGGAGCGATTCAGGGGCAGGTTTCGGACCTGGAGATCCAGGCCGCCGAGATCGAGCGGATGCGCACCCTGATGGACACCACCCTGTCGCGGCACACCGGCAAGTCGCCGGAGCAGGTCCGCAAGGACACCGACCGGGACAAGATCCTCACCGCGGCGGAAGCCAAGGACTACGGCATCATCGACACGGTGCTGGAGTACCGGAAGCTCTCGGCCACCAAGTCCTGACCACCGAAAGGTCACCGTTTACTAGAGGGTGCGGGTGGATAATCTCCCTGGGACGTCGCGCGTCGGACAGCCAAACCGACGGTGGCAGGGGATATGTTTTCCGCACAGGAATCCCACCGGCGCTATTCGCAGTTATGGGTCGCACCACCACCGGATGTGCGGGTAGCGTCGGGGGAACACCGAATCATCGGCGATAGAAAGTAGGGCCCCACCTCATGGCGCGTATCGGAGACGGCGGTGACCTGCTGAAGTGCTCGTTCTGCGGAAAGAGTCAGAAACAGGTCAAGAAGCTCATCGCGGGACCTGGCGTCTACATCTGCGACGAGTGCATCGATCTGTGCAACGAGATCATCGAGGAAGAACTCGCCGACGCTGACGACGTCAAGCTTGACGAGTTGCCGAAACCGGCCGAGATTCGCGAGTTCCTGGAGGGTTACGTCATCGGCCAGGACTCCGCCAAGCGGACCCTGGCGGTGGCCGTCTACAACCACTACAAGCGCATCCAGGCAGGGGAGAAGGGCCGCGAGTCCCGGTCGGCGGAGTCTGTCGAACTGGCCAAGTCCAACATCCTGATGCTCGGCCCCACCGGCTGCG
Organism: Mycolicibacterium brumae; assembly: GCF_025215495.1. Lineage (NCBI taxonomy): Bacteria > Bacillati > Actinomycetota > Actinomycetes > Mycobacteriales > Mycobacteriaceae > Mycobacterium > Mycolicibacterium brumae. Next base: position 2,592,316 of record NZ_CP104302.1, on the reverse strand, counting down.
GCAAGACCTACCTGGCGCAGACGCTGGCCAAGATGCTCAACGTTCCGTTCGCCATCGCCGACGCGACCGCCCTCACCGAAGCCGGCTACGTCGGCGAGGACGTCGAGAACATCCTGCTGAAGCTGATCCAGGCCGCCGACTATGACGTCAAGCGCGCCGAGACCGGCATCATCTACATCGACGAGGTCGACAAGATCGCCCGCAAGAGCGAGAACCCGTCGATCACCCGTGACGTCTCCGGCGAGGGTGTGCAGCAGGCGTTGCTGAAGATCCTGGAGGGCACCCAGGCGTCGGTGCCGCCGCAGGGCGGACGTAAGCATCCGCACCAGGAGTTCATCCAGATCGACACCACCAATGTGCTGTTCATCGTGGCGGGCGCGTTCGCCGGGCTGGAGAAGATCGTCTCCGACCGGGTTGGCAAGCGCGGCATCGGCTTCGGCGCCGAGGTGCGCTCCAAAGCCGAGATCGACACCCAGGACCACTTCGCCGAGGTCATGCCGGAGGACCTGATCAAGTTCGGGTTGATCCCGGAGTTCATCGGCCGGCTCCCGGTGGTCGCTTCGGTGACGAACCTGGACAAGGAATCGCTGGTGAAGATCCTGTCCGAGCCGAAGAACGCGCTGGTGAAGCAGTACACCCGGCTGTTCGAGATGGACGGCGTGGAGCTGGAGTTCACCGGTGAGGCGCTGGAGGCCGTCGCCGATCAGGCGATCCATCGTGGCACCGGAGCCCGTGGCCTGCGCGCCATCATGGAGGAAGTGTTGCTGCCGGTGATGTACGACATCCCCAGCCGCGACGACGTCGCCAAGGTGGTCGTCACTCAGGAGACCGTCGAGGACAACGTGCTGCCGACCATCGTGCCGCGCAAGGCGTCGCGTTCCGAGCGCCGGGACAAGAGCGCGTAAGCGACACGCGCTCCGGGATGCGACCCCCGGGCTCTTAGGAGCCGCCGGAGAAGTGCGCCGGGTCGTCCTCGGCGAGTGCCAAAGCGATCTTGCGCACGTGGAACTGCTCCACGGCGTCGAGTTCTCCCAAGCCATACCAGCCCACCTCGGTGAGTTCCCCGTCGGCGGGGTGCGGTTCGCCGGAGACCCATTCGCAGCGGAAGACGAGGTCGAGGTAGTCGACCTGGTCGCCGTTGGCGTACGTGATGCGGGGGAGCTGCTGGACGAGCGCGAGCCGAGTGGCGCGCGCGACGATGCCTGTCTCTTCCAGGCACTCGCGGACGACCGCGTCGGCCGGCTCCTCACCGGGGTCGACGATTCCCGACACGCACTGCCACGCGCCGTTGTCAGCGCGCTTGCCGAGCAGGACCTTGTCGTCCTTGAACACGACGGCCGTGACCCCGACCAGCGGCAACGGGACGTGCCCGATTCTCTCGCGTAGCGACAGAACGAATTCGGGGGTAGCCATGGGCTCACCCTACGGCGCGCGCCGGATGGCCGAGTTCGCGCCGTTGATGCTGCCGGTGATGTCGGGCCAGTCGGGGTGCTGGCGGCCCTAACGTGCTGAGCCTTGGGGTGGGTCTGTCCCTGGTGTCCGGTGGTGTCGGAAGCGTTTGTGGAAGTGGGCGAGTATGTCGGCGGGCTGGTGGTACGGGTTGATTCGGGGTTGGCCGTGATCCAAGTGTTTCGGTGGGGTCCATTCGACGCGGCCGTCGGTGTTGAGGTGGGTGGTCCAGTTGTGGGTGTCGGCCATGGTGTTGTCCCTGCCGCAGGCCAGGCCGAGGTCGTCGATGTCGGTGCGGCCTTCTCGGCCCCGGCCGTAGGGGGTGAGGTGGTGTGCTTGGCAGCGGTAGGCACTGTGGGTGCAGCCGGGTTTCGTGCAGCCTTTGTCTCGGGAATCAACCATTAGGTGATGCACTGATAAGGTAGCCCGTATGCGCGCAGCCGTCTACACCCGAATCAGCAGTGACCCGAAGCTAGAAGGGCTCGGCGTGGCACGACAGGCCGAGGACTGCGACGCCCTGGCCGAGCGCAACGGCTGGCCCATCGTCGCCCGATACGACGACAACGACCTGTCAGCGTTCACCGGCCGCACCCGCCCCGGGTTCGAGTCGATGCTGACCGCGATGGCCGCCGGGGAGTTCGACGCCCTGGTCTGCTGGCACACCGACCGCCTCTACCGCTCCATGAAGGATCTAGAACGGCTCATCGACATCGCCGACTCTCGCGGCGTGCAGATCCGCACGGTGCAGGGTGGCGACCTCGACCTGTCGAACAGTTCCGGCCGGATGCTGGCCCGCATCCTGGGCAGCGTGGCCCGCGCCGAGTCTGAGCACAAGGGCGAACGTCACCGCCGGGCCAATGAGCAGGCCGCGGCGGCCGGGAAGTGGTCGACCGCGAACCGGCCGTTCGGCTACACCCGCACCGGCGAACCGCTAGAGCCAGAGGCGTCAATGGTCCGCGCGGCGGCCTGTGACGTTCTGGCGGGCAAGAGTGTGCGCCAGGTGGCCCGAGAGTGGCGGGAGACCGGGCTGACCGGCACCCGCGGCGCTGCGTTCTCGTCGCAGAACGTACGCGCCCTGCTGGTGAATCCGCGCTATGCGGCGCTGCGCGTTCACCGCGGCAAGATCGTCGGGCCGGGCACTTGGGAACCGCTGATTGACGAAACCACTCACCGCGGCCTGGTGGCCTACCTCGGTGACCCGGCGCGCGTCATCTGCACATCGTTTGAGAAGAAGTACATAGGCAGCGGGGTCTACCTGTGCGGCCGGTGCGGCGGGGTGATGCGCCACGCCGTATCAGGCAACCCCACGGTGCGCCGCTACGAGTGCAAAGACCATCAGCATGTGGTCGCCCGCGGTGAGCCGGTCGACGCTTACGTCGAAACCCTGGTGCTGGGCAGGCTGGCCCGCACCAACATTCACGTCATGCTCGACGCTGGCGAGAAGGTCGACGTCGACGGCCTGCACTCCCAGCGCGCGGCGGTTCAGGCCCGTCTCGATGAGCTGGCCGCCCTATTCGCCGAAGGTGTCATCGACGGCAGCCAGCTACGTCGCGGCACCGCCGAGCTGCGTTCCCAGATGGCAGAGCTGGACGCCACGCTGGCCGAGGTGTCCCGACGTAGCCCGGTCGCAGACCTGCTGGCCGCCGGTGACGCGGTGGCCGAACGCTGGGAGACGCTATCGGCAGACCTGAAATCGAAGATCATTCAGGAGCTGATGACGGTGACGATCCTGCCCGCCCCGCGCGGATCCAAGGGATTCAACCCCGAGCGCGTCCGGGTGGAGTGGCGATGAACGAACGCCCGAAAGCCCAAGAGCGTTCTACAGAACCAGAAGTTGCGAGCGCGCCGACAGACAAGGTTGTTGGTGAAGCCCTCGGGGTGAGCCAGTCCAACGGCCGGTTGACGGTGTGGTGCGAGAACTCGGCGCACCCGAAGAAGCACCGCCGGGTGCTGCTGGCCCGGTTCGTCAGGCATGAGGACGGTTGGCAGCAACTCGACGGCCGCGGCACGGTCTCCAAGCTGCGCGCCGCCGGCACGGTCCCAGATGACAGGTGGGACATGCGTCAGCATCGCATCCGCGGGTGTCGGTACTGCGCGGATCCGCTGACGGTGCGGACCGCCAAGCTCGACGCCGTGCTTGATCTGGTGGCCGACACGGGCCGCGCTGATGTCACGGTGTCGGAGCTGCGCGCTATATTGGCTAAGTCACGCACGATGTGACCCCGCCCGGTACGGGACATCTGCCGGATTCCATCGCCTCAGAAGGCGGCTGATTCAAGCTGCCTTGTGAGGTGTTTTCCTTTGTTATCCACCGACCGCGCTGCCGAGCGCATCGAAGATTATGTGAGCGTCGTTCTCGCTGCTGCGCCGCCGCTCACCGATGAGCAACTGTCCCGTATCACCGGGCTACTGACCGCTGGCCGGCCGCGTGACCGCGCTGCCGTGGTCGCTGACCGCCTGGCCGGACTCGACGGCGGGAGCGCGGCATGAGTAGACGAAAAAGCCCGGCGCCGCCACAGCACCGGGCCCCTCGCAACAACACCAATGACAGCAATTCTAGCGGCCATCGTGCCGAGGATGGATACGCCGCACCGACCGCCGAGGACCGGCGCGAAGCGCGTCTGTTGGCCGAGCTGGCCGAGCTGGGATACACGGTGGCCGTCCGCTGCCTGTCCTGCGGGCACCCGCTGACGCACCCGAAGTCAGTCGCCCGGTTCATCGGCCCCGTCTGCGCGAGCAAGGCGGTGGCCGAGTGAGCACGACCGCATTCGACCGCGTGACAACAGCTTTCGAGTCTGCTGGCCTGGCCGTCGTCCACCGCGGCAACAGCCGGGCATCGGCGCAGGCCCCCGGGCACAGTGCCGCTGACCGTTCGGTGTCCATCACCGGCACCGAGTCTCAGGTGCTGATGTGCTGTCACGCCGGAGAGAACACCGCCGACGTTCTGGCCGCGGTCGGGCTCACGCTTGGCGACCTGTTCGACAAGCCGAAGGACGGCGCACGGTACGACTACCCGGACGGTCGGAAGGTTTACCGCAGCCCCGATAAGAAGTTCAGGCAGTCGGGAAACACGAAGGGGCGCAGTCTGTTCCGCACCGAGTTCCCGGCCGGCGCGACGGTGTACGTGACCGAGGGTGAGAAGTGTGTGCACGCCGCCGAGTCCATCGGGTTGGCCGCGACGTGCTCGGCGATGGGCGCGGGCAAAGCGCACCTGTTCGACTGGTCGCCGCTACAGGGTCGCCGGGTGGTCATCGTCGCCGACAACGACGAGCCGGGCCGCAAGCACGCTGCCCAGGTCGCCGAACAACTGGCCGGCATCGCCGCGTCAACCACCGTCATGGTCGCGGCAGTTGGCAAGGACATGGCTGACCATGTGGCGGCCGGGCACGGCCCCGACGAGCTGGTGCCCGCCACCCCCGACGCTGGCGGGGCCGACCTGCTCGACGCCATCGCAACGTTCCTGGCCCGGTTCGTCGTCTATCCCACCGGGCACGCGCTGACCGCGCATGTGCTGTGGATCGTGCACGCATGGCTGATGGACTACTGGGAGTCGACGCCGCGGATCGCGTTCCTGTCGCCGGAACCCGGGTCGGGGAAGTCCCGCGGCCTGGAGGTCACCGAGCCGTTGGTGCCGCGGCCGGTGCACGCGGTGAACACGAGCCCGGCTTACCTTTTCCGCAAGGTGTCCGATCCTGAAGGGTGCCCGACGATTCTCTACGACGAGGTCGACACGGTGTTCGGGCCGCGGGCCAAGGACAACGAGGACATTCGCGGCATGTTGAACGCCGGGCACCGCAAGGGCGCGATGGCCGGTCGGTGCGTGATGCGCGGCAAGGTTGTCGAGACCGAAGAACTGCCGGCCTACTGCGCGGTGATGCTGGCCGGATTGGACGACCTGCCCGACACGATCATGACCCGCTCGGTGGTGGTGCGGATGCGCCGCCGAGCGCCCGGTGAGCACGTCGAACCGTGGCGGCCTCGGGTCAACCACCCGGAGGCGCATCGGCTGCGCGAACGCCTGGCCGCCTGGTCAGTGTCCGACGCCGTCACCGAGCGGATGGCTGGCGACTTCTGGCCGGAGATCCCCACACAAGTTGTAGACCGTGACGCCGACGTGTGGGAAGCACTGCTGGCGGTCGCGGACCTGGCTGGCGGTGGCTGGCCCAAGCGTGCGCGAGAAGCGGCTGTAGCGCTTGTAGCGGCATCGAAGGAACGCGCCCCCAGTATCGGCGTGCTACTGCTGCGCGACATCCGAACCGTGTTCACCACGGCCAAGGTCGACCAGCTCACCACCGAACAACTGCTCTCTGGGCTGAACGGGATGGATGAGGCACCCTGGCCGACCATCCGGCGCGGCGAACCGCTCGACAGTCGCGGCCTGGCGCAGCGGCTCAATAAGTACGGCATCGGATCCAAGCTCCACGCCGGGGTCCGTGGTGTCCGTGGTTACACCGCCGCGCAGTTCGCCGATGCGTGGTCGCGGTACGTCCCTGACGTATCCGCTACATCCGCTACATCCGCGCCATCGGCCCCGGGTTCTGGAGCGGGTGGAGCGGATGTAGCGGATAAATCCCAAGCCACCCCCGCAACGCCGAACCACTGCGGTTGTGGCGTCGAACTGGTGCGCGCCGAGTCCATCGCCCGCGGCTGCTGCGCCGAGTGCGCGGCGTCAGGTGGTGCCGCGTGACTGACGACATGGCGACCATGTGGCGCGACCTGCCCGACGCCAGCCGGGCGACCCTGTGGCGGCTGGCCGACCGGCTCGGCGACTTCCTGCCCGGCGAGCTCGGCGCGGTGCCGACCCATGAGCAGCTCCTGGCCGCGTCGGCGTGGTCGACCGTCGAGTGCGATGTGACGGTGGCGTACTCCGCTTGGCTGGAACGCGAGCACGCCAAGTACCGGCGCAACGGGTGGCCGTGGACAACCGCCGAGCTGGCCCGGCGGTCACGGCTGCGGGAGGTTGGCGAATGAGCACGCCGGCCGACCTGCTCGGCGCACTGCTTGGCATCCCGCGGATGGACGCCGCCTGCCTCGGACAGTGGTCGCTGTTCGATCCGGCCGAATCTGGCGAGACCCCGGCCGAGATCGCCTACCGGCACGGTGCCGCCATCGCCCTGTGCGAGTCCTGCCCGGCGTTACGAGAGTGCGGTGAGTGGGCGTCCGGCCTGCCACCGCGTGACCGGCCCCGCGGTGTCGTCGCGGGCCGACTGAACGACCCAAAACCCCGACCAAGGAAGAAGGAAAACTCATGACCTGGACCGAGTACGAACGCCTCACCGCATTCACCCGCCAGCTACAGAACGTGTCCGAGGCGTTGCGGGTGAAGGGCCGCACCCTGTCCGCGGACGTGCTCCACGACGAAGCGGTGCACTTCGCCGGCGAACGCGACATCGCGAGACGGATGGCCGAGGCCGAGGCCGAGCTGGCCGATGGTGGCCCCGGCCGCGACCTCGGAGAGCTGCCCGAGGACGGGTAGAATCGAAGTGCACGACGGCAGTACCCGCGACCGGCAGAGCCAACCTCACCCCGCGGCGAGACCGCTAACCGAATATCGCCGGCAGCGCCACCCGCACCGGAGTCCGCACACCGCAATCGCGGTGCGCCAATCGTTTCCCACGACGACTCCGAGAAAGGGAGCCAATATGCAGGACTACCTTCCCAATGAATTGATGGCACGCCGAGCCGGCATCATCGCCCAGGCCCAAGCCATCGCCCAGCGCGGCGTAGACGCAAACCGAGACCTCACCGCGGCCGAGCAGACCGAGTTCGACGGGCTCATCGCTGACGCCGAGAAGATCCACGAACGCGCCAAGGCCATTCACGAGGGCGAGCTGCGCGCCCGGGAGCGCCCCGGCCCGGCCGGCCCCGGACAGCTCACCGGCTGCCCGAGCCTGCTGGTCTCACCGGACAACATTCGCCGCCACGTCGAAGCGCTGCGCGCCGGCGAAACCTTCAGCGTGACCGAGACCCGCGGCATGGTGCAGGTCAACGGCGCCGCAACCAGCTCCATCGGTGGCGCGACCGCCTGGGGCCAGCTCGCCGCCCGCGAACCCAACCACCTGATCCGGTTCGCCGGCATCCCCGTCGACGCGCTGACCGGCGTGCAAGCCGTCATGCCGACGTTCACCCTGCCGAGCGCCGCTGTCGGTGTCGCAGAGTCGGCCGCGCACACCGAGTTCGACGGCGTGGTCGATCTGCCACTGACGGCGCTGCGCTACGGGCGCTGGACTCAGGTCTCAGCCGCCGCCAGCGAGTTCACCAGCCTTTCGGGCATCGTCAACGCGCACGCCATCGCCATCGCCCGCGATATCGACAAGAAGGCCGTGGCCGATATTGAGGCCGCCATCACCGGCTCACCGATTGCCTACAACGCCGACGTTGCGGGCAACGTGCGGCAGACCATCCTGGCCGTCGCCGCCAACACCATGCGCGACGTGTCCGAGCTGGTCCTCGTCGGCACGGTCGCCGCCATCGCCAAGCTGCAAGACGTGGCCCCCGCCAACGGCCCCGACGCCGGGAGCATCACCACCCGGTTCGCCGGTGCCCGGCTGTACCCCGCGACCACCGCGACCGCCGGCCGAATCACCGTGTTCGACCCACAGTCCTTCATGGCGTTCGCATCGCCGGTCGGGTCGGCAACCGCCATCGACCCCAAGGACGGCAGCGCGTCCTTCGGGAGCTGGCTGCACCACACCGCCATTGGACAAGGGCTGACCGGCTCAGCCCTGGCCGTCACCGTCGTCGACCCCGGCTGATGACCGATCCCCGCTACGGCTCTGGGCTTCCCGACTACGACGGGCAGCCCAGAATCGACGGGTGGCAGCAGGACTGCGACAAGCTGGCCGAGCAACTGACCGACGCCGCCGCTGAACTGCTGTCGGGCTGGCTCGACTAAAGACCTGGGGACTGGTGACTCGGCCCCCGGAAACGAATCGGCCCCGACCTGGGCTTCCTTCATTCCCCCGGGTCGGGGCCGATTTTTTAACCACCCCCCACCCTGACCCCGGCGGTAGTCAGGGATCTCTCCCCGCTCGAAAAAACCCAAGAATCTCCGCGAAAGTGCCGAGAACTTCCTGGCGGCGTGAACCGGTGCGGTGGTGTGGAAAACGCGATAGATAGAAAGCGCCACTGTCCGCGGGGTCATGGTTTGGGTGCATCAAAAAAACGGCCCCGACCACCTGTGACGGTGGTCCGGGGCCGCTTGGGTGGTGCTAGTGGTCGCGGGTCAGCAGTTCTGCCAGCTTGGCCGCGTGTTCGCGTTTGAGGATGCCGAACGCTTCTTCTTTGCCGTCCCAGTAGATGCCTAGGAACAGCTCGCCGTCGTAGTCGGCGTCGGCCGGGTCGAACGGCTTGCACACGATCTCAAGCCGGTTGGTGCCGTCGTCGTCCTGCTCGACCAGGATTGTTGTGTCGCTCATCGCTGCGACTCCTGCACCGCGACGTTCAAGCGGTAGCCGCAGCGGCACGGCACGTTGATGCCGGCCGAGCAGATCGGGCACGCCAGCGACCACGCCAATGCGTTGATGTCGCCGGTGACGGTGTTCAGCGCGGTGATGACGTTCTGGAGCTCGTCGCGGAACTGGGCGGGCGCGTTGTCGCGGGCGATCTTGAGTGCAGCCCAGGCGGTGGCGAGCTGGTCGCCGAGGTCGACGGGTGCGGTTGTGGCGGTCATGGTGCTGTTCCTTCCGGTTGATGCTGATAGGTGCATCACCGAAGGTTGTTCAGGCGTAGAGGACGATGCGTTGGTCGGCGTTGGCGAGTCGCTTGGTCCTGCCGAGCCATAGTGCCCGGCCGTGGCCGTCGAAGACGGTGAGGTAGTGGATGGCATGCGAGGCCATTCGAAGGAGGTCGCTCATCGGGAGGAACGATCCGCCGGCGGTGACCGCCCAGCCGGTCAACGCGGCGGGCACGTAGCAGGCCGGGGCTTGGCCGACAGACGGGTTGGCGATCGGGGCGCCGGGGCCCATCACCGTCACAACCGGATCGGTGATCGGCGCTGCCCCCAGGTCGGCAGGCGCCCCGCCGTGGGCGGCGGTGTTCAACTCCGCCAACGTCGTCGTGACAATCACCGTGACGGGTAGTCCGTTGTGCTGACCCAGCTCCCCGGAGGCCAGCAGTGCCCGCATCGCCGCGACGAGGGCGTCGTGGTTGCGTTGCGACACGGTCCGCTTGTCCCCTTGGATTTGTTCCTCTGACGGTGTTCCGGAGACACACGGGTGTTCGTCGTCGGGGTTGCACATGCCGGGTGCGGCGAGTTTCTCCAGGATGGGTTCTAGGGTGGCCCAGGCTTCGGGGGTGAGGCTGGCGCGGAGGTTGCGCATCCCGTCACGGGTCTGGACACCCACACTCAGGCCGCGTTTGGCGGCCCGGCGGCGATCGGCGAAGTCCCCATCGGGATCCAACACCATCAGCAGGACGGTGGCCAGGCGTTGTAGGTGGTTCGGGCCGTACTTCCCGGCGAGGTCGGCCAACTCCGCCTCGGCATCGGCGCGGGTCTCCGGATCCACCGCGGCGGGGATCTTGGCGTAGGTGTCCCGGACGATGGCGACTTGCTCCGGGCCGATCACCCCGTCCGCGACCCCTTGGGCGACAGTCGGCATGACCGGTTCCAGGGGTTGCCCATCCAACGCGACCCGGGGCCCGAGGTCAGCGGCTTCGGCCAGCCGGCGCCGTGCCGCGCCGCGGGAGATCCGCAAACGCTCCTCCAACACGAGGGTCAGGTTCGCCGCGCCCAACACCCCCGGATTGCCGTCGGCGACCAACCGCGCCAGCAGTCGGTGGTCGGCCGCCGGGGCCCGCCAGGCGAGGGCTTCCCGGCGGGCGAGCACCTCCAAAATCTTCTCGGAGGACAGTGCGTCGAGGGACGCCGAAGCCAAGACGCGGTGAGCGGTTTCGGCCTGCGCGAGGGCGGCGAAGATCGCCTCCCGGTCTGCGTAGGCGGTGCTGCTCATACCCAAAACGCTATACCTCGCCACCGACAAGTTCCGTTGCGAGACAACGGAAAGCGGGCCCTGTGGATTGAGAGTTCTATGAGAAAATTCGGCAGCAAGCGACCGTTCGTAAGGGACCCGCGTGTGCCGTCCCGCTCGTCAGAACCGGACGGTGTTCACACGCCGGTTCTTCCTCGCGGAACTGCACCGCTCGTCAGAACCGGACGGCGCCGACCCCGCAGCCGCCCAGGTAGTTGCGGGTGCGCTTGGCGATCGGCAGCGGGGCATCCGGCGAGCAGGGATACATATCCTGTTCGACGATCGCGAACACGTCGATGTTCAGCCGGTCGATCGCCTCCAGCAGCGGCGGCATCTCCGGAATGCCCAGCGGCGGTTCGGTCATGGCGCCCAGCTTCACCGCTTCGCCGAACGGCAGATCCTCAGCCTCGACCTTGGCGCGCACCTCCGGGTCGACCTGCTTGAGGTGCAGGTAGCCGATGCGCTCCGGCGCGCGCTCGATGATGGCCAGGTTGTCCCCGCCGCAGTAGGCGATGTGGCCGGTGTCCAGGCACAGGTTCACATATTCACCGTCGGTGCCGTCCAGGAAGCGGTAGACGTTCTCCTCGGTGTCGACGTGGGAGTCGGCGTGCGGGTGGTACTGGGCGCGAACCCCGTAGGTCTCGAACATGGCCTTGCCGAGTTCGTTCATCCCGCGGGTCTTGCGCAGCCACTGCTCGTCGGTGAGGTCACGGGGTTCCAGCGTCGCGCCGGTGGCCGGGTCGCGCCACATCTCCGGGATGACGACGACGTGGCTGCCGCCGACAGCGGCGGTGAGTTTGGCGACGTCCTCGATCTGCGACCACACGGCGTCCCAGGAGTCGTCCTGGTGCAGGTGCTCGAAAACTGTTCCCGCAGAGAGCTTCAGGCCGCGGCTGTCGAGCTCCTCGGTCAATCGGGCGGGATCGGTGGGCAGGTAGCCGTAGGGGCCCAGTTCGATCCACTGGTACCCGGACGCGGCGACCTCGTCGAGAAAGCGCGTGTAGGGAGTCTGCTGCGGATTGTCGGGGAACCACACGCCCCAAGAGTCGGGCGCGGAACCAACCAGAATGCTGCTCATCACAAGTTCTTTCGTTCGGTTCGGGTAGATCAGCGGTCGGAAGGCCGGACCAGCGGCCGCTGGACCTTCTTCCAGTCCGCGTAACGCCGGTAGGCCTCCTTGGTGGATTCCAGGCTGGAGACCTGTGACACCGGGACGTCCCACCAGGATTGGCTGTCCGGGGCGAACACCATCGGGTCGGTCTCGACATAGATCACGGTGGTGTTCTCGGCTGCCTTGGCCGCCCGGACCGCGTCGGTGAACTGCTCGGCGGTGCTCACCCGGATCACGTCGGCGCCCAGACTGGCGGCATTGGTGGCCAGGTCGACCGGCAGGTAGTCCCCGTCGAGCCGGCCGTCCGCTCCCCGATACCGATAGGCGGTGCCGAACCGTTGCGAGCCAAGGGATTCCGATAGCCCACCAATGGAAGCGAAGCCGTGGTTCTGCACCAGCACCGGGATCACCTTGACGCCCTCCTGCACGGCGGTGGCGATCTCGGTGGCCATCATCAGGTAGGAGCCGTCGCCGACCATGATGAAGACGTCGCGTTCCGGCGCGGCCATCCGCACGCCGATGCCGCCGGCGATCTCGTAGCCCATACAGGAGTAACCGTACTCCACGTGATAGTTCTTGCGGTCTCGCGGACGCCACAGCTTGTGCAGGTCCCCGGGCATCGAACCGGCCGCGCACACCACCACGTCGGTGGCGTCTGAGCAGCTGTTCACCAGGCCGATCACCTGATTCTGATTCAGCGGCTCACCGCCGGTCGTTTGGAACACCTCGTCCACGGTGGAGTTCCACTCCCGGATCAAATCCGTTGCCCGCTTGTGGTATTCATCGCTGACGGTGTAATCGCCCATCAGCACCGACAGGGTCTGCAGAGTTTCCCGGGCGTCGGCGACCACGCTCAGTCCGCCCTGCTTGACCGAATCCATGGACGCCACGTTGACGTTGACGAAGCGGACGTCGGGGTTGTTGAACGCGGTCCGCGAAGCGGAGGTGAAATCGCTGTAGCGGGTGCCGATCCCGATGATCAGGTCCGCGTCGGCGGCCAGCGCGTTCGCCGCGGTGGTCCCGGTGGAGCCGACGGCGCCGACCGCCTGCGGGTGGTCGAACTGCAGCGATCCCTTGCCGGCCTGGGTTTCGCACACCGGGATCCCGGTGCGGGCCGCGAACGCGTCCAATTCGGCCGTCGCCCCGGAGTAGATGACACCGCCGCCGGCCACGATCAGCGGGCGCTGCGCGGAGCGGATGATCTCGGCGGCCCGGGACACCACCGAGCGTTCAGCCGGCGGGCGCCGGATATGCCAGGTGCGTTCGTCGAACAGCGACACCGGCCAGTCGAAGGCCTCGGCCTGCACATCCTGGGGAAGGGCGATCGTCGCCGCGCCGGTCTCTGCCGGGTCGGTCAGCACCCGCATCGCCCCCAGCAGCGCAGCCGGCAGTTGTTCGGGCCGCCACACCCGGTCGAAATAGCGGGACAGCGGTTTGAAGGCGTCGTTGACGGTGACGTCGCCGCTGCTGGGCAACTCAAGCTCTTGCAGCACCGGGGACGGAGCGCGGGTGGCGAAGGTGTCCGACGGGAGCAGCAGCACCGGTAGGCGATTGATGGTGGCCAGCGCCGCGCCGGTGAGCATATTGGTGGCGCCCGGACCGACGCTTGCGGTCACCGCCCAGGCCTGCAGCCGGTCGCTCTGGCGGGCGAACCCGACGGCGGTGTGCACCATGGCCTGCTCGTTGCGGCCCAGCACATAGCGCAGGCCCGGTTCGCGGCAGGCGTCGAGCGCCTCGACCTCGTCCTGCAGCAGCGCCTGCCCGACGCCGGCCACATTGCCGTGCCCGAAGATGCCGAAGCAACCGGCGAAGAACTTGTGCCGGTTGCCGTCTCGTTCGACGTACTGGTTGGCCAGGAAACGGACGGTCGCCTGCGCGACGGTGAGCCGGACGGTGGCTTCATCGTCGGGAACTTTCTGGTCGGCCATCGGGGCAGTGGAGACCACGTCGTGCTCCTCGTTGGGTGTCAGTGCTCGGTTAACGGTCGCCGAACGGCAGTCGGGGATCGATGTCCTGGTGCTCCCAGCTGCCACGCAGCCAGGTGTGGTTCGGATCGTCGCAGATCAGCCAGGCGCGCTCCGGGCCGGAGCCGGCCATCACGTTCAGGTAGTACATGTGGTGGCCCGGCGCGGCGATCGACGGCCCGTGGTAACCGTGCGGCACCAGCACCACGTCTCCGCTGCGCACCTCCTCAAGCACCTCGATCGGGCGCTCCGGAGTGCCGTAGACCCGGTGGTAGCCGAATCCCGGTGTGCCGGCGGGGCTGTCGGCGATCTCGAAGTAGTAGATCTCTTCCAGCTGGGTCTCGTCAGCGGTGTTCTCGTCGTGCTTGTGGGCGGGGTAGCTCGACCAGTTGCCGCCGGGGGTGATGACCTCGCAGGCGATCAGCGAGTCCGCTTCGAAGGTGGTGGCGGTGCCGAAGTTGTGCACCTGCCGGCTGCAGTTGCCGGCGCCGCGCAGCTCGACGGACACGTCGGCGGCCGCCACCCGGCGGTTCGGGAATGATCGCGTGGCGCGGGCGCCGCAGATCGCGATCCGTCCGAACCCTTTCAGCGTGTAGCTCTGACCGATGCCGAGGTAGAGCATATCGGCGGGCCCGTCAAACACCGAGGAGCGTGGCGTCAGCGTGAACGACTCACCACCGCAAGTGATTTCACCGCCACCGGCCAGCGGCAGGATCATCACCTCGTCGCCGCCGGTGTCCAGCGGGATCTCACCGCCGTCGCCGAGGTCGACCACCTGCAGACTGGACTCGGCCCAGCCCGCCGACTCCGGGGTCACGTTCACCGTGTGGGGCGCCTGCGCACTGCCCGCCGGGACGTAGAGCTCGCTGTTCATCAGCGCACCATCGCCACCGCGTTGGCGACCGCGGCGGCGACGTCGTCGTCGGGCGGGTAGAGCAGGGTGCGGCCGACGATCAGGCCGCGGACGGCGGGCAGGGTCAGCGCGCGCTGCCATCCGGCCATCGCCTCGTCGGGGTCGGCGGGGTCGCCGCCGAGCAGCAGGGTGGGCAGGGTGGTGGACTCCATCACCCGCTCCATCTCGTCGACGACCGGGAGTTTCATCCAGGTGTAGGCCGACGTCGCGCCGAGGCCCTGGACGATGTGCACGCTCTTGATCACCGCGTCGGGGGACAGGTCGTTGCGCACCTTGCCGTCGATCCGGTTGGACAGGAACGGCTCCAGCATGGCGATCAGGCCGTGCGCGGCCAGCTCGTCGACGGCCTGGGCGCATGCGGCCATGGTCGCGACGGTGCCCGGGTCCTCCAGGTCGATCCGGACCAGCATCTTGCCGCCGTTGAGATGGGCGGCGGCGGTCGCGGCCGCGGTCGCCGCGGTCATCCGGTCGTCGAGCTCGAAGCTCGCACCGGCCAGCCCGCCGCGGTTCAGCGAGGAGAACACCACCTTGTCCTCCAGCGCGCCCAGCAACAGCAGGTCGTCGAGGATGTCGGCGGTGGCCAGCACCCCGTCGACGCCCGGATCGGCCAGCGCGGTGCGCAGCCGGTCCAGCAGCTCGATCCGGCTGTTCATGGCGGTGGGCCGGGATCCGGCGGCCAGCGCGCCGCGGGCCGGATGGTCGGCGGCGACGATCATGAGCTGGCCGTCGCCGCGCACGGTGGGCCGGGTGGTGCGGGCGTCCCAGGCCGCCGCGATGGCGGCCGGGTTGGTGGCGCGCAGTTCGGTGATATCGGCGTAGCTGCGGCAGCGCGGGGCGAGGTCGGTCGACTCAGACATTGACGGCCTCCTCGGCGCTGCGGTCGGCCAGCTCGGCGACCTCGGCCGCGGTCGGCATCGCCGTCGAGCACTCCAGCCGGGAGGCCACGATGGCGCCGGCGGCGTTGGCGTAGCGCAGCGTCTTCTCCAGCGGCCAGCCGTGCAGCAGGCCGTGGATCAGGCTGCCGCCGAAGGCGTCGCCCGCGCCGAGGCCGTTGACGACGTCGACCAGGTTCGGCGGGACCGTGACGGAGCTGCGCCGGGTCTTGCCCAGCACGCCGCGGGGGCCCTGCTTGACGATTGCCAACTCCACGCCCAGGTCCAGCAGCGCGTCGGCGGCCCGACTGGGATGCCGCTCGCCGACGGCGACCTCGCATTCCTCGCGGTTGCCGACGGCCACGGTGACCTGGGTCAGGGCGCGCTGGATCTGCTCGGTGGCCGCGGCGGGGGAGTCCCAGAACATCGGTCGGTAGTCAAGGTCGAGGACGGTCAGGGGAGCGCGGCCGTCGGCATTGCGGGCCTCCCAGGCGGCGAAATGGGCGGCGCGACTGGGTTCTTCGGACAGGCCGGTGACGGTCGCCCAGAACAGCCGCGTCGAGCGCACCGCGTCGGCGTCGATCTGATCGGGGCGCACCTGCAGGTCCGGGGCCACCGGTCGGCGGTAGAAGTACAGCGGGAAGTCGTCCGGCGGGAAGATCTCGCAGAAGGTGACCGGGGTGGGCAGCTCCGGGTAGATGTGCACCGCGGAGTTGTCCACCCCGAGCCGGGCCAGTTCGGCGCGCACATAGCGGCCGAACGGGTCGCCGCCGACACCGGAGATCAACCCGGTCCGGTTGCCGAGCCGGGCGGCGGCCACCGCGACATTGGCGGCGCTGCCGCCGAGGAACTTGCCGAAGGATTCGACCTCTTCGAGTCCGACTCCGGTCTGCAGCGGATAGACGTCGACGCCGCACCGGCCGATGGCAAGCGCGTCGAGTGACGGGTTTGTGGGCACGGTTGTCTCCTGCGTGGCTGGGTCTTGTCGAAACCTTGCCCCGCGCAATCACCGATGTCAATAGTTTGTCAGGACAATCGGTCTTAAGCTCTTTGTGGGGTAACATGATGCCCGCTTTGTCTCTGCTTTCGTCGCGATCGGAGTCGTCGGTGAACCTCTCGGTTGAACTCGACCGGTCCAGTCCGGTGCCGCTGTATTACCAACTGGCACAAGCGATTGAGGGCGCGATCCGGACCGGTGAGCTGGCCCCGGGGGATCGCTTCGAGAACGAGCTGGCGCTGGCCAAGCGGCTGTCGCTGTCCCGGCCGACCACCCGGCGGGCCATCCAGGAAGTCGTGGACAAGGGCCTGCTGGTCCGCAAGCGCGGCGTCGGGACCCAGGTGGTGCAGAATCCGGTGCACCGCCGGGTGGAGCTGACCAGTCTGTTCGACGATCTGGCCAGAACCGGCAAATCGCCGACCACCGACCTGCTGGAGTACCGGGTCTGTAACGCCGACGACGACGTGGCCGCCGAACTGAATCTGGGCGCCGACCGCGAAGTGGTGGCCATCCGTCGGCTGCGCCGGGCCGAGGGCGAGCCGCTGGCGTTGATGGCCAACTATCTGCCGGTAGAGATCGCTCCGGACGCCGACGAGCTGGAGTCCGCGGGGCTCTATCAGTCGTTGCGGTCCCGCGGGGTGAACATCCGGCTGGCGCGACAGCGGATCGGCGCCCGCAGCGCCACCAAGCCGGAGGCGAAACTGCTCGGCGAACGGGCCGGGGCGCCGTTGTTGACCATGGCCCGCACGGCCTTCGACGATTCCGGTCGGGCGGTCGAGTTCGGCTCGCACTGCTACCGCGCGTCCCGGTACTACTTCGACACCACCTTGTTCAACCGGTAGGTCGCAAGCAAAGCCGGAGCCTGCGGAGGCTTTGCGCAGCGGGCCTACCGCGTCGGATGCAGGCGGGTCACAAGTCCTAATGTCTGGACAAACTATTGACATCTCGGTGTGAGGCGCGTTACATCATGTCACCGAGTAGGTGAGTGGCGGTAGCCGGCGACGAGGAGTGGCGATGTCAGATCAGCGGAGCAGTGCGGCGCGGCGCGGTGTGGGGAAATGGTCGGTGATCGCCGCGGTGGCCACGCTGACCGTCGGGCTGGCGGCCTGTTCGGCGACCGGCGGCAAGCCCCGCGACACCGGCGGCGACGGGATGGGCGCCGGCACGGCGGACACCCCGCGGGTCAAGATCGCGATGATCACCCATGAGGCGCCCGGCGACTCGTTCTGGGACCTGGTTCGCAAGGGCGCGGAGACCGCCGCCAAGAAGGACAACATCGAGCTGCTGTACTCCTCGGATCCGGAAGCGCCCAACCAGGCCAACCATGTGCAGTCCATGGTCGACAGTGGGGTGGCCGGCATCGCCGTCACGCTGGCCAAGCCGGACGCCATGAAGCCCGCGGTCAGCAACGCCACCGCCAAGGGCATCCCGGTGGTGGCCTTTAACGCCGGGCAGGACGCCTGGCGGGACATGGGCGTGCTGGAGTACTTCGGCCAGGACGGTTACATCGCCGGCCAGGAGGCCGGCCGCCGACTGCAGGCCGACGGCGCCAAGAAGATCATCTGCGTCATCCAGGAACAGGGCCACGTCGACCTGGAGGCCCGCTGCCGCGGCGTGCAGAACACCTTCCCGGCAACCGAGACGCTCAACGTCAACGGCAAGGACATGCCGTCGGTCGAGTCGACGATCACCGCGAAACTGCAGCAGGACCGCGGGATCGACCACGTGCTGACCCTGGGCGCCCCGTTCGCGCTGACCGCGGTCACCTCGGTGCGCAACGCCGGCAGCGACGCCAAGGTCGCCACCTTCGACACCAACGCCCAGCTCGTCGACGCCATCGAGGACGGCTCGGTGCAGTGGGCCGTGGACCAGCAGCCGTTCCTGCAGGGTTACCTGGCCGTCGACTCGCTGTGGCTGTACCTCAACAACCGCAACGTCATCGGCGGAAACCAGCCCACGCTGACCGGTCCGCAGTTCATCGACAGTTCCAACATCGACGCGGTCGCCGAGTACGCGCGCGCCGGCACCCGCTGATCGCCGAAGAACGGAGACCCAACAGATGACTGCCGAGGCCGAAGCCGCGCTGGCCGACCGCAAGGTCGTCCACGACGAACGCGTCAAAGAACAGAACAAGCTGCAGCGCTTGCTGATTCGCCCGGAGATGGGCGCGCTGGTCGGCGCACTGGCCATCCTGCTGCTGTTCCTGGCGGTCGCGCCGCCGTTCCGCTCGCCGGACGCCATCGCCACCGTGCTCTACGCCAGCTCCACCATCGGCATCATGGCCGTCGGGGTGGGCCTGCTGATGATCGGCGGCGAGTTCGACCTGTCCGCCGGCGTCGCGGTCACCACCAGCTCGCTGGCCGCCTCGATGCTGGCCTACAACCTGCACCTCAATCTGTGGGTGGGGGCGGCGCTGGCGCTGATCGTCTCGCTGGCCGTCGGGGCCTTCAACGGATACATGGTGATGCGCACCAAGATCCCGTCGTTCCTGATCACGCTGAGCACCTTCTTCATGCTTGCCGGCGCGAATCTCGCGGTCACCAAACTGATCTCCGGCCAGGTCGCCACGCCGAGCGTGTCGGATATGGAGGGCTTCGACTCCGGCAAGGCGGTGTTCGCCTCCACCATCCCGCTCGGCCCGGTCGGGGTGAAGGTCACCGTGCTGTGGTGGATCCTGTTCGTCGCCATCGCCACCTACGTGCTGTTCCACACCCGAATCGGCAACTGGATCTTCGCCGTCGGCGGCAACCAGGACAGCGCCCGCGCCGTCGGCGTCCCGGTGACCAAGGTCAAGATCGGCCTGTTCATGGTCGTGGGGTTCTGCGCCTGGTTCGTCGGCATGCATCTGTTGTTCTCGTTCAACACGATTCAGTCCGGCCAGGGTGTGGGCAACGAGTTCTTCTACATCATCGCCGCAGTCATCGGCGGCTGCCTGCTCACCGGCGGCTACGGCACCGCGATCGGAACGCTGATCGGCGCGTTCATTTTCGGCATGACCAACCAGGGCATCGTCTACGCCGGGTGGAACCCGGACTGGTTCAAGTTCTTCCTCGGCGCGATGCTGCTGTTCGCGGTCATCGCCAACAACGCCTTCCGCAACTACGCGGCCAAGCGATAGGAGTCGGCGCATGACCACCACCGAGCAGGCCCCCACCGCCGACGCCGCAGCCGGCGGGGACGCGCCGCTGATCGAACTGCGCAATGCGGGCAAGAGCTACGGAAACATCATCGCGCTCAAGGACATCAACCTGCGCGTCGGCGCCGGCCAGGTCACCGGCGTGCTCGGCGACAACGGCGCCGGCAAATCCACCTTGATCAAGATCATCGCCGGGCTGCACAAGCCGAGTGAGGGCGAAGTGCTCGTCGACGGCGTGCCGACGGTCTTCGAATCGCCCAAGGACGCGCTGAACAAGGGCATCGCCACGGTGTACCAGGACCTCGCCGTGGTCCCGCTGATGCCGGTGTGGCGCAACTTCTTCCTCGGCAACGAGTTGCGCAAGGCGTCGTTCCCGTGGTCGCTGGACATCAACGGGATGCGCGCGACGACCATCACCGAACTGCACAAGATGGGCATCGACCTGCCCGACGTGGACGCGCCGATCGGCTCGTTGTCCGGCGGCCAGCGCCAGTGCGTGGCGATCGCGCGGGCGGTGTTCTTCGGGGCCCGGGTGCTGATTCTCGACGAGCCCACCGCCGCGCTCGGCGTCAAACAGTCCGGCATGGTGCTGCGCTACATCACCGCCGCCAAGGAGCAGGGTTTCGGCGTCATCTTCATCACGCACAACCCGCACCACGCGCACATGGTCGGTGACCACTTCGTGCTGCTCAACCGAGGCCGGCAGAAGCTGGACTGCACTTACGACGAGATCACGCTGGAGGCGCTCACCCAGCAGATGGCCGGCGGCGACGAACTGGAGGCGCTGTCGCACGAGCTGGGCCGCAAATAGCCCGGCGCGTGCTCAGCCGTTGAACGCGGCGCGGAACGCCTTGAGCGCGGTGACGCTGTCGCCGGCGGCGAACGCCTCCATCCCGACGGTCCCGCGGTAGCCCGCCGCGCGCAGCGCCTGCGCGATCGCCGGGTAGTGGATCTCGCCGGTGCCGGGCTCGCAGCGCCCGGGCACATCGGCCACCTGGACCTCGCCGATCGCGTCGCCGCAGCGGCGGACCAGGGTGATCAGGTCGCCCTCGCCGATCTGCGCGTGATACAGATCCAGCATCATCTTGACGTGCGGATGCCCGACCGCCTCGACGAGCGCCAGGGTGTCCTTGGCCCGGGCCAGCGGCACTCCCGGGTGGTCGAGCTTGGTGTTGAGGTTCTCCAGGCAGAACGTCACGCCGGCGGCCGCGCCCAGCTCGCCGAGCTCGGCGAGTCCACGTTGCGCGGCGAACCACATCTCGGCGGTGGCGCGACGCTGCGGGCGGGCCGCCTGCCCGTCGACCAGTTCGCCCGGATGCACCACCAGCCGTGGAACCCCCAGCACCGCAGCCGCTTTCACCGCCTCGGCGGCGGTGCGGACGACTTCCCGGGCGCCCTCGGCGTCATACAGGTCGCCGTGCAGGTAGCCGGTCATGGAGGAGAACCCGGCCCCGGTGGCGGCCAACGCCTCCAGGTCCTTGTCGGCGAAGCTCCAGATCTCCACCGCGAAGCCGAGTTCGTCGATGCGGCGCACCCGATCGAGGAAGTCGAGATCGGTGAACACCATCTCGGCGCAGACGGCGAGGTCGAAGTCGTGCATGGGTTTCTCCTATTGCAATGGGTGTCAGCGGGGCGGCAGGCCGGCGGCGCGGTAGGCCGCGTCGACCAACGCCATATTGGCGACCGCGTCCGCGCCGTCGACGGGCAGCGGCGCGCCGTGTTGGACGTGAGCGGCGAAGGCCTCCAGCTGATAGCTGTAGGAACTGCGCGTTCCCAATCGCTCGACGGTGGTCCCGGTGTCGGTGGTGATGGTGACCCGGTCGTCGAGATTCGGCCGGATGAAGTCGTGGGCGAACGCCCGGCCGCGGCTGCCGACCACGGTGATGCCGAACCGGTAGTCATCGGCGGTCATGCTGTTGACACTGACCGCGCGCGCGTCGCCGACGGCCAGCTCAACCGTGGCGTCGGCGTCCACGCCGGGGGAGCGCTCGACGGCGCGGGCCGCGGTGATCACCGGTTCGGCGCCGGTCAGCGCGGCCACCCGGCGGATGAAATGCAGTCCGTAGCAACCGAGGTCCATCAGCGCGCCGCCGGCCAGTTCGTAGGACCAGCGCGGATCGTCGTCCGTCGGCGCCGGCATCTCCATGCTCACCGTCACCTCGCGCAGTTCACCAAGGTCGCCGGCGCCGATCAGCTCCAACAGCCGGCGGGTGACCGGGTGGTACAGGTAGTGGAACGCCTCGATGACCGGAACGCCGGCCAACGCCGACGCCTCGGCGACCTCGCGGGCCTCGGATTCGTTTCGGGCGTAGGGCTTTTCGCTGAGCACCGGCTTGCCGGCCGCGACGGCGGCCAGGTTCCACAGCGCGTGCAGCGCGTTGGCCAGCGGGTTGTAGACGACGTCGACGTCCGGATCGGCGATCACCTCGTCGTAGCCGCCCAGCACCCGCTCGACGCCGTACTTCTCGGCGAACGCCGCGGCCCGGCGGGGATCCCGGGCGGCCACCGCCACCAGCCGGTGGCCCAGTTCCTCGGCCGGCCCGACGATCGCGGACTCGGCGATGCGGGACGCGCCCAGCACCCCGATGCGCAGTGTCATGTCTAGGCCGGGACTTCGGAACCGAGCCGGCGCAGGAAGTCGACGCTGGCCCGAACGTCGGCCAGCGGGCCTTCGCCGTCGGGATCGCCGGCCAGGATGGTGTCCTGCTCCATCACGTACCAGCCGTCGAAACCGTTGTCCTCCAACGCCTCGATGATTCCGGCGATGTCCACGTCGCCGGCGCCGAGCGGGACGTACATGCCCTGGGCCACCGCCTGGGTGTAGGTGAGCTCACCGGACTGCACCCGGGCCGCGAGCGCGGCGTCGACGTCCTTGAGGTGGGCGTGGGTGATGCGTCCGGGCACCTCGCGGGCGAGCGCCAGCGGGTCGGTGCCGCCGATCAGCAGGTGCCCGGTGTCCAGGCACAGGGCGATATCGGATCCGTCGAGCACCCGGCTCACCTCGGCGCGGTTCTCCACCATGGTGCCGACATGCGGGTGCAGCACGGCGCGCAGCCCGCGATCGGCGGCGATCCGCGCGAGCCGGTCCAGGTTGGCCAGCAGCGTGGCCCACTGCCGATCGTCGAGTTCCGGCCGCTGGTCGTAACCGTCGGAACCGGTCGCCGCGGCCAGCACCACCACCCCGGCGCCGGCGGCGGCCAGGGAGGCCAGCGGTCCAGCCAGGTCCTCGGCCGGGTCATGATCGGCGTCGTGCAGCAGCACCGGCACGAACCCGCCCACACACGACAGCCCGGCGCCGTCGAGCAGCGCGGTCAGCTCACCAGGGTCGGTGGGCAGGAATCCGTCCGGGCCGAGTTCGGTCGCGGTCAGACCGGCCTCGCCCATCTCGGCGAGCACCCGGTCGGCGGGTAGCTGGTGGCCCCAGCCGGGCACCTCACACACACCCCAGGAAATGGGGGCGCCGGCGATCTTCATGGGTGTTCTCTCCTTGGTGTGGTGGGGAATCGGATCAGCCGCGGACCGAGGCGATGCTGACCGGGGCGCCCAGGCGCAGCGACTCGGTGGCGGCCTCGGCGATCCAGGCGACCTCCACGGCGTCGGCGACGGTCGCGCCCTGCACCGGGGCGCCCTGCACGACCTGCAGGAAGCCGCCCAGCTCGGTGCGGAACGCCTCGGTGAACCGATCCATGAAGAAGTGGTGCGGGGTCCCGGTCGGGAAGTCGGTGTTCGGGTCGGTGTTGCGCACCGGCACGCCCTCGTCCCAGCCGGCGACCACGGTGTCGTCGAAGCCGTGCACCTCCAGCCGGCAGTCGTAGCCGCGGGCGTTGTAGCGGGCCGCCGAGATCACGCCGAGGGTTCCACCGTCGAACCGGACGATCACCGCGGCGGTGTCCACGTCGCCGTACTCGGCGAACCGCGAATCGCCCTGCACGCTGCCGGTGGCGTACACCTCGACGGCCTCCCGGCCGACGATCCAGCGCACGGTGTCGAAGTCGTGCACCGCGCAGTCCCGGAAAATTCCGCCGGACCCGGCGATGTAATCCATCGGCGGCGGGGCCGGATCCATGGTGGTGGAACGGACGGTGTGCAACGCGCCGAGCGCGCCGCTGTCCACGATGGTCTTGGCGTTGGTGAACGCGGCGTCGAAGCGGCGCTGATAGCCGATCTGCACGGGAACCCCCGTGCCGGCGATGATCTCGGCGACCCGGGCGCTTTCGGCGGCGGTGGAGGCGACGGGCTTCTCGCAGAAGGTGGGCAGCCCGCGCTGCACGGCGGCCAGGGTCAACTCGGCGTGCGCCGGGGTGGCGGCGGCCACCACGACGCCGTCGATGCCGGAGGAGAGCAATTCGGCCACCGAATCCACCGGCTTGGCCCCGTACTTCGCGGCGACCTGGGCCACCACATCGGGACGCTCATCGGTGATCACCAGGCCGTCGACGCCGGGCAGGTTCGACAGCGTGTCGGCGTGGAAGGCGCCGATTCGGCCGAGGCCGATCAATCCAATGGTGCTCACTCAAGTGTTCCTCTCGGTGGTGGGGTTCGGGTCGCGGCGGCCGTCCTGCGCGCGCAGCGCGGCCTCCAGATCGCGGGGCGGCAGACCGGCGGTCACCGCGTCGAACAGCACGTCGACCTGGCTGCGCGGGGCCAGGGAGCCGATCGGCTGGTCGTGGTCGAGATTGGTGGGGAAGGGGTACCCCTCGGCGGTGGCGACGATGGCGTTGCGGATCTCGGTGTCGCTGCGGCCGGCCGCCCGCATGGCCAAAAGCGCCGGGTAGACCGCGACGGCCATGGCGGTGCGGTCCATCGACTCCATGGCGCGGCCGAACGGCGAGGACACCTGCAGCAGGTTCGCCATCCGGGCGATGTCGGCGGAGGTGTTGGCGCCGGCGGCGTGGAACAGCGCCGGGTTGAAGAACACCGCGTCACCCTTGGCCAGCGGCAGCTGCACGTAGTTCGCGGCGAAGTAGTCCAGGAACTCCTGCCGGTAGAACGCCAGATAGCCGGGGGTGAAGCGCTGCGAGTAGGGCAGCAGCATGGTCGGGCCGCTGACCACGGGCATGTCGCAGTGCGCGACGGCGCCCTGCAGGGTCAATGCCGGGGACAGTCGGTGCACGTGCGCGGGGTAGTCGGTCAGCGCGTCCGGGTCGACGAAGCCGAGGTGGTAGTCGCGGTGTGGGACCTGGGCGGCTCCGCCCGGGTTGACCACGTTGACCTGCGAGGTCAGCTGGTAGCGCGGGCCCAGCCAGGCCTGGCAGATCAAGGCCAGGGTGTCGTTGGCGTAGTAGTCGGCGTACACCTGGGGCGCGTGCAGCGCCAGCTTCTGGGCGGCGTTCCAGATCCGGTCGTTAGCGCCGGGCTTGCCGAAGTGGTCGCCGGCGGCGCCGCCCGCGGCGCGCTGGGCGGCGATCAACTCGTTGAACGCCGCGCTGGCGCTGTCGAGCACATCGGCGTCGAACGCGCCGGAGAACGCCACCACGCCGGGCCCGTCGAGCAGGGCCGCGATCAGCTCGGACTGCACGGCCCGGCGGTCGGCGGCAGCCGTCGGGCCGGCCACCACGGCGGCGTCGTAGACCGGGATGCCGGCTCGGATCTCGGCGGCGTGCGGGTAGTCAGCCGGATCGGTCTGGTCGGGCAGCTGCGCGCGGAATTCGTCGAGGTCGCAGTGCGTGTCGTCGATCCAGGTGTCGCGGGCGCCGGCCGGCGCCCGCGGGGCCGACGAGAGAGAAGTGCTCATGCGTCGAGTCTTGCTGTGTCGAGCGCCACAATCAACACCAAAAAACCATCAAAAAGACATCACAAATCAAGGTTTGTTGGGTAGCGTCACCGAACCATGGCGCATCGCTACAAGGTTCGTGAGATCGCCCAGCAGTCCGGGCTCAGCGAGGCCACCGTCGACCGGGTGCTCAACAACCGGCCCGGCGTCCGGGAGGGCACCCGCGCCGAGGTCCTGCAGGCCATCACCGACCTGGACAGGCAGCGCGCCCAGCTGCGATTGAGCGGGCGCCGCTACCTGATCGACGTGGTCATGCAGACCCCGCGCCGGTTCTCCGACGCGTTCCGCGAGGCGGTGGAGGCCGAGTTGCCGTCGTTCGCCCCGGCGGTGCTGCGCGCGCGGTTCCATCTGTGGGAGTCCGGGGCCAGCGAAGTCACCGTCGACGCGCTGGACCGGCTGCGCGGCAGTCAGGGCGTCATCCTCAAAGCGCCCGACGACCCCGCGGTCGCCGACGCGATCGATCGTCTGGTCGCCGGTGGCGTCCCGGTGGTCACCTACGCCACCGATGTGGCCAACAACTCCCGCTACGGGCACGTCGGCATCGATAACTACGGGGCCGGAGCGACCGCGGCCTATCTCATCCAGCAGTGGCTGAACCACGTCGCCGAGCCGGGAACCGGAGTGTTGGTCACGCTGAGCCGCAACGTGTTTCGCAACGAGGGCGAGCGCGAGGTGGGGTTCCGCGCCACACTGCGCGGCAGCGGTCTGGAGATCGTCGACGTCTCCGGCAGCGACGGACTCGACGCGACGAACGAGGCATTGGTCCTCGACGCGCTGCGGCGCCGGCCGGATATCGAGGCGGTGTACTCGGTCGGCGGCGGCAATGCCGCGACGGTGGCGGCGTTCGACCGGCTGGGCCGGCGGTGCCGGGTGTTCATCGCCCACGATCTCGACGCCGACAACCGGCGGTTGCTGCACGAGGGCCGGCTTTCGGCGGTGCTGCACAACGATCTGCGTAGCGACGCCCGGACCGCGCTGCGGATGATCCTGGCGGCGCGCGGCGCGGTGCCGCCGGAGCCGGGCCGCCCGTCGCCGGTGCAGATCGTCACACCGTTCAATCTGCCGTCGGGTGTCAGCTCTTAGATTTGACGCGTGTCAAGATGTGATCAATACCACATTTAGCCTCTGGGTGGGTGGTAGAAACTGCGATCACCTGCGGATTCCGCCGACACGCTCCGTTGTCGCAGTGTGTCGATCGCCACAGTCGACCCTTAGATAAGTGCAATAATCGGTACCACGGGTGACAGTTACTACTCGCCGCGGAATCCGACGGTTTGGGAGGCGTACACGTGGCTCCGAGCGACAACGGGACGGGTGCGCCGCGGCGGCGGAAAATCGAGCAGGTGGTCATCCGGTTCGCCGGTGACTCCGGCGACGGCATGCAGCTGACCGGCGACCGATTCACTTCGGAGGCAGCGCTTTTCGGCAACGACCTGGCCACCCAGCCGAACTATCCGGCCGAGATCCGGGCGCCTCAGGGCACCTTGCCCGGGGTCTCGTCATTCCAGATCCAGATCGCCGAGTACGACATCCTGACCGCCGGCGACCGGCCGGATGTGCTGGTGGCGATGAACCCGGCGGCGCTGCGGGCCAATATCGACGACCTGCCGCGCGGCGGACTGGTGATCGCCAACACCGATGAGTTCACCAAGCGCAATCTCACCAAGGTGGGCTACGCCGCCAACCCGCTGGAGGACGACTCGCTGTCGGAGTACGTCGTGCAACCGGTCGCCATGACCAGCCTGACCCTGGGCGCGGTGGAGCAGATCGGGGCCACCAAGAAAGACGGCCAGCGGGCCAAGAACATGTTCGCCCTCGGGCTGCTGTCCTGGATGTACGGCCGACCGATCGAGACCTCGGAAACCTTCATCCGGGAGAAGTTCGCCCGCAAGCCGGAGATCGCCGAGGCCAACGTGCTCGCGTTGCGGGCCGGCTGGAACTACGGGGAGACCACCGAGGCGTTCGCCACCACCTACGAGGTGGCGCCGGCGAAGCTGCCGCCGGGGGAGTACCGGCAGGTCTCCGGCAACACCGCGATGGCCTACGGGATCGTCGCCGCGGGGCACCTGGCGGGTGTCCAGGTGGTGCTGGGCACCTACCCGATCACGCCGGCCTCCGACATCCTGCACGAGCTGAGCAAGCACAAGAACTTCAACGTGCTGACCTTCCAGGCCGAGGACGAGATCGCCGGCATCGGCGCGGCGATCGGCGCGTCCTACGGCGGCGCGCTGGGCGTGACCTCCACCTCGGGCCCGGGTGTCTCGCTGAAATCCGAGGCCGTCGGGCTGGCGGTGATGACCGAACTGCCGCTGATCGTCATCGATGTGCAGCGTGGCGGCCCGTCGACCGGACTGCCGACCAAGACCGAGCAGGCCGACCTGTTGCAGGCGCTGTTCGGCCGCAACGGCGAATCCCCGGTGGCGGTGCTGGCCCCGCAATCCCCGTCGGACTGCTTCGACATCGCGGTGGAGGCCGCCCGCATCGCCGTCGCCTACCGCACACCGGTGATCATCCTGTCCGACGGCGCCATCGCCAACGGCTCCGAACCGTGGCGGGTGCCCGATATCGCGGCCTACCCGCCGATCGAGCACACCTTCGCCCGCTCCGGCGAGCCGTTCCAGCCCTATGCGCGCGATCCGCAGACCCTGGCCCGGCAGTTCGCGGTGCCCGGCACCGCCGGCCTGGAGCACCGCATCGGCGGCCTCGAGTCCGCCAACGGCTCGGGCAACATCTCCTACGACCCGGCCAATCACGACCTGATGGTGCGGGTGCGCCAGGAGAAGATCGCCGGGATCGAGGTGCCGGATCTGCAGGTCGACGATCCGACCGGCGACGCCGAAATGCTGATCCTCGGCTGGGGCAGCTCTTACGGTCCGATCGGCGAGGCCTGCCGGCGCGCGCGGCTGCGCGGCATCAAGGTCGCCCACGCCCAACTGCGCCACCTCAACCCGTTCCCGGCCAATCTCGGCGATGTGCTGAACCGGTACGAAGAGGTGATCGTGCCGGAGATGAATCTGGGTCAGTTGGCGATGCTGCTGCGGGCCCGCTACCTCGTCGACGTCCAGTCGGTCACCAAGGTCCAGGGCTTGTCGTTCCTGGCCGACGAGGTGGGCCGGGTGATCCGGGCGGCGGTTCGGGGGACGCTGGCCGAGATCGAGAACGACAAGACGATGGTCGCCCGGATGTCGGCGGCCCTGGTCGGAGCGGGAGCGCGGGAATGACTGATCTGATCGGCGCCGAGCTGGACCTCACCCCGGTGGGACCGTCGAAGACCGCCGGGGTGCCGACGACCGACGTGCCGCAGAAGGGCAAGGACTTCACCAGCGACCAGGAGGTTCGCTGGTGCCCCGGCTGCGGTGATTACGTCATCCTCAACACCATCCGCAACTTCCTGCCCGAGCTGGGGCTGCGCCGGGAGAACGTGGTCTTCATCAGCGGAATCGGCTGCTCCAGCCGGTTCCCGTACTACCTGGAGACCTACGGCTTCCACTCGATCCACGGCCGCGCCCCGACCATCGCCACCGGCCTGGCGCTGGCCCGCGAGGATCTGTCGGTGTGGGTGGTGACCGGCGACGGGGACGCGCTGTCCATCGGCGGCAACCACCTCATCCACGCCCTGCGCCGCAACGTCAACCTCACGATTCTGCTGTTCAACAACCGGATCTACGGCCTGACCAAGGGGCAGTACTCTCCGACCTCGGAGATCGGCAAGGTCACCAAGTCGACGCCGATGGGGTCGGTGGACACCCCGTTCAACCCGGTGTCGCTGGCCCTGGGCTCGGAGGCGACGTTCGTCGGCCGCGCGCTGGACTCCGACCGCGCCGGGCTGACCGAGGTGTTGCGCGCGGCGGCGGCCCACCGCGGGGCGGCGCTGGTCGAGATCCTGCAGGACTGCCCCATCTTCAACGACGGTTCCTTCGATGTGCTGCGCAAGGAAGGCGCCGAGGAGCGGGTCATCCGGGTCAGCGCCGGCCAGCCGATCACCTTCGGGGCCAACGACGAATACTGCGTCGTCCGTTCGGGATTCGGCCTCGACGTGGCCAAGACGGTGGATGTGGCGGCCGAGGACATCGTGGTGCACGACCCGGCCCAGCAGGACTCGTCGTACTCATTCGCGTTGTCCCGACTGTCGGATCAGAATCTCGATCACACCGTGCTCGGGGTGTTCCGGCAGGTGCAGCGGCCCAGCTATGACGATCAGGCCCGCGCGCAGGTCGCCGCCGCCCGCGACGCAGTGCCGCACGACACCGCGTCTCTGCAGTCGCTGCTGCGCGGCCGCGACACCTGGACCGTCGACTGACGCCGGCAATTGGTTAATTAGACTAACGACTATAAGTCGAGTTATTGGGCGGCGGCGCGACCATTCCCGGTGCGCCACAGGAGTCTCAGTGGCCTCATCGAACCCGCGTCTCCGGGGCCGTCTCGGCCCGTCCGGTGGGGGTTTCCGCATGGCCCAGGTCACAAAATCCCGGTGACGTCGATCACTTGGCGCAGGTCAGAGGCCGTTGGGCGGCTTCCTTAAGAAGTCCCTGTTGACCTGCATAGACCCCTCTCAGAATCCACCGTGATCTGACCGTGATCAAATCGAGATACACGTGTCCCCGGGGTGACTTTGCGAGATGCGACCCGTACGTTCATTTACGTCCCGCAAGGGAAACGCAATCGCAAAGCTCGCGACTGCGAACACAACTCCAAATGTTTGAACCCCTGCGTGTGAGAGGGACCGTGCGAGGCCGATCGGCCCGACGGGCGCCGCGCGAACGAACTGTGCGGCGGGGCATCCGACTTCGCCCCCTCTGTTGTGCCCGACCGAGACGGCACGACCCGATGAACGCCTGATCCAGCTCGAATTCTCTTCGACGACCCGCCGAACGGCGGAGCCGTCCATGGTCGGCGCGCGCGTTGCGAAAGGAACGATCTTGAAGAACCTCCGCTCGAAGATGACCCGCACCGCCGGCATGGCCGTTATCGGTGGCGCGCTCGCCGCCGGCTCGCTGGCCATGTCCACCGCGACCGCTCACGCCGACAGCGTGAACTGGGACGCGATCGCGGCGTGCGAGTCCGGCGGAAACTGGGCCATCAACACCGGCAACGGTTACTACGGCGGCCTGCAGTTCTCGATGGGCACCTGGACGGCCAACGGTGGCGCCGGCTCGCCGCACACCGCGAGCAAGTCCGAGCAGATCCGCGTTGCCGAGAACACCCTGCGCAGCCAGGGCATCGGCGCCTGGCCGCACTGCGGCAAGCGCGGCTAAGATCCTCAGCCACATTCGGGCGGCGATCCACACGGATCGCCGCCCGAATTGCTGTCACGGCAGCCGGAACGCCATCCGCCCGGCGATCGACGCTAGCTGCCGGGTGAGGATGAACTCCGGAACCGCCCCGCCGGCGCGAACCGCCGCCGCGCCCAGCCAGTCCGGCCGCGCGCCGCTGGCCCGCCCGACCATCCGCGCGGTGCGCACCACCGTGGCCACCCGCCCGCGCCGGAACGCGGCATATCCGGCGAACGCGGCGCCGAGGTCGGACCCGGCCGCGACGAACGCGCCAAGCACGGCGGCGTCCTCCAACCCCTGGCAGCCACCCTGGCCCAGATGCGGGCGCATCGGATGCGCGGCGTCACCCACCAGCGTCACCCGGCCGCGGGACCACACCGGGGCGATCGCCCGGTCATAGAGGTCGTTGCGGAGCACCGCCGCGGGATCGGTGGCCGCCAACAGTCCCGGCAGCGGTTCGGCCCACCCGCCGAAGCGCCGGCGCAGATAGGTCAGCTCGCCGTCGGGTCGGTGATCGCCCTCGGGCGCCCGCTCGGTGGCGAACCAATAGGTGTGGTCCGGCCCGAGCGGAGTGTGCCCCGCCTGCAGTCCCATGCCGAACGTTTCCCCGGCGAGTTCGGGATCCATCCCGGCGTCGGCCACTCCCCGCCACGCCGTGCGCCCGGTGTAGGTCGCCGGCAGCGGGCCGCACAACGCCCGGGCGATCACCGAGGCGACCCCGTCGGCGCCGATGACCGCCGCGGCCGGCAGCGCCCGGCCGTCGGCCAACGTCACCTCCACGACGCCGGCGCGCTCGGCCACGCCGGTCACCGGCGCGCCGTGGCGCACCGTGCCCGCCGCCAGCGGGGCGCTCAGCGCCTCGCGCAGCGCGCTGCGGCGCAGCACCACCAGCGGCTCGCCGAGCGCGCGCACCAGCAGGTCGGCCTGCGGGCGGCGGACCCAGGCGCCGTCGTGCCAGCGAACCGCGCCGGCACTGACCGTGCCACCGACCGCGCGCACCGCGTCGCCGAGACCCAATATGTCCAGCGCGGCCAGCGCGTTCGGCCAGATGCTGATCCCCGACCCGGACGCGGCCGCCGACGCGACGTCGCGCTCCAGCACCGTCACGGCCAGGCCGGCGCGCTGCAGCGCCACCGCGGTGGCCAGCCCGGAGATACCCGCGCCCACCACCACAACCGGGTGTGTCCCGTCCCGCATACCGCCCGAACCTACCGGCATCGCAACCGGTCGGG
This sequence comes from Mycolicibacterium brumae, assembly GCF_025215495.1. Taxonomy (NCBI): domain Bacteria; kingdom Bacillati; phylum Actinomycetota; class Actinomycetes; order Mycobacteriales; family Mycobacteriaceae; genus Mycobacterium; species Mycolicibacterium brumae. Next base: position 2,560,627 of record NZ_CP104302.1, on the reverse strand, counting down.
ACGGCCCGGCATGCGGGTACGGTCGCCGATATGACTGAATCGCAGCGTGAGATCGATATCGCCCTCTACGGCGCCACCGGATTCGTGGGGAAGCTGACCGCGCAGTATCTGGCCGGACACCCCGACATCACTTCCGGGCGGGCGCGCGTCGCGCTCGCCGGGCGCTCGCCGGACAAATTGGCCGCCGTCCGCGACGAACTCGGCGAGACTGCGTCATCTTGGCCGTTGATCACCGCCGACGCCGGTGACCCCGCGTCGCTGTCGGATCTGGCCGCCCGCACCCGGGTGGTGGTCACCACCGTCGGCCCGTACGCCAAGTATGGATTGCCGCTGGTGGCGGCCTGCGCCGAGCACGGCGCCGACTACGCCGATCTCACCGGCGAGCCGAATTTCATCCTGGCGTCCATGGACGGCTTCCACAAACAGGCCATCGACACCGGCGCCCGCATCGTGCATTCCTGCGGGTTCGACTCCATCCCCTCGGATCTGACGGTCTTCTCGCTGTACCGGCGCGCTCAGGCCGACGACGCCGGGGATCTGCTGGACACCGACATGGTGGTGCGCAGCATGGCCGGCGGGGCGTCCGGCGGCACCCTGGCTTCGGCGGTGGAGATGATGGACGCCTGCTCGGCGGATCCGGAACTGCGCCGGGCGCTGGCCGACCCCTACACCCTGAGTCCGGACCGGTCCGTCGAACCGGAGTTCGGCGCCGAACCCGACGTCCGCTGGCGCCGCGGCGCCACCATCGCCCCCGAACTGTCCGGCTACTGGACCGGCGCGTTCTTCATGGCGATGCCCAACAGCCGGGTGGTGCGCCGCAGCAACGCGTTGCTCGGCCACGCCTACGGCGCCCGGTTCACCTACTCCGAGCAGCTGAGCCTCGGGAAATCGGTGGCCGCTCCGCTGGCCGCCGCCGTGGTCAGCGGGGTGCAAGGCGCGTCGATGTCGCTGGGCGTCCGGTTCTTCGACAAGCTGCCGCGTCCCCTGGTGGAGAAGGTGCTGCCCAAACCGGGCACCGGCCCCAGCGAGAAGACCCGGGAAAGCGGCCACTACACGGTGCAGACCTACACCACCACCAGCCACGGCGCGCGCTACCGCGCCACCATGGCCCAGCAGGGCGACCCCGGATACAAGGCCACCTCGGTGCTGCTCGGGGAGAGCGGGCTGACCCTCGCCCTGGACCGCGACGCGCTGTCGGAGCTGCGCGGGGTGCTGACCCCGGCGTCGGCGATGGGCGACGCGCTGGCCGCGCGACTGCCCGCGGCGGGGGTCCGGTTCGAGGTGGAGCGGCTGCACTAACCCGATTGGGCCACACATCCGAAAACGCGGGCGCTAGGGTCAGGTGAGGGCGGCCGCCGCGACGGCGACCGCCGACGACGAAGGGTGGACAATATGGCCGGTCTTGACGATCTGATGTCGCAGATCCCGGTGGCGGACATCGCCAGCAAGGTGGGCGCGGACGAGGGCGAAGTGCGCAACACCATCCATGCGCTGGTGCCGGCCATGCTCGGCGGGCTGATGGTCAACGCCGACGGCGGGGAGTCGGAGAAGATCGCCTCGGCCGCCGAGAAGCACGCCACGCTGCTGGACGGCGGCGTCGCCGTCGACGATGTCGACGAGGCCGACGGCGACAAGATCGTCGCCAAGATCTTCGGCGGCAACGACAGCAGCGCGGTCGCCTCGGCGCTGTCGAGCCAGGGCGCCACCAACAGCGGCCTGGTGCAGAAGCTGCTGCCGCTGCTGGCCCCGATCGTGCTGGCCTACATCGGCAAGCAGTTCGGCGGCAACCAACAGCAGGCGCAGGCCGGCGGCAACAGCAATGTGCTCGGCGACCTGCTGGGCGGGATCCTCGGCGGCGCCAGCTCGGGTGGCGGCGGGAACAATCCGCTGGGCAGCATCCTGGGCAGTGTCCTGGGCGGCGGGGGAGGCAACAACAACCCGCTCGGCGACATTCTGGGTGGGCTGTTCGGCAAGAAGTAGCAGCGTCCCGATCGACCGCGAAGGCCCCCACGACGGGGGCTTTCGTGCGTCCGGGGCAAGGCTCCATAGAATCGTCGGGTGACCAACCCCCACCCGCCCGCCCCGTCGTCCCTGCCCAAATCCTGGGACCCGGGCGCGGTAGAGGAGCAGATGTACCGCGGCTGGGTGGAGGCCGGATACTTCACCGCCGACCCGTCCAGCGACAAGCCGCCCTACTCGATTGTGCTGCCGCCGCCGAATGTGACCGGCAGCCTGCACATGGGCCACGCGCTGGACCACACCCTGATGGACGCGCTGACCCGCCGCAAACGCATGCAGGGCTACGAGGTGCTGTGGCTGCCGGGTATGGACCACGCCGGCATCGCCACCCAGACCCTGGTGGAGAAGCAGCTCGCGGCGGCGGGGGTCAGCAAGGAAGAGCTGGGCCGGGAGAGCTTCGTCGAGAAGGTCTGGGAGTGGAAGCGCGAGTCCGGCGGCGCCATCGGCGAGCAGATGCGCCGCATCGGCGACGGCGTGGACTGGAGCCGTGACCGCTTCACCATGGACGACGGACTGTCCCGGGCGGTGCGCACCATCTTCAAGCGGCTGTATGACGCGGGGCTGATCTACCGGGCCGAGCGCCTGGTGAACTGGTCACCGGTGCTGCAGACCGCGATCAGCGACCTCGAGGTCAAATACGCCGACGTGGAAGGCGAACTGGTGTCTTTCCGGTACGGCTCCATGAACGACAACGAGCCGCACATCGTGGTGGCCACCACCCGGCTGGAGACCATGCTCGGGGACACCGCGATCGCGGTGCACCCCGACGACGAGCGCTACCGCGACCTGGTCGGCAAGACGCTGCCGCACCCGTACGTGGACCGGGCGATCGCGATCGTCGCCGACACCCACGTCGACCCCGAGTTCGGCACCGGCGCGGTCAAGGTCACCCCGGCGCACGACCCCAACGACTTCGAGATCGGGTTGCGGCACAACCTCGCGATGCCCACCATCATGGACACCGCCGGCCGAATCGCCGACACCGGAACCCAATTCGACGGCATGGACCGATTCGAGGCACGCGTCGCGGTGCGCGAAGCGCTGGCCGCCGAAGGCCGCATCGTCGCCGAGAAGCGGCCCTACCTGCACAGCGTCGGACACTCCGAGCGCAGCGGCGAGCCGATCGAACCACGGTTGAGCCTGCAGTGGTGGGTTCGGGTGGAGTCGATGGCCAAGGCCGCCGGCGACGCGGTCCGATGCGGCGACACCGTCATCCACCCGCAGAGCCTGGAACCCCGCTGGTTCGCCTGGGTCGACGATATGCACGACTGGTGCATCTCCCGCCAACTGTGGTGGGGCCACCGGATCCCGATCTGGCACGGACCCGACGGGCAAACCGTGTGCGTCGGCCCGGACGAGACCCCGCCGGAGGGCTGGGAGCAGGACCCCGACGTGCTGGACACCTGGTTCTCCTCGGCGCTGTGGCCGTTCTCCACCATGGGCTGGCCCGAGCGCACCCCGGAACTGGAGGAGTTCTATCCCACCAGCGTGCTGGTCACCGGATACGACATCCTGTTCTTCTGGGTCGCCCGGATGATGATGTTCGGCACCTTCGTCGGCCACGACGACTTGGTCACCGGCAACGGCTGCCCGGACGGCGGCCGCCCGCAGGTTCCGTTCCGGAACGTGTTCCTGCACGGCCTGATTCGCGACGAGCACGGCTCCAAGATGAGCAAGTCCAAGGGCAACGGCATCGACCCGCTGGACTGGGTGAACACCTTCGGCGCGGACGCGCTGCGGTTCACCCTCGCCCGGGGCGCCAGCCCGGGTGGGGACCTGTCCATCGGCGAGGATCACGCGCGCGCGTCACGCAACTTCGCCACCAAGGTGTTCAACGCGACCCGGTTCGCGTTGATGAACGGCGCCGCCCCGGCGCCGCTGCCGCCCGCCGATCAGCTCAGCGACGCCGACCGGTGGATCCTGGGCCGCGCCGAAGCCGTTCGCGCGGAAGTCGATTCGGCGTTCGACAGCTACGAGTTCAACCGGGCCTGCGAGTCGCTCTACCACTTCGCCTGGGATGAGTTCTGCGACTGGTACGTCGAACTGGCGAAGGTGCAGATTTACACGGCGCAGGACGTCGGCGCGGACCCCGGACCGACCACCGCGGTGCTGGCGTCGGTGCTCGACACCCTGCTCAAACTGCTGCACCCGGTGATGCCGTTCGTCACCGAGGCGCTGTGGACCGCGCTCACCGGCGCCGAGTCGGTGGTGGTCGCCTCCTGGCCCCGCCCCAGCGGGGTCGCGGCGGATCCCGTTGCGGCCAAACGCGTCTCGGATATGCAGGCGCTGGTCACCGAGATCCGCCGGTTCCGCAGCGACCAGGGCCTGGCCGACCGCAAGAAGGTTCCGGCCCGGCTGCGCGGCGTCGAGGCCGCCGACCTGGTGACCCAGCTGCCCGCGGTGAGCGCGTTGGCCTGGCTCACTGAACCCGGTGACGGATTCACCCCGACGGCCTCCATCGAGGTGCGGTTGACCGACGGCACGGTGCTGGTCGAGGTGGACACCTCCGGCGCCGTCGACGTCGCCGCCGAACGCCGCAGGCTGGAGAAGGCGCTGGCCGCCGCAGAGAAGGAGCTCAAGGGCACCGGCGCCAAACTCGGCAACGAGGCGTTCCTGGCCAAGGCGCCCGAAGCGGAGGTCGCCAAGATCCGCGGTCGCCGGCAACTGGCCACCGAGGAAGTCGAGCGGATCACCGCCCGCCTGGCCGCGCTGCCGTGAGCGGGCCGATGAGCGCCGCCGAACCCACCCCGGACGAGATCGCGGCCCTGCTGCAGGTCGAGCACCTGCTGGACCAGCGCTGGCCGGAGACCAAGATCGAGCCGTCGCTGGTGCGGATCAACGCGCTGCTGGAACTGCTCGGTTCGCCGCAGCGCAGCTACCCGACGATCCACATCGCCGGCACCAACGGCAAGACCTCGGTCGCGCGGATGGTCGACGCCCTGCTCACCGCGCTGCACCGGCGCACCGGCCGCACCACCAGCCCGCATCTGCAGTCTGCCGTGGAGCGGATCGCGATCGACGGCGTCCCGATCTCCCCGGCCGCGTATGTGGAGACCTACACCGAGATCGAGCCGTACGTGCTGATGGTCGACGAGCAGTCAGTGTCTGGCGCCCTCGGCGAGCCCGGGCCGGCGATGAGCAAGTTCGAGGTGCTCACCGCCATGGCGTTCGCGGCCTTCGCCGACGCGCCGGTGGACATCGCCGTCGTCGAGGTCGGCCTCGGTGGGCGGTGGGACGCCACCAACGTCGTCGACGCCCCGGTCGCGGTGATCACTCCCATCGGCCTGGACCACCAGGACTACCTCGGTGAGGACCTGGCGGCCATCGCGGGGGAGAAGGCCGGGATCATCACCGCGGCCGCCGAGGGACCGGAGACCGTCGCGGTGATCGCCCGACAGGCCCCGGAGGCGATGGAGGTGCTGCTGGAGCAGGCGATCCGGGCCGACGCCGCGGTGGCGCGCGAGGACTCGGAGTTCGCGGTGCTGGAGCGGCGCACCGCGATCGGCGGCCAACTGCTGCGGCTGCAGGGTCTCGGTGGGGTGTACGAAGACATCTTTCTGCCGCTGCACGGGGAGCACCAGGCGCACAACGCGGTCCTGGCGCTGGCCGCAGTGGAGGCGTTCTTCGGCGCCGGCGCCGAGCGGCAACTCGACGTCGACGCCGTGCGCGCCGGCTTCGCGGCGGTCCGCAGCCCGGGCCGGTTGGAACGGATGCGCAGCGCCCCAACGGTTTTCATCGACGCCGCGCACAACCCGGCGGGCGCCACCGCGCTGGCGCAGACCCTGGCCGAGGAGTTCGACTTCCACCATCTGGTCGGCGTGGTGTCGGTGATGGCGGATAAGGACTGCGTCGGCATCCTGGCCGCGCTGGAACCGGTGTTCGACGAGGCCGTGGTCACCCACAACGGGTCGCCGCGGGCGATGGGCGTCGACGAACTGGCGCTGCTGGCCATCGACCGGTTCGGCCCGGATCGGGTGCACACCGCGCCGAGACTGGCCGACGCCATCGAAACCGCCACCGCGCTGGCCGAGGAAGCCGGCGCGCAGACCGGGCTGTCCGGGGCCGGCATCGTGATCACCGGATCGGTCGTCACCGCCGGCGCCGCGCGCACCCTGTTCGGAAAGGACCCGGCGTGACCGCCGAGAGGCCCGAGCCACCGCCCCCCGCCACGGACCCCTGGAAGAGCTTCCGCGGGGTGATGGCCGGAACGCTGATCCTGGAGGCGATCGTGGTGCTGCTGGCACTGCCGGTTGTCGGATCAGTGGGCGGCGGCCTGACGGCGGGCTCGCGCAGCTACCTGATCGGATTCGCGGCGCTGCTGGTGCTGATGTCCGGGCTGCAGGGGCGGTCGTGGGCTATCTGGGCCAACCTGGCCGCTCAGGTCGTGCTGATCGCCGGCTGGGCCGTGTACCCGGCCGTCGGCATGATGGGCCTGCTGTTCGCCGGGGTGTGGCTGCTGATCGCCTATCTGCGCCACGAAGTGCTGCGACGGCAGCGCCTCGGGCTGCTGCCCAGCCAGCAGCAGACCCACACCGACCCCGAGTGACGCGACGGCGCGGTTTTCCCTTACGCTGTGCGCCGTGACTGAGCAGACCCTGGTTTTGATCAAGCCCGACGGCGTCGAGCGGAAGTTGGTCGGAGAGATCCTCGCCCGCATTGAGCGCAAGGGTCTGAAGATCGTGGAACTCAAGCAGGTGAACGTCGCCGATGAGGTGGCGCGCGCGCACTACGCCGAGCACGCCGAGAAGCCGTTCTTCGGTGAGCTGCTGGAGTTCATCACCTCCGGCCCGGTGGTCGCCGCCGTGCTGGAGGGCCCGCGTGCGGTGGCCGCGTTCCGCCAGATCGCCGGCGGCACCGACCCCGTCGAGAAGGCCACCCCGGGCACCATCCGCGGTGACTACGGCCTGGAGACCCAGTACAACCTGGTGCACGGCTCGGATTCGCCGGAGTCGGCCGCGCGCGAGATCGCGCTCTGGTTCCCCAGCGCGTAGTCACGCCTCGCGCCTCGCTGAACGGCCGGTCTTGGTCGGAGCTGTGGGTTCGGTATGGGATACTGGCAACAGGTGAACGTCGCCACCCGGACATCCTGGCCGGCGGCGGACACCTGGGTGAAGACTTAGACGAGCGCGACCACCGCTTCGGCGGTGCGGCGCGGGCCGTCGCGGTCATCACCGGACCCAGGCGCCGGGTGAGGCTTCACAAGAGCCGCCCGGGGCGAGACCACGACAAGCCCGGCCAGCTCGCCGGACTCATAGCGAGGGCCCTCGCGCGGCCGCGTCGCCAAGACGCGCCCGGGGGCCGAAGGAGACTTCGTGCACGACGATGCATATTCAGACGACACCACCAACACCGCCGCTGAAAGCGAGCCGACCGATATCGGCGCCGCAGACGGCGCCGACACCGCACCTGCGGTAGACCCTCCGGCCGCCGACGCACCCGACGTCGAGGAGCTGCCGGAGCGGCTGCGGGTGCACTCCCTGGCCCGCGTGCTCGGCACCACCAGCCGCAAGGTGCTCGACGCCCTGGCCGAACTTGACGGCCGCACCCGCAGCGCGCACTCCTCGGTGGTTCGCGACGAAGCGGTCCGGGTCCGCGACCTGCTGGCAAACGCCGAGAACGCGCTGGCCGGATTCGAGGGCGCGCCGGTTCCGGCGCCCGAGCCCGCCGAGGCCGAGCCCGTTGAGGCCGAGTCCGGTGACGAGCCCGAGTCGCGACTGATGCTGGAGACGCCGGCGGTGGAGCTTCCGCTGTTCGTCGCCCCCGAGCCCATCGCGCTGCCGCCGGTGGCCAAGACCGCCGACAAACCCGACAAGGACGATGTGGCGGAAGACGCCGCGGACTCCGAGGACGAATCCGGCGACTCCGACGACGAGTCCGGCGACGACGAGCAGGCCCGCCCGGCCAACCGTCGCCGTCGCCGCGGCCGCCGCGGTCGCGGCCGCGGTCGCGGTGGAGATGGCGAATCCGGTGACGGGGACGGCGCCGCCGACGGCGAAAGCTCCGACGGGGACGGCGAATCCGCCGACGGCGACACCGACGCCGCGGCCGAGACCGAATCCGACTCCGAGGAATCCGGCGACGCCGACGGCGAGAACGGCGCCGCCGAAGCCGGCGAGGGCGCGGCCAACAAGCGCCGCCGCCGCCGTCGCCGCCGCAAGACCGGGGGCGGCGGAGATGACGCCGACACCGCGCCGGACGATCCGCCGAACACCGTCGTGCACGAGCGCGCCCCGCGCCGGTCCGGGCGGGGAAACAATGATCCCGACGAAATCCAGGGCATCTCCGGATCCACCCGGCTGGAGGCCAAGCGCCAGCGCCGCCGCGACGGACGCGACGCCGGCCGGCGTCGCCCGCCGATCCTGAGCGAGGCCGAGTTCCTGGCCCGCCGCGAAGCCGTCGAACGCAAGATGGTCGTCCGCGACAAGGTCCGCAGCGAGCCACCGCACGAGGGCGCCCGCTACACCCAGATCGCGGTCCTGGAGGACGGCGTCGTCGTCGAGCACTTCGTGACCTCGGCCGCATCCGCTTCGCTGGTCGGCAACGTCTATCTGGGCATCGTGCAGAACGTGCTGCCGTCGATGGAAGCGGCGTTCGTCGACATCGGCCGCGGCCGCAACGGCGTGCTGTACGCCGGCGAGGTCAACTGGGAGGCCGCCGGCCTGGGTGGCGCGAACCGCAAGATCGAGCAGGCGCTCAAGCCCGGCGACCACGTGGTGGTCCAGGTCAGCAAGGATCCCGTCGGGCACAAGGGCGCCCGGCTGACCACCCAGGTGTCGCTGGCCGGCCGCTACCTGGTCTACGTGCCCGGCGCGTCGTCCACCGGCATCAGCCGCAAGCTGCCCGACACCGAGCGTCAGCGGCTTAAGGAGATCCTGCGCGAGGTGGTCCCCGCCGACGCCGGCGTGATCATCCGCACCGCCTCCGAGGGCGTCAAGGAAGAAGACATCCGCGCCGACGTCAGCCGGCTGCAGGAACGCTGGACCGAGATCGAGGCCGAGGCCGCCAAGCGCAAGGCGAATGCCGCAGGCGCGGCCGTCGCGCTCTACGAAGAGCCCGACGTGCTGGTCAAGGTGATCCGCGACTTGTTCAACGAGGACTTCTCCGAGCTTGTCGTCTCCGGTGATGCCGCCTGGGACACCATCAACGGCTACGTCGGCGCGGTGGCGCCGGAACTGCTGACGAAACTCACCAAGTACCAGCCCTCCGCTCCGGACGGCCCCGACGTGTTCGCCGTGTACCGCATCGATGAGCAGTTGGCCAAGGCGATGGACCGCAAGGTGTGGCTGCCCTCGGGCGGCACCCTGGTGATCGACCGCACCGAGGCGATGACCGTCGTCGACGTCAACACCGGCAAGTTCACCGGCGCCGGGGGCAACCTCGAACAGACCGTCACCAAGAACAACCTGGAGGCGGCCGAGGAGATCGTCCGCCAGCTGCGGCTGCGCGATATCGGCGGCATCGTGGTGATCGACTTCATCGACATGGTGCTGGAGTCCAACCGGGACCTGGTGTTGCGCAGGCTCACCGAGGCGCTGGGCCGCGACCGCACCCGCCACCAGGTCTCCGAGGTCACCTCGCTGGGGCTCGTTCAGCTGACCCGCAAGCGGCTCGGCACCGGTCTGATCGAAGCGTTCTCCACCACCTGCTCGCACTGCGCGGGTCGCGGCATCGTGCTGCACACCGACCCGGTGGACTCCGCGCAGGCCCCCGCGCGCAAGGCCGAGAACAACCGGCGCGGCAAGCGGGGCAAGAAGCCCGCGGCGAAGCCGGAAGAGAACGTGGTCGCGAAGATCCCGCCGCATCCGCACGGCGAGCACCCGATGTTCCGCGCGATGGCCGCGGCGGGCAAGCACGACGATGACGAGCACGCCGAGGGCGAGGTCATCGAGTCGGCCGAGGACGCCGTCGACGAGGCTGCGGTGGACGCCGAGACGGTCGAGCAGGTCGCGGAGGAGACCGCGGAGGCTGATCTGGACGCCGCTGACCTCGACGAGGACTCCGAGGATTCCGACGAGGAGGACTCCGAGGACGACGACGCCGATGAGGACGACGAGGTCGATGTCGACCTGGACGCCGACGACGAAGACGAGGACGACGACCTCGAGGTCATCGACGCCGAAGACGACGAAGACGATGACGACGACTTCGACGAGTCCGACGACGCGGATGAAGACGACGACGAAGAAGACGACGAAGAAGACGAAGAGGACGACGACTTCGACGACGACGGTGATGACGAAGACGACGAGGACGAAGACGAGGACGACTCCGACGAGGAGGAGGCCGAGGTGATCGTCGCCATCGCCGAACCCGCCACCACCAGGCGTCCGCGCCGACGGGCGGCCGCTCGACCGGCCGGTCCGCCGGCCGGGTGATCCGGGGCGCGCCGACGGTGGGCGATTTGCCCCGCCAGCGGCCGCTCACGTAATCTTGAGCAGTTGTCTGCAGACCCTCCGGGTCGGCAGCGGCGGGAGGCGCTGACTCCCGCACCCCCCAAGACCCGCGCACGCACCCCCGGGTGGCGCGCGCCCCGCAGTAGACGTAGAGGAATGAAACCCGATGGCCACTGAGAACGCCACGTACGCGATCGTCAAGACCGGCGGCAAGCAGTACAAGGTCGCCGCGGGTGACATCGTCAAGGTGGAGAAGCTCGACGTCGAGCCGGGCGCCAACGTGTCGCTGCCGGTCGCGCTGGTCGTCAACGGCGCCGAGGTCACCACCGACGCCGCCAAGCTGGCCAAGATCGCCGTCTCCGGCGAGGTCCTGGAGCACACCAAGGGCCCCAAGATCCGCATCCACAAGTTCAAGAACAAGACCGGCTACCACAAGCGGCAGGGTCACCGTCAGCAGCTGACCGTGCTGAAGGTCACCGGCATCAAGTAATCCGCCCCGCGGACCCCCAGACGAACACGACTTCAGGAGCAGGCAATGGCACACAAAAAGGGCGCTTCCAGCTCGCGCAACGGCCGGGATTCCGCCGCGCAGCGACTCGGGGTCAAGCGGTTCGGCGGCCAGGTCGTCAAGTCTGGCGAGATCCTGGTGCGCCAGCGCGGCACCCACTTCCACCCCGGCGTGAACGTCGGCCGCGGCGGGGATGACACCCTGTTCGCCACCGCCGCCGGTTCGGTGGAGTTCGGCGTCAAGCGCGGCCGCAAGACCGTCAACATCGTCCCGGTCGAGGGCTGACATTTTCGCGAATGTAGACGCCGGGGCGCATTTGCGACGAGTCTGATCAAGACCCCGGCGGCACATTCGCGAAAGGTGTTCACCGATGGCCCGTTTCGTCGACCGCGTCGTCATCCACGCGCGGGCCGGCTCCGGCGGGAACGGCTGCGCCTCGGTCCACCGCGAGAAGTTCAAGCCGCTCGGTGGCCCTGACGGCGGCAACGGCGGGCGCGGCGGCAGCGTCGTGCTGGTCGTCGACCCGCAGGTGCACACCCTGCTCGACTTCCATTTCCACCCGCACATCGCGGCCCCGTCCGGCAAGCCCGGCGCCGGCGGCAATCGGGAAGGCGCCACCGGCGCCGATCTCATCCTCAAAGTGCCCGACGGCACCGTCGTCCTCGACGATCAGGGCCGCATCCTGGCCGATCTGGTGGGCGCCGGCGCGCGTTTCTACGCCGCAGCCGGCGGCCGCGGCGGCTTGGGCAACGCCGCGCTCGCGTCCCGCGCCCGCAAGGCTCCCGGCTTCGCGCTGCTGGGGGAGAAGGGCGAGGAACGCGACCTCACCCTGGAGCTCAAGACAGTTGCCGACGTCGGCCTGATCGGCTTCCCGTCGGCCGGCAAATCGTCGCTGGTCTCGACCATTTCGGCGGCCAAACCCAAGATCGCCGACTACCCATTCACCACCCTCGCGCCGAACCTCGGCGTCGTCTCGGCCGGCGACCACACCTTCACCGTCGCCGACGTGCCGGGGCTGATCCCGGGCGCGTCGTCGGGCCGTGGGCTGGGTCTGGACTTCCTGCGGCACATCGAGCGCTGCGCGGTGCTGGTGCACGTCGTCGACTGCGCCACCCTGGAACCGAACCGGGACCCGCTGTCGGACATCGACGCGCTGGAGGCCGAACTGGCCGCCTATCAGCCCACCCTGCAAGGGGATTCGATGCTCGACGACCTGGCGGAACGCCCCCGCGCGGTGGTCTTGAACAAGATCGACATTCCCGACGCCAAGGAACTTGCGGACATGGTCCGCCCGGACATCGAGGCTCGCGGCTGGCCGGTGTACGAGGTGTCCACGGTGGCGCGAATCGGACTGCGGCCGTTGATCTTCGGCCTGTGGGACATGGTCGCGGCATACCGAGTCGCCAGCCCGCCACCGCCCCCGCGTCGACCGGTGATCCGGCCGATCCCGGTGAACGAGAAGGCATTCGAGGTCCGACCCGATGGGACCGGTGGATTCATTGTGACCGGGTCGCGGCCGGAGCGCTGGATCGCCCAGACCCAGTTCGACAACGACGAGGCCGTCGGCTACCTCGGCGACCGGCTGGCGCGCCTCGGCGTCGAGGACGAACTGATCCGCAAGGGCGCCACCGCCGGCTGCGCGGTCACCATCGGTGATGTCACGTTCGACTGGGAGCCGACCACCCCGGCCGGTGTCGACGTCGTCCCGTCCGGCCGCGGCACCGACATCCGCCTGGACCAGACCGACCGGGTGGGCGCCGCCGAACGCAAGGCGGCCCGCAAGGCGCGTCGCGAACACGCCGACGGACCAGAGGAAGGGCAGTGACCGACTCCGCGCACCGGGCCGCCATCCGCTCCGCCCGACGCGTGGTCGTCAAGATCGGCACCACCGCGCTGACCACCCCCAGCGGCGAGTTCGACCCGGACCGGCTGCAACGACTGGCCGACGCGATCGAGGCCCGGATGAAAGCCGGCTCCGACGTGGTGGTGGTGTCCTCCGGGGCGATCGCCGCCGGCATGGCGCCGCTGGGCCTGACCCGTCGACCCAAGGACCTGGCCACCAAGCAGGCCGCGGCCAGCGTCGGCCAGGTCGCCCTGATCAACTCCTGGAACACCGCGTTCGCCCGCTACGAGCGAACCGTCGGGCAGGTTCTGTTGACCGCCCAAGACATCGCCGCGCGCTCGCAGCACAACAACGCCCAGCGCACCCTGGACCGGCTACGGGTGCTGCACGCGGTCGCGATCGTCAACGAGAACGACACCGTCGCCACCAACGAGATCCGGTTCGGCGACAACGACCGGCTGTCCGCGCTGGTGGCGCACCTGGTGGGCGCCGACGCCCTGGTTCTGCTCTCGGACATCGACGGCCTCTACGACGGCGATCCGCGCAAGAACGCGTCCGCGCGCTTCATTCCCGAGGTCAGTGGGCCCGAGGACCTCGACGGCGTCATCGCCGGGCAGGGCAGTCATCTGGGCACCGGCGGGATGGCCTCGAAGTTGGGCTCGGCGCTGCTGGCGTCCGACGCTGGGGTGCCGGTGCTGTTGGCCGCCGCCAGCTCTGCCGAAGCGGCGCTGTCCGACGCGGAGGTGGGCACCGTGTTCGCGGCGCGGCGGACCCGGATGTCCTCGCGCCGGTTCTGGCTGCGCCACGCCGCCGAGGCGGCGGGCGCTCTGGTTCTTGACGACGGTGCGGTGCGCGCGGTGCTGGAACGGCGTCGCTCCCTACTGCCGGCCGGCGTCACTTCGGTGAGCGGTCAGTTCCACGGCGGAGACGTGGTGGAGCTGCGTGGGTCCGACGAGACCGTGATCGCTCGCGGGGTGGTCGGCTACGACGCTTCCGAGTTGACGTCGATGGTGGGCCGGTCCACCGCCGACCTGCCGCCGGAGCTGCGGCGGGCCGTTGTGCACGCCGACGACCTCGTCGCCGTTTAGCGACGATGACGGGCGAGGAACGAGCCCGGCTGAGAAGCTGAACGAGAAAGCGCCGTTTAGCGCGGGTTCAGCCGAAGACGTCCTCGACGCTGTCAGCGGTGGCGGCCCTGATTAGCCAGACCGTGAGTCGTTCAGTGTCGGTGCAGTTGGTCACGCGGGCGCGGAGGTCGTCGGGGACGTCGTGTCCGCGGGCGGTGAGGACCGCAAGGACATCTTCGGCCTTGCCTTTCGCTTCGCCCTTGGCTGCGCCTTCGTTGAAGCTGTCGCGCAGCATTGGGAAGGTGTACTCCCGGGTTCTGGTGGTCATGAGCTTCTCCAGGTAGTGCTTTCCGGCGGCTGGCAGCGCTGAGTAGATTAGTTCAGCGTAGCGCGGGCTGACGGGGTTGTCGGGGTCGAAAGACGCGAAAAGAGCGTCGAGGATGGCGTGGTTATTCGGGTGCGTGAGCGCTGAGAGCGCAGTGAGTTCGGGGCTCCCGCGGGCGTGTTCTGGGTCGGTGATGACGGGGACGGTCGATGGTCCGATGACGATCGGTGTGATCACCGATCCTGGCCCCAACGTGATCGGTCGGCCGGCCCAGCTGGCGACCGCGTCGGTCACGCACACCACCACCAGGGCGCAGTCACACCTCAGCCGGTGACGCAGGGCGACCATGTAGCCGGGCCAGCTGTCGTGCTTCTTCGGGTCGACGCGCAGCTGGGATTCGATGATGATCCCGAGTACCGGTCTACCGTCGCGGGTCAGGGTGACGATGTTGTCGGCGCGCAATTCCCACGACACAGCCTGGGATAGGTCCGGGGAGTCGGAGGCGAGGGCGTCGTGGTCGGGCAGAGCGAGGCCGGCCACGTCGTGCAGCAGCAGTGGCGCGAATTCTGGCTGATCCCGGAACAACTGGACCAACGCTTCGTGGCGTTGTGACGGCATACCGGCGACGCTAAGGCCGGTAGGACGCCGGGGTTGTTCACCCCGTCCCAAGGCTGTGGACAACCCGTATTGGCTCACGCTGGGCCCAACCCCTGACATTTAGTGACCTTTGTCACTAGGCTGGGTTGTGCGGAACGCCGAGTATGGAAGCAATCGGGGCTTTTGTCCGGCGGGCAATCAAGGGGTAGTGGTATGCCGACAGGCGATATTGACGATGTGGCGTGGAAATTTCTCCGGTCGGAGTTCACCGGCCGCACGTATGCGAACTGGCCGATCGACCGTCGGGTCGACGCCTATCTGATCCGCAACGGGCTGCGGAAAATCATGGACAACGGCAGTGACTATGCGGCGCTGCTGGACCGGGTGATGTCCAACATCGGCGCCGCGCTGCGATCCGGAGTGCTCAGTCCCGGTCGCTGAAGGTGAGACAATCCCGGTCGTGGACTTCTTCTCCGCGTACCGGCACGGATTCGTGCGGGTGGCCGCCTGCACGCTGCACACCGCCATCGCCGACCCGGCCGCCAACGCCGCCGCGGTGCTGGCCGCCGCCCGCGAATGCCACGACGACGGCGTCGCGCTGGCGGTGTTCCCCGAACTGACCCTGACCGGGTATTCCATCGACGACATCCTGATGCAGGACAGCCTGCTCGCCGCCGCCGAGGATTCCCTGGCCACCCTGGTCCGCGCCTCCGAACAACTGCTTCCGGTGCTGGTCGTCGGCGCCCCGCTGCGACACTTGCACCGCATCTACAACTGCGCCGTCGTCATCCACCGCGGCCGCGTCCTAGGCGTCGTCCCCAAGTCTTATCTGCCGACCTATCGTGAGTTCTACGACGGCCGCCAGTGCGCGTCCGGCGCGGACATCAGCGACACCATCCGCGTCGCCGGCGACGAGGTCCCGTTCGGCACGGACCTGCTGTTCGCCGCCACCGACCTGCCCGATTTCGTGCTGGCCGTGGAGATCTGCGAGGACATGTGGGTGCCGATCCCACCGAGCGCCGAGGCCGTGCTGGCCGGCGCGACGGTGCTGGCGAACCTGTCCGGATCGCCGATCACCATCGGGCGCTCCCGGGATCGCAAGCTGATGGTCGCCTCGGCGTCGTCGCGCGGACTGGCCGCCTACGTCTACGCCGCCGCCGGGGATGGCGAGTCCAGCACCGACCTGGCTTGGGACGGCCAGACGATGATCTACGAGAACGGTGAGTTGCTCGCCGAATCCGACCGATTCCCGCGCGGAGGCGCCCGCAGTGTCGCCGACATCGACACCGGGCTGCTGCGCTCCGAGCGGTTGCGGCAGGGAACCTTCGACGACAATCGCCGCGAACGCGGCATCGACTTCCGCCGGATCGAGTTCACCCTGGACTCGCCCGCCGGGGACATCGGGCTGCGTCGGCGGATCGAGCGGTTTCCGTTCGTTCCCGCCGACTCTCAGCGGCTGGCGCAGGACTGCTACGAGGCCTACAGCATCCAGGTGTCCGGTCTGGAGCAGCGTCTGCGCGCGTTGAACTTCCCGAAGGTCGTGATCGGGGTGTCCGGCGGGCTGGACTCCACCCACGCGCTCATTGTCGCCGCCCGCGCGATGGACCGGGAGCACCGGCCGCGCACCGACATTCTGGCCTTCACCATGCCCGGGTTCGCCACCGGCGACCACACCAAGAACAACGCCATCGCGCTGTGCCGGGCGCTGGGCGTCACCTTCGCCGAACTCGATATCCGCGACACCGCCGAGCTGATGCTGCGGAACATGGGCCACCCGTTCGGCGAGGGGAAGAAGGTCTACGACGTCACCTTCGAAAACGTCCAGGCCGGGCTGCGCACCGACTACCTGTTCCGGCTGGCCAACCAGCGCGGCGGGATCGTGCTGGGCACCGGGGACCTGTCCGAACTCGCGCTGGGTTGGTCGACCTACGGCGTCGGCGACCAGATGTCGCACTACAACGTCAACGGTGGCGTGCCGAAAACCCTTATCCAGCACCTGATTCGGTGGGTGATGGCCAACGGGGAGTTCGGCAGCGACGTCAGCAACGTGCTGCAGAGCGTGCTGGACACCGAGATCACCCCGGAGTTGGTGCCCACCGACGGCGGGGGACCTGTGCAGAGCAGCGAAGCGGTCGTCGGGCCGTACCCGCTGCAGGATTTCTCGCTGTTCCACGCGCTGCGCTGGGGCTTCACTCCGGCCAAGATCGCCTTCCTGGCCTGGCACGCCTGGCGGGACGCCGGGTCCGGCGTCTGGCCGCCGGGGTACCCCGACGATTCCCGGCCGCAGTACTCGCTGGCCGAAATCCGTTCCTGGCTGAAGGTTTTCGCGCAACGGTTCTATTCGTTCTCACAGTTCAAACGCTCGGCGATGCCGAACGGGCCCAAGGTGTCCCGCGGCGGATCGCTGTCCCCGCGCGGGGACTGGCGCGCCCCGTCGGACATGTCCGCGCGCACCTGGCTCGCCGAGATCGACCGGGACATCCCGGAGAGCTGAGGCGTCGACGCGACTTCCTCGGTTCCGTGCCGTTGGATCAACGGTGCTGGCGACGAACCATCTCATCGATGACGATCGCTTGCCCGTCCTCGGCGGACAGCGCGCGGTTGAAGTCAAGAGTCGGGATGTGCCACGGGGTGTCCCATAGTCGGCGTCGCATCGCGACCAGATGGAACGCCTCCCGGATCAGCTCGGCTTCCGGGCGGCGTTCACGCTTGGCGGCCTGCTTGACCAACGCGAGGTCGTCCTCGTCGACGGTCACAGTGATACTGGTCAGCGTCATATGTCCATGGCGCCATCGTTGTCACTCCGAGGGCGGGATCCGTCCGAAGCTGGGAATGAAGCGGCCGACCTTGGCGGCATAACGCCGGTAGACCTCGCCGTGCACGGCCTCCAAGTACGGCTCCTCGACGATGCGGACCTGCATCTCAATGGTGACGACCAGCAATGCGAATCCAGTGAGCGCCAACATATTCGGGGTGACCAGGGCAATACCCGCGCCGAACACCAGCATCGCGGTGAAGATGGGATTGCGGACCCGGCCGAAAATCCCGGACTCGACCAGCTCGGTGCGCTCGTCGGGATCGACCCCGATGCGCCAGGACTCACCCATATCGACCTGCGCGTACACCGTGCCGAAGATGCCGAACACCGCCAGCAGCACACCGCCGGACTGGATCCACTCCGCGTCCAGGAACGACACCGGCGCCAGCACACCTGCCCACTGCAGAACGGGCGCGGCCACCGCGATGAGGATGGACAGCGCGAACCCCGCCCCGGCGAGCCATTCGGCCGAGCCCAGCTCGCCGCTGACTCCCCGGAATCCCGCCGAACCGGTGCGTCGATGCTGAAGCCAACTGCGCCAACCGAATCCGAGGATCCCGAACAGTGCGAACAGGACCAGCGCGACCAGCGGCGCGTTCATCGCAATAGCGCGTCCTCGATCATCTCCGCGGTCGGCGCGCAGTCGCCCGCGCCGGGGACCAAGGTGGCCAGCGCGCCGGCGGCGGTGGCGCGACGCACGGCCTGCTCGGGGTCCATCCGGGTCCAGCACGCGGCCAGCACCCCGGCGAACACATCACCGGCGCCGCTGGTGTCGGCGGGCTCCACCCGCTGCGACGGCACCGACACCGTGCCACCGTCCGAGGCGACCGTCGCGCCGGCGGCCCCGCGGGTGGTGACCAGATACGGCGTCTGCCAATGCCATTGCTGCGCCTCGGTCTCGTTCACGATCACCACATCGGTGACCGCGGCCAACTCGGCGAGCAGGTCCGGGTCCGCGCCGGCCGGGGAGGCGTTGAGGATCACCGTCGCGCCGCTGTGCCGACCCTGGCGCGCGGCGGCCAGGGCCGTCTGCGCCGGAATCTCCAGCTGCACCAGCACCACATCGGCCGCGGCGACCACGTCGCGCACCGCCTTATCATCGAGGGTCAGGTGCGCATTGGCGCCGGGCGCGACCACGATGGTGTTCTCGCGCGAACCCGTCTCCGCAGCGCCGACGACGATCGCCGCGGTGCCGCTGGGTCCGGGCAATCGGGTTACCGCATCGGTCGCGACACCGTTGGCCCGCAGGTGATCGATCAGCGCCGATCCAGCGTCGTCTTCGCCGACGGCCGCCACCACGCTGACCTGGGCGCCGGCCCGTGCCGCGGCCACGGCCTGATTGCCGCCCTTGCCGCCCGGGCTGCGGTGCAAACCCGAGGCCAGCACGGTCTCCCCGGGCGCGGGCAGCGCCGCCACGTCGAAAACCAGATCCATATTGACGCTGCCGACCACGGTCACCTTTGACACCAGCCCAGACTACGACGCCGCTCGACTTGTCGGGCTCTCCCGATACCGTGAGGCATCGGCATCACCACGAGGGGCGGACCATGGCAGACGAGCTGACCGGGGCCAGGGAGAAACGGGCGACCGAGGTCATCGAGGCGCTCGCCGGGCCGGGCGCCCGGCTGCGCGACGATCAGCGTCGCGCCGTCGCCGCGCTGTTGGAGCCATCAGCCCGGGTGCTGGTGGTCCAGGCCACCGGCTGGGGCAAATCGGCGGTGTACTGGGCGGCCACCGCGATCCGCCGGGACGAAGGCGCCGGCCCGGCGCTCATCGTCTCGCCGCTGTTGTCGCTGATGCGTGACCAGGTCGTCGCCGCCGGCCGGGCCGGGCTGCGCGCCGCCACCCTCAACTCGTCGAATTTCGATGAGTGGAACGCCATCGAGGCGCAACTCGCCAACGGTGAGATCGACGTGCTGCTGGTGTCCCCGGAACGGCTCGCCAACCCGTCCTTCGGCCGCCGGGTGCTCGCCGCCCTGGAAGGCGCGCTGGGTCTGCTGGTGATCGACGAGGCGCATTCGGTGTCCGACTGGGGACACGACTTCCGGCCCGATTACCGTCGGGTGTCCGACGTGCTGACCCGGCTGAACCCACAGACGCCGGTGCTGGCCACCACCGCCACCGCGAACGCGCGGGTCACCGATGACGTGGCCGCCCAACTGGGCAATCAGCCGCTGGTGCTGCGCGGGCCGCTGGCCCGGCGCTCCCTGCAGCTCAACGTGCTGCCCGCGATGTCGCCGCTGGCCCGCTACGGCTGGGTGGTGGACAACCTGGAATCGCTGCCGGGATCGGGGATCGTCTACGTGCTGACCGTCGCCGACGCGCAGCGCCTGGTCGACGCGATCCACGCCGTGCGCCCGGACACCCCGGTCGCCGCCTACACCGGCCAACTCGACGCCGACGCGCGCGCCGGTCTGGAGGACGCGCTGCGGGAGAACCGGGTCAAGGCGCTCATCGCCACCTCCGCGCTCGGGATGGGATTCGACAAACCCGACCTGGGCTTCGTCGTGCACATCGGCAGCCCGCCCTCGCCGGTGAGCTACTACCAGCAGGTGGGACGCGCCGGGCGTGCCATCGACCACGCCGTGGTCGCGTTGCTGCCCTCACCCGCCGACGCCGGCATCTGGGACTACTTCGCCACCGCCAGCATCCCCGACCCCGGCCAGATGGCCCGGGTGCTGGCCGCCCTCGCCGACGAAAGCGGCGCGGGCCCGCCCTATTCGATGGGCGGGTCCAGCTTCGACTCGGCTCCGCAAGCTCCGCCGAGCCTCGCTAACCCGCCCTATTCGATGGGCGGGTCCAGCTTCGACTCGGCTCCGCAAGCTCCGCCGAGCCTCGCTAACCCGCCCTATTCTATGGGCGGGTCCAGCTTCGACTCGGCTCCGCAAGCTCCGCCGAGCCTCGCTAACCCGCCGTCCGTAGTGACCCTGGAAGCCTCCACCGGGATCCGCCGCACCCGCATCGAGTTGATGCTCAAGCAACTGGCCGTCGACGGCGCGGTCGAGCGGCTCGACGGTGGCTGGCGCGCCACCGGCAAACCGTGGAGTTACGACGCCGAGCACTACGAGAGCGTTATCGCGACCCGTCGCCGCGAAGCCGAGATCATGCGGGCCTACACCCGCGGCCAGCGCTGTCTGATGCAGCTGCTGACCGAATCCCTCGACGACCCGGCGGCCGCCGCGTGCGGACGCTGCTCGGTCTGCCTCGGCGACCTGCCCGATGCGATGGGCGATCCGGCGGGGGAGCAGACAATGCGCACCGTCGCCGCCACGCTGCGGGCCAACACCTTGGTGCTGGAGCCGCGGAAGATGTGGCCCGGCGGGGTGTTCGGCGCGCGCGGCCGGATCCCCGCCACGCTGGTCGCCGAACCCGGCCGGGTGCTGGTGCACGCCGACGCCCCGGAATGGACCGGCGTGATCGCCGCGGCGAGCGCCGGTGATCCGGC
This sequence comes from Mycolicibacterium brumae, assembly GCF_025215495.1. Taxonomy (NCBI): domain Bacteria; kingdom Bacillati; phylum Actinomycetota; class Actinomycetes; order Mycobacteriales; family Mycobacteriaceae; genus Mycobacterium; species Mycolicibacterium brumae. The sequence continues at coordinate 2,539,612 of NZ_CP104302.1, read as the reverse complement.
CGCCGCCGCCGAACTGAGCGACGCCGCGATCGGCGCGCTGACCCGATGGCGCAACCAGTGGGCGCACCGCCCCGAGGTGGTGGTGTCGCTGCAGCTCATTGGATCCGGCAGCCCGGCGCAGCCGGTCGCCGACCGGATCGCGGAGGTCGGCCGACTGGCGCGGGCACAGTTTCCGGTCCCCGGTGACGCCCCGCCCGGACGGGACGCCTCTGGCGCGGAGGAAGCCGCGCACTGGCGCGCGGCGCTGAAGGTGACCCCTGAGTTGGCGGAGGAGGTGAGCGGGAAGACCGTGTTGCTGACCGTCGACTCCAGCGGCACCGGCTGGCCGGTGACGGTCGCGGCCGCCAAACTGCGCGAAGCGGGCGCGACGGCGGTGCTGCCGCTGCTGATCCACCGGCCCGCCTGAGGCCTATCGGCCCGGGGATAAGCTGCAAGGATGACCTCGCAGGCCGCAACGGCCACCAGTGACGATCTGCGTCGGGACGTGCACGACGCCGCCCGTCGCGCTCGGGTGGCCAGCCGTGAACTCGCCACGCTCACCACCACCGTCAAGGACCGCGCGCTGCACGCCGCCGCCGACGCGGTGCTCGGCGCCGTGGACGCCATCCTGGCCGCCAACGCCGAAGACCTGGACGTCGCGCGCGCCGCCGGCACCTCCGAAGCGATGCTGGACCGGCTCGCGCTGAACCCGCAGCGCGTCGACGGCATCGCCGCCGGGCTGCGCCAGGTGGCCGGCCTGCCCGACCCGATCGGCGAGGTGCTGCGCGGGCGCACCCTGCCCAATGGACTGCGGCTGCGCCAGCAGCGGGTCCCGCTCGGCGTGGTCGGCATCGTCTACGAAGGCCGCCCCAACGTCACCGTGGACGCGTTCGGCCTCACCCTCAAATCCGGCAACGCGGTGCTGCTACGCGGCAGCTCCTCGGCGGCCAACTCCAATGCGGCGCTGGTCACCACCCTGCGCGACGCCATGGTCGGGGAGAACCTGCCCGCCGACACCGTGCAACTGCTGTCGGCGGCCGACCGCGCCACCGTCACCCACCTCATCCAGGCGCGCGGACTGGTCGACGTGGCCATCCCGCGCGGCGGCGCCGGGCTGATCGACGCCGTTGTACGCGACGCCACCGTGCCGACCATCGAGACCGGCACCGGCAACTGCCACGTGTATGTGCACGCCGACGCCGACCTCGATGTCGCCGAGAAGATCCTGCTGAACTCCAAAACCCGCCGGCCCTCGGTGTGCAACGCCGCCGAGTCGCTGCTGATCGACGCCGCCATCGCCGAGCACGCGCTGCCGCGGCTGATCGAGGCGCTCACCGACGCCGGCGTCACCGTGCACACCCATCCGACCGAGGACCAACTGCGCGAGGAGTTCCTGTCCCTCGACATCGCGGTGGCGGTCGTCGACGGCGTCGACGCCGCCATCGAGCACGTCAACACTTATGGCACCGGGCACACCGAGGCGATCGTCACCACCGATCTGGCTGCCGCGCAACGGTTCACCGACCGCGTGGACGCCGCCGCGGTGATGGTCAACGCCGCCACCTCCTTCACCGACGGCGAGCAGTTCGGATTCGGCGCCGAGATCGGCATTTCCACCCAGAAACTGCACGCCCGCGGCCCGATGGGGCTGACCGAACTGACCTCGACCAAATGGATCGTGTGGGGCGACGGCCAGGTGCGGCCGGTCTGATGCCCAACTTCACCGACATCGACGACGTCGTCACCCGACTCTCCGAAACCGGCTACCTGGCTGACACCGCAACGGCCACAGCGGTATTCCTCGCCGACCGGCTGGAGAAACCACTCCTGGTGGAAGGACCGGCCGGCGTGGGCAAAACCGAGCTGGCCCGCGCCGTCGCCACCGCCACCGGCTCCGAGCTGGTCCGGCTGCAGTGCTACGAGGGTGTCGATGAAGCCCGCGCCCTCTACGAGTGGAACCACGCCAAACAGATCCTGCGGATCCAGGCCGGCTCGCACGCCGCGGCCACCGCCGCCGAGGACTGGGAGCAGACCAAAACCGATGTGTTCAGCGAGGAATTCCTGCTGCCGCGGCCACTGCTGACCGCCATCCGGCGCTCCGAACCCACCGTGCTGCTGATCGACGAAACCGACAAGGCCGACATCGAGATCGAAGGCCTGCTGCTGGAGGTGCTCAGCGACTTCGCGGTCACCGTCCCGGAACTGGGCACGATAACGGCCACCCGCAAACCGTTCGTGGTGCTCACCTCCAACGCCACCCGCGAGCTGTCCGAGGCGCTCAAACGCCGGTGCCTGTTCCTGCACATCGATTTCCCGGACGCCGAGCTGGAACGCCGCATCCTGCTCTCGCGGGTGCCGGAACTCCCCGACCGGATGGCCGAGGAGTTGGTCCGGATCGTCTCGGTTCTGCGCGGGATGCAGCTCAAGAAGGTTCCGTCGGTCGCCGAGACCATCGACTGGGGCCGCACCGTGCTGGCTCTGGGCGTCGAGGACATCGACGACGCGACCGTCGCCGCGACGCTGGGCGTGGTGCTCAAACATCAGTCCGACCAGGTCCGCGCGGCCGACGAGCTCCGGCTGAATTAGCGTGGCGCGCAAGCCGGATCAGCCGCTCGCCCCGCACGGGTTGCCGGGGCACCTGGTCGGGTTCGTCGAGGCGCTGCGCGGCCGGGGGATCGACGTCGGCCCCTCGGAGACCGTCGACGCCGGCCGGGTGCTGGTCACCTTGGGCCTCGGTGACCGCACGGTGTTGCGCGAAGGACTGGCGTGCGCGCTGCTGCGCCGACCCGACCACCGGCCCACCTACGACGCGCTGTTCGACCTGTGGTGGCCCGCGGCCATCGGCATGCGCGCCACCGACACCGGCGAGGCCCCGGGCCCGTCGGCCACCGAACTTCCGACGGCCGACATGGACGCGATGCGCGCGCTGCTGGTCGACCTACTGACCGACCCCGAGCAGTCTGCGCAGGCCGACGAACGGCTGCTGTCCATGATCGCCGCGATCATCGAGGCGCACGGCCGCTACCAGTCTGGCCGAGGCCCCGCCTACTCCGCCTATCAGAGCCTGCGGGCGATCTCGGTCGATGAGTTGGAGGGCAAACTGCTCGCCGGACTGCTGGCCTCCTTCGGCGACGACCCCACCCCGACGCAGCGAGCCATCGCCGAAGCCCTTGCCGCACAACGGGTCACCGCGGTCCGGCGGATGGTCGAAGCAGAAACCAAACGGCGCACCGCCGAACTGTTCGGCCGCGAACATGTGCAGACCTACGGCATCCCGGAGCTGTCGGAGAACGTGGACTTCCTGCGCGCCTCCGCCGACCAACTCCGGCAGATGCGCACGACGGTCGCGCCGCTGGCGCGGATGCTGGCTGCGCGGCTGGCGGCCAAACGCCGCCGGCACCGTCGCGGCGCCATCGACATGCGCAAGACGCTGCGCCGATCGATGTCCACCGGCGGGGTGCCGATCGATGTGGTGCTGGCCAAGCCGCGGCCGGCCCGACCTGAGCTGGTGGTGCTGTGCGACGTGTCCGGCTCGGTGGCCGGGTTCAGCCACTTCACCTTGCTGCTGGTGGCGGCGCTGCGCCAGCAGTTCTCCCGGGTCCGAGTGTTCGCCTTCATCGACACCACCGACGAGGTCACCGACATGTTCGGGCCGGAGGCCGACCTCGCGGTCGCCGTACAGCGCATCACCCGTGAGGCGGGTGTGCACACTCGCGACGGCCACAGTGATTACGGGCACGCCTTCACCTCGTTCGCCCAGGGCTTCGCCGGGGCGCTGACCCCGCGCAGTTCGCTGCTGATCCTCGGCGACGGCCGCACCAACTACCGCAACCCCGAACTGGACACCCTGGCCCGGATGGTCGCGGCCAGTCGGCACGCGCACTGGCTCAATCCCGAGCCCAGGCAGCTGTGGGGCACCGGCGATTCGGCCGCCCCGCGCTACGGCGAGCTGCTGCCCATGCGGGAATGCCGCTCCGCCAAACAGCTGGCCGCCGTCATCGACGAGTTGCTGCCGGTCTGAGGTCGCCAAGTAAAGTCACCTACCGTGCAGAAACGGCGCAGGCTCGGAGTGATGGGTGGCACGTTCGACCCCATTCACAACGGCCACCTGGTCGCGGCCAGCGAAGTGGCCGACCTCTTCGAGCTCGACGAGGTCGTCTTCGTCCCCACCGGCCAACCCTGGCAGAAGCAGGGACGCGCGGTGAGCGCCGCCGAGGACCGCTACCTGATGACCGTCATCGCGACCGCGGCCAACCCGCGCTTCTCGGTCAGCCGGGTCGACATCGACCGCGGCGGGCCGACCTACACCAAGGACACCCTGCGGGATCTGCGCGCCCAGAACCCGGACGCCGAGCTGTTCTTCATCACCGGCGCGGACGCCCTCGGCTCGATCCTGTCCTGGCAGAACTGGGAAGACCTGTTCGAGATGGCGCGCTTCGTCGGCGTCAGCCGGCCCGGCTTCGAGCTGGACGGCAAACACATCACCGAGGCGATGGCCGAACTGCCCGCCGACGCGCTGCGCCTGGTGGAAGTTCCGGCGCTGGCGATTTCCTCCACCGATTGCCGGCGGCGCGCCGCCGCCGGACGCCCCATCTGGTACCTGGTGCCCGACGGGGTCGTGCAATACGTGTCCAAGCGCGGTCTTTACCGCCACACTCCCGAACAGGAGACGACGTGACCGCAACACCGGAAGCCGTGGAGATGGCCACGGTCGCCGCCCGAGCCGCCGCCGCCAAACTCGGATCCGACATCGTGGTGATCGACGTGTCGGCGCAGCTGGCCATCACCGACTGCTTCGTCATCGTCACCGGCTCCAACGACCGGCAGGTCAACGCCATCGTCGACGAAGTCGAGGAGAAGATGCGGCTGGCCGGGCACAAGCCCGCCCGTCGCGAAGGCACCCGGGAAGGCCGCTGGGTGCTGCTCGATTACATCGACATCGTCGTGCACGTCCAGCACGCCGAAGAACGCGAGTTCTACGGGTTGGACCGACTGTGGCGCGACTGCCCGACGGTTCCGGTCGACGTCGACGACGTGCCGGTGGAGCAGGAGTGACGATCCGGCGATTAGTGCTGCTGCGCCACGGCCAGACCGAGTTCAACGCCGGCAGCAGGATGCAGGGCCAGCTGGACACCGATCTGACCGAGCTGGGTCACGCGCAGGCCGCCGCGGCCGCCGAGGTGCTGGCCAAGCGGCAGCCGATCGCCATCGTCTCCTCGGACCTGCGCCGCGCCTATGACACCGCGCTGGCACTCGGGGAACGCAGCGGCGTGCCGGTGAGCGTCGACGTCCGGCTGCGCGAAACGCACCTGGGCGACTGGCAGGGCATGACCCATCTGGAAGTGGACGCCGCCGCGCCGGGCGCGCGGCTGGCCTGGCGCGAGGACGCCCGCTGGGCGCCGCACGGCGGGGAAAACCGCGTCGACGTCGCGGAGCGGAGCGTGCCGCTGGTCGCCGAAGCCATCGCCGCCCTGCCCGAATGGGGCCGCGACGATGTGGACCGACCGGTGGTGTTCGTCGCCCACGGCGGCCTGATCGCCGCGCTGACCGCGGCGCTGCTGCGACTTCCGGTCGACAACTGGCCGGTGCTCGGCGGCATGGGCAACGCCAGCTGGGTGCAACTGTCCGGGCACACCGCGCTCGGCGGGGACCCCGAAAGTTTCGAGGACATCAAGTGGCGCCTCGATGTCTGGAACGCCTCCGCGCAGGTCGCCAATGACGTCCTCTGAGCCCGGTTCGCGCCCGACACTGCTGGTGTTCGCCGACTCCCTGTCCTACTACGGGCCCGGCGGCGGACTGCCCGCCGACGATCCGCGGATCTGGCCCAACCTGGTGGCCGAGCGTCTCGGTTGGGATGTCGAGCTGATCGGCCGGATCGGCTGGACCAGCCGTGACGTGTGGTGGGCGGCCACCCAGGACCCGCGAGCGTGGGCCGCGCTGCCACGGGCCGGGGCGGTGGTCTTCGCCACCAGCGGGATGGACTCGTTGCCCTCGCCGCTGCCGACCGCCGTCCGCGAACTCATCCGCTACCTGCGCCCTCCAACGGTCCGGCGGTGGGCGCGCGACGGCTACGGCTGGTTGCAGCCGCGGTTGTCACCCGTGGCGCGACCGGCGCTGCCACCGAAGCTGACGGTGGACTATCTCGAAATGACGCGCGCCGCAATTGATTTCAACCGGCCCGGGATTCCCGTCGTGGCTTCGCTGCCGAGTGTGCACATTGCCGACAGCTACGGTCGATCGCACCGCTGGCGTGACGACACCGCCACCGCGATCGGCGGCTGGGCCGCGCGACACAATGTCGCGCTGGTCGACCTGAAAGCCGCTGTCGCCGAACACATCTTCGCCGGACGAGGCAACCCTGACGGCATTCACTGGAACTTCGAATGCCATGCCGCCGTCGCCGAGCTGATGCTGGTCGCCCTCGGCCTGGCCGGCGTGGACACGGTGGGAAGCCAGCGGTGACGGTCGTCGTCGTCACCGACTCCTCGGCCCGTATCCCACCGGAGTTGGCCGCCGCCTACGGGATTCGGGTTGTTCCGCTGCACATCCTGGTCGACGGCGAGGATCTGCGCGACGGGCTCGACGCCGTTCCCTCTGACATCCATGACCGCCCGGCCAGCACATCGGGGCCCAGTCCCGCCGAGTTGGAGGCGGTGTACCGGCAGGCGCTCGACGACAGCGGCGGCGACGGCGTGCTGGCCGCGCACCTGTCGGCAAAGCTGTCCGGCACCTGTGGCACCGCCCAACGCGTAGCCGAGCAACTCGGCGCCCAGGTCACGGTGGTGGATTCCGGTTCGGTGGCGATGGGTCTGGGATTCGTCGCGCTGGCCGCCGCGCGGGCCGCCGCCGACGGCGCGGACCTACCCGCGGTGGCCGCCGCCGCGCAGCGGACCGCGGACGGCGCCGACGGGTTCATCGTCGTGCAGCAACTGGACAACCTCCGTCGTAGCGGACGAATCGGGGGAGCGGCGGCGTGGCTGGGCACCGCCCTGTCGCTCAAGCCGCTGCTGCGCGTCGAGGACGGCAATCTTGTGCTCGCGCAACGGATCCGGACCGCCAGCCGCGCGATCGCGGTGATGGTGGACCGGGTGTGCGAAAGCGCCGGGGAACGGCCGGTGTCCCTGGCGGTGCATCACGTCGCGAATCCTGACGGGGCGCGCGAACTCGCCGACAACTTGGCGCAGCGGCTGCCCGCCGCCGAGGCGCCGGTGGTCAGCGAGCTCGGTCCGGTGTTGGGCCTGCACGTGGGGGCCGGCGCGCTGGGCGTCGTCGTCGCGGCGCCTCGCTGACCGCCGCCCAACCGCTCGGTCCGAGCCATCCACAATTCCGGGTTGATCCACAGCGACGCCCGGACCGCGCCTCGCGAACCGTTTTGTGACGGAGCCGGCTCCTAGCGTCAGGGCATGGCTGAGGACACCGAAGAACGCGTGCGCCGCCGGCTCGGCCTGACCGAGTCCGCGGACACCGACGACGCCGACCCCGACGAGGACGCGCGATCGCTGCTGCCGCGGTGGCTGCCGGAAACCTCCGCCGGCGGCGAAGGCTGGCTCGCCGGTCTGCGCGCGGACCCGGGGCGTGCCGGAATGCTGGCGCTGGGCGCGGTGGGGGTGCTCGCGGTGCTGGTCACCGTGTTCACCCTGGTGCGCGACGACACCCCGCCGGTCGCCTCGGCGAACCTGCCCCCGGTGGCGTCGGTCAGCACCGCGGTCACGACCATCGCCTCGGCGCCGCCGACAGCGGAGGCCGACGCGCCGGTTGTGGTGAGCGTCGTCGGGCTGGTCAACACCCCGGGCCTGGTGACCTTGGAGCCTGGGGCGCGGGTCGCCGACGCGCTGGAGGCGGCCGGCGGCGTGCTCGGCCCGGCCGACACCGCCGGGTTGAACCTCGCACGCCACCTCGCCGATGGCGAACAGGTGCTGGTGGGCATCGCGGCGCCGCCCGGGGCGCCCGCCACGTTGGGTAGTTCCGTTGGCGACACCGGCGCCTCCGACCCCACCGGCGCGGCTCCCGAGACCCCGCCCGGCGCGAAGAGCCCGCCCGGCGCGAAGGCCCCGCCTGGCCAGACCGCGACGGCACAGAACGGGCCGGTGAACCTGAACACCGCGACCATCGAGGAACTCGACGCGCTGCCGGGCGTCGGACCGGTGACCGCGGGGGCGATCGTGTCCTGGCGCGAGGCCAACGGCAACTTCACCAGCGTCGACCAACTCGCCGCCGTCGACGGGATCGGCCCGGCCCGACTGGCCCGACTGCGTGAGCTGGTGGCGGTGTGAGGCGATGGATCTGCGACTCGCCCCCGCGGCGCTGGCGGCCTGGGCCGTCACCGCCGCCGTCATCTGCTGGCCGATCGGCCCGGAGTTGGCGGCGTTGGCGTTCGCGGTCGCCGTCGTCGCGGTGGTGGTACGGATCCGCGGCGGGCGACGAGCGGCGGCGATCGCCACCGGCGTCGCCGCGGTCGCCGTGGTGGCGGGCGGGTTCGCCGTCGCGGTCACGTTGCGCGCGGACACGGTCGCCGCCCACCCGTTGACCACGCGTGTCGGTCAGACCGCGCAGGTGCTGGTGGTCCCCTCGGAGAGCCCACGGCAAACCGGATCCGGCCGGGTGGTGTTCCCGGCGACGCTGCGCGAACTCGACGGGGCGCAGAGCTCCGGCCGGGTGACCGTCTTCGCCAAGCCGGGACAGTTCGACGATCTCGGCGTCGGGCAACCGGCCGCGTTCTCCGCGCGCGTCGGCACGCCGACCCGCCGGGACCTGACCGTGGCGGTGCTGACCGCGGTTGGTGAGCCGAAGCTAGGTCGCGCCCCGCCGGCCCAGCGCGTCGCCCAGCGGGTCCGCGACCGATTCGGCGCCGCCAGCCACGCGGTGCTGCCCGGTGACACCGGCGACGTGCTGCCCGGGTTGATCCTCGGTGACACCAGCGCGGTCACCCCGGTCATCGGGCAGAGCTTCCGAGCATCGGGTCTGACGCATTTGATGGCCGTCTCGGGCGCCAACGTCACCATCGTGTGCGGCGCGGTGCTGCTGGCCGCCGGTCTGGCCGGGCCGCGGATCGCGGTGACGGCCGCGGCGGTCGCGCTGGCCGGATTCGTGTTGATCGTGCAGCCCAGCGCGAGTGTGCTGCGCGCCGCGGTGATGGGCGCGATCGGCCTGGCCGCGGTGCTGTCCGCCCGGCGACGGCAGGGCGTCCCGGCTTTGGCAGCCGCGGTGCTGGTTCTGCTGGTGATCGCCCCGCAGCTGGCCGTCGACCTCGGCTTCGCGCTGTCCACGGTGGCCACCGCCGCGCTGATCGTCATCGCCCCGATGTGGTCGGCTCGGCTGCAGGCCCGCGGCTGGCCGAAACCGCTGGCCGATGCGACCGCGGTGTGCGCCGCCGCGCAGCTGGCCACCGCCCCGCTGGTCGCGGCGGCGATGGGGTACTTCTCCACCGTGGCGGTCCTGGCCAATCTGCTCGCGGGTCTGGCCGTCGCCCCGATCACCGTGCTGGGCACCCTCGCGGCCGCCTTGACCGGGCTGTGCCCGCCGGTCGCCGAACTGCTGATCCGATTTGCCGGGCCGCTGCTGTGGTGGGTGCTGGAGGTCGCGCAGCGGGCCGCTGCGATTCCGGGGGCGTCGACGCCGCTGCCGTCCGGCTTCGCGGGCTTCGCTCTGGTGGCCGGACTGACGGCCGCCGGAATGGCCGCCTGGCGCTGGAGTTGGGGACGACGGTTGATCGGCGCGGCCGTGCTGACCGTGGCGGCCTGGACCTTGGCGGGGTGGCTGTGAGGTCGCCGCCTCCGCGAGCCCGAGGAATGCTGAGTTACAACACTCCCGACGAGTTTCCCGAATTCAATGGTTGGAGGCCTCCGATTTGTCGGAGTGACATCGATGACTTCACCCACGATGACGCGTTCGTCGTGCTGTATGGAGATGGCAGTGGCCACGGTGGTCACGCAAGCGATGCCGAGGTCGTTGACAAGTCACGCTTTCCACCAGGGTGGGAGGAATGTGACGTGACCAATTGGGTTTGCGCGCTGGTGGATAGTCCTAGCGACGGCTACGACGACGGTTCCGGCTTCAGCCTTTTCGGTTCGTGGCGAGGCGTGCCGGGTGTGCTACGAGTGCGTCCCGTGGTCGGCACGTCCCGTTGGCACATCGCCACAGGTCACCCGCTCTACGCGATAGACTGGCTTCGTGAACGCGGTTGACCTGGGCTTGGCGCTCTTCGAACGCCGTCGGCCCGCGCTCACTGAGCAGCAGGTGCGTTTGAGGCGTACGTGCATCGAGTATCAGGAATGGCGAACCCTCGTGTTCGACGGCTTGACTGAGGTGTTGGTCAATGACGGCCTCACTCAGGCGGAGCACGCTGCGGCTGCAGAACTGATTGACAGTGGATTCTTTGGACCCAGCACTGATGGTCTGCGTGAGCTCTTGGCAGCAGCTAAATCTGTTGACGCTGCGTAGCTGTCAATCGCGCGCAGGAGAAATTGGCGTCATCCGCGGCCGCTGACTGCCGCTATAACGGGAGTGGTGACCGCCGAGAGTCCCATCGCAGCGCCGCGGACCCACACGTCGACCCGCGCCGGGCTCGCGCCGACTGGCCTCGGGCCCGCGAAGACGGGCGGCAGGCGGGCGGTGGCACACCTCGGTCATGTGGCGGCGCAACTCTGGCGATTCGGGATGATCCAGCTGCAATGCTGCGGATTCGCAATCGCGGTGATCGGCGGTCTGGCCGCCTCCACCCTGCTTCGCGGCTACTGGGACGCCCCCATCCTGCGCTATGACGCCCTATTGCTCTACCTGATTCTGGTCCAGGCGCTCTTTCTGCTCACCCGGCTGGAGACACCCGGTGAGCTGCTGGTCATCTGCGTGTTCCACCTCGCCGGGCTGGGCCTGGAGTGGTTCAAGGTGGCCGTCGGGTCATGGCACTACCCGGAACCGGGGGTGGCCACCCTCGGTGGGGTGCCGCTGTACGCCGGGTTCATGTACGCCGCGGTGGGCTCCTATATCTGTCAGGCGTTCCGGCGCTTCGACCTGCAGATCAGCGATTATCGGCTCGGGCTGGTCGGGATGCTGGCCGTGCTGGCCTACCTCAACTTCTTCTCCCACCAGGTCATCGTCGACCTGCGCGACGCGATCATGGCCGGGTTCCTACTGGCCTGCGCCCGGATGCGTACCGGCGTTCACCATCGGCGAACGCCGGTACTGAATGCCACTGCCGCTGTCGCTCGCTCTGATCGGCCTGTTCTTGTGGATCGCGGAGAAACTCGCGACGTAATCCGGCGCCTGGGAGCACCCCGAGCAGGTGGCCGGCTGGCAGCTGGTCCACCTGGGCAAGTTCGGTTCGTCGATGCTGCCGGTGAGCCTGAGCTTTGTGCTGGTCACCGCCCTGTGTCGACACCGGCCCCGCGCACGCGCCGCGGCCTTGCCAAACCCGAAGCCGACCGGGCGGCTGTCGGCGCTGTCGGCGCGGCGTGGCACCATCGGCGGTGTGAGCCAAAACGTCCCCGGTCTGCATCTGGTGCTCGGGGATGAGGAACTGCTGGTCGAACGCGCCGTCACGCAGGTGCTGCGCGACGCCCGCGACGCCGCCGGGAGCCCGGACGTGCCGGTGAACCGGATGCGGGCCGGGGAGGTCAGCGTCAGCGAGATCGCCGAGTTGCTCAGCCCGTCGCTGTTCGCCGACGAGCGGGTGCTGGTGCTCGAAGCCGCCGGCGAGGCAGGCAAGGACGCCGCCGCGCTGATCGCCGAGGCCGCGGTGGACCTGCCGGCGGGCACCGAGCTGGTGGTGGTGCACTCCGGCGGGGGACGGGCCAAGGCGCTGGCCAAACAACTCACCGACCTTGGCGCGCGGCTGTACCCGTGCGCCAAGATCGCCAAGGCCGACGAACGCGCTGCCTTCGTTCGCGCGGAGTTCCGCGCGCTTCGGTGCAAGGTGTCCGACGACGCCGTCGCCGCGCTGATCGACGCCGTCGGATCCGACATCCGGGAACTGGCCGCGGCCTGCTCTCAACTGGTGTCCGACACCGACGGGCAGGTCGACGTGGCGGCGGTGCGGCGCTATCACAGCGGCAAGGCCGAGGTCCGCGGCTTCGACATCGCCGACCTGGCGGTGTCCGGGCAGACCGCGCAGGCTGCCGAGGCGTTGCGCTGGGCGATGGTTTCCGGCGAGGCGCCGGTGGTGCTGGCCGACGCGCTGGCCGAGGCCGTGCACACCATCGCCCGGATCGGCCCGCTGCCTGGTGACCCGTACCGGCTGGCCCCCGAGGTCGGGATGCCGCCCTGGCGGGTGAAGAAGGCCCAGCAGCAGGCCCGGCGCTGGTCCCGGGAAAGTGTGGCCGAGGCGATCCGCGTGGTGGCCCAACTCAACGCCGACGTCAAGGGCGGCGCCGCCGACGCCGACTACGCGCTGGAACGCGCGGTGCGCGAGGTGGCCGGGCTGGCCTCCACACGACGCCGCTGAGACGCCGTCACCGAAGACCGCCCCCGCGAAAACCGAAACCGGCCCGCCGGGAGAATCCCGGGAGCCGGTCGGTCGCCCCGCGCGGAGGGGCCTGACTAACTCAGAGCTTGTTCAGCGCCAGAGCCAGCGCGGACTTTTTGTTGGCGGCCTGGTTCTTGTGGATGATGCCCTTGCTGGCGGCCTTGTCGAGCTTGCGGCTGGTCGACACCAGCAACTCGCTGGCCTTGTCCTTCTCGCCGGCGTCGATGGCCTCGCGGAAACCACGGATGGCCGTACGCAGCGACGACTTCGCCGACTGGTTACGCAGCCGACGGCGCTCGTTGGTCTTGATGCGCTTCTGCTGCGACTTGATATTGGCCACGCGTGAGTTCCTTCGTGAAAGTTCAGCTGGGATGCAATGGGGCCGCCCGATCCCCGGGCAGCAGTTATCCAGGTTATCAGCCCGATGCGGCGCGTCCCAAGTCGGAGTTCTGGCCTGCGGTGATGGCCATTGTGGTGCAGCATATGTGACGTGCCACCCAGAACCATTTCCGCTGCCTCGGACTGGCCCGCGATCTTCGGCGGATACCGCGACCTTGACGGTTTCCCCAGTTACGCCGCGGCGTTCGACGAGATGTTCGACAGTCACGGGCAGCCACGCGGACCGTACAAGGGGATCTACGCAGAACTGACCCCGTCGGACGCCGCGGACCTGGCCGCGCGCTCGGAGGCGCTGGGCCGCGCGTTCATCGACCAGGGCGTCACCTTTTCGCTGTCGGGCCAGGAGCGCCCGTTCCCGCTGGATCTGGTGCCTCGGGTGATCTCGGCCGCGGAGTGGAACCGGCTGGAGAAGGGCATCGCCCAGCGGGTCACCGCGCTGGAGGCGTTCCTCGACGACATCTACGGCGAGCAGGAGATCCTGCGCGACGGCGTCATCCCGCGTCGGCTGATCCTGTCCTGTGAGCACTTCCACCGCGAGGCCGCCGGCATCACCCCGCCCAACGGGGTGCGCATTCACGTCGCGGGCATCGACCTTATCCGCGACGCCCAGGGCACCTTCCGGGTGCTGGAGGACAACCTGCGCTCCCCGTCGGGGGTGTCCTACGTGATGGAGAACCGTCGGGCGATGGCCCGGGTATTCCCCAACCTGTTCGCCACCCACCGGGTCCGCTCGGTCGGCGACTACTCGTCGCACCTGCTGCGCGCGCTGCGCAAGGCCGCGGCCACCAACGAGGCCGACCCCACCGTCGTCGTGCTGACCCCCGGCCCGTTCAACTCCGCCTACTTCGAGCATTCGCTGCTGGCCCGGCAGATGGGCGTCGAACTCGTCGAGGGCCGTGACCTGTTCTGCCGCGACAACACCGTCTACATGCGCACCACCGAGGGGGAGCGTCAGGTCGACGTCATCTACCGCCGCATCGACGACGCGTTCCTGGACCCCATGCAGTTCCGCCCCGATTCGGTGCTCGGCGTCGCCGGCCTGGTCAACGCGGCCCGCGCCGGCAACGTGGTGATCTCCAGCGCCGTCGGCAACGGCGTCGGCGACGACAAACTGGTCTACACCTACGTCCCGACCATCATCGAGTACTACCTGGGCGAGAAGCCGCTGCTGGCCAACGTCGACACGCTGCGTTGCTGGCTCGACGACGAGCGTGAGGAGGTGCTCGACCGCGTTGACGAGCTGGTCATCAAACCGGTCGAGGGCTCCGGAGGGTACGGCATCGTGTTCGGGCCGGACTCCACCCCCAAGGAACTGGCGACCATCACCCGCAAGATTCAGAACGACCCGCGCGGTTGGATCGCCCAACCGGTGGTCCAACTGTCCACGGTGCCCACCCAGATCGGCGACCAACTCGCCCCACGCCACGTCGACCTGCGCCCGTTCGCGGTCAACGATGGCGACGGCGTGTGGGTGCTGCCCGGCGGCCTGACCCGCGTCGCGCTGACCGAAGGCTCGCTGGTGGTGAACTCCAGCCAGGGTGGCGGTTCCAAGGACACCTGGGTGCTCGCCTCGCGGTCTACCGCGGCGGACCGCGAACTGGGCGCCGCCGAACTGGTGAAATCATTGCCCAGCCCCGGCAAACCGGCCAAAACGACCCGCCGGACCGGCCGCTCCCGCAGCGGCGCCGGCGATGAGCAGCAACAGCAGGGGGTGAACGACTGATGCTGGCCCGCAACGCCGAGGCGCTGTACTGGATCGGCCGCTACGTGGAGCGCGCCGACGACACCGCCCGCATCCTGGACGTCACCGTGCACCAGCTGCTGGAGGACTCCAGCGTCGACCCGGACCAGGCCTCCCGGCTGCTGCTGCAGGTGCTGGGGATCGAAGCGCCCGAGCACGAACTGGACATGTGGTCGCTGACCGAGCTGGTGGCCTTCACCCAGGGCCTGGATGGCGGCTGTTCGATCGTCGACGCCATCTCCGCGGCGCGGGAGAACGCCCGATCGTCCCGCGAGGTCACCTCCACCGAAATGTGGGAGTGCCTCAACACCACGTACAACGCCCTGGCCGAACGGGAACGCGCCGCCCGGCGGCTCGGCCCGCACGAGTTCCTGTCCTACATCGAGAACCGGGCCGCGATGTTCGCCGGTCTGGCGGCCACCACCCTGGCCCGCGACGATGGCTACCGGTTCCTGGAACTGGGCCGCGAGATCGAGCGGGTGGACATGACGGTGCGGCTGCTGTTTACCCGGGTGGGGGACAGCGCGTCCTCGCCGGCCTGGGTCAACATGTTGCGCTCGGCCGGCGCGCACGACGCCTACCTGCGCACCTACCGCGGGGTGCTCGACGCCGGGCGGGTGGTGCAGTTCCTGCTGCTGGACCGGCTCTTCCCGCGCTCGGTGTTCTATTCGCTCAAACGCGCCGAGCACAGCCTGGACCAGCTGATGCACCGCCCCGCCGACCGCGTCGGCGCCACCGCGGAGGCCCGCCGGCTGCTCGGCCGAGCGCGCAGCGAACTGGAGTTCCTGCGACCCGGGGAGCTGCTGGAATCCCTCGAGGAGCGGCTGGCCGCGCTGCAGACGATGTGTTTCGACGTCGGCGAGGCGCTGGCGCAGCAGTACTTCCATTCCGCGCCGTGGGTGGCCTGGACCGACTCCGGGTTGGTCGGCGGCGGCCCCGAGGAAGGTGATTTCTGATGTGGCGGATGCGGGTGGTGCACGCGACCGGGTACGCCTACAAGGCGCCCGTGCGGGCGTCGTTCAACGAGGCGCGGCTGACGCCACGCTCGGACTCCCGGCAGAACGTGATCCTCAACCGGGTGGAGACCGCGCCGGCCACGCGGCTGTACCGCTACAACGACTACTGGGGCACCGCGGTCACCGCGTTCGATCTGCACGCGCCGCACAGCGAGCTGGAGGTCACCGCCTCCTCGGTGGTGGAGACCGAGGCCCCCGAGCAGCCGAGCCGCACCCTCACCTGGGATGAGCTGGGGTCGGAGGCTGTGATCGACAAGTATGACGAGGCGCTCACCTTCAGCCGGTTCACCGCGACCAATCGCCGGGTCAGCTCGGTCGCCAAACGCATTGCCCGGCACAGTGATCCGACGGACGCGGTGATCGCCGCGGGCAAGTGGACGCACGAGGCGCTGGAGTATGTGCCGGGGGTGACCGCGGTGCACTCGTCGGGGCTCGACGCCCTCACCGAAGGCAAGGGCGTCTGCCAGGACTACGCGCACGTGATGCTGATCCTGTTGCGCGCCATGGGAATCCCGTCCCGCTATGTGTCGGGTTACCTGCACCCGAATCCGGACGCGGCCATCGGGGACGCTGTGGAAGGACGCAGTCACGCCTGGGTGCAGGCCTGGACCGGCTCGTGGTGGGACTACGACCCGACCAATGATTGCGGAATCAACGAGCAGTACATCACCGTCGGCACCGGCCGCGACTATGCCGATGTGCCGCCGCTGAAGGGCATTTACTCCGGGGAGGGGTCCACCGACCTCGATGTGGCCGTGGAGATCACCCGGCTGGCGTGATCGGCCCTTCCCCGCCGCGGACAACCGGAATACCCTGATGTGGTGTAGCTCACCGCAAAGGGGTGGTCATGCGGATAGCGGGCGTGTTGGCGAACAAGGGCGACGTGGTCAAGGCGCGGCTGGAGGAGCTGGAGTCCGCCCACGAGCAGCTGCACGCCCACATCACCCAGGGCTGATCGGCTCTGGCAGGCTGGGCAGCCATGCCTGACATCGACGTGCGCCCGGCGCGATCCGCCGACCTCCCCGAGTTGGCCCGCACCCTGGCGCTGGCCTTCCACGATGACCCGGTGATGAGCTGGGTCGTGCCGGATCCGCGCCGACGCGCCGTCGCGCTACCGCGGATGTTCGCCGCGATCTGCCGCCATCACTACCTACCCGGCGGGGCGGCCGAGGTGGCCCTGAGCTCCGGCCGGATCGTCGCGGGCGCCCTCTGGTCTGCGCCCGGGGAGTGGAAAACCTCGCCGCGCCAAGACCTGCGGATGCTGCCGGGACTGTTGCTGGTCCTGCGCGGTGACGCGCTGCGCGGCATGCGCGCCAACGAGGCGGTGAAGTCCGCCCACCCGGCCGAGCCGCACTGGTACCTGGGCGTCATTGGCAGCGATCCGCAGGTCCGCGGCGGCGGGTACGGCCGTGCGCTGCTGCAGTCCCGGCTGCAGCGCTGCGACCGCGAGTTCGCTCCGGCCTACCTGGAGTCCAGCAACGCCGACAACGTGCCGTACTACCAGCGATTCGGCTTCGCCGTCACCGGGGAGATCAGATTGCCGGCCGGCGGTCCGACGCTGTGGCAAATGTGGCGGGACCCCGCCTAAGACCAGGAGTATTCGCGGCGCAGCCGCACCGCGACCGTCTCGAAGGTGACCCGGTCCAGGATCGCGCCCTCGCGGCGGATGCCTTCCTCGGGCACGTCGAGCACCCGGTCCAGCCGCACCCAACTGGGCCGGCCGTCGTAGTCCCACGCCCCGGCGCCGATGCTGATCCAATTCGGATCGTCGGCGTGGTGATCCTGGCTGGACAGCATCAGCCCGAGCAGGGTGCTGCGGTTGCGGCCGACGACCAGCACCGGACGGTCCTTCCCGCGGGTCGGATCGTCCTCGTAGACGACCCAGGTCCAGACCACCTCGCCGGGATCGGCGCGGCCGTCCAGGTCGGGGGCGTAGACGACGCGGCGGGCCCGACGGTCGGTCGGCACGCCGGCTTGCTGGGTGACCGGGCGGCCGGCGGTCAGCGCGGCCGGCTGCGGTTCGGTGGCCGCCGCGACCAGCACGTCGATCCCGACGGTCAACGCCTGAGCCAGGGTCTGTTGCAAACCCTGGGCGACATTGCGCTGCAGCTGCGCCGGGTTCTGCATGCCCTTGATGAGTCGGGGAGCCCCGTCGAACACCAGTCGCTCGGCGAATCGCTGCATCGCCTTCCATTGCGATGCCATGCCGACCAGCGTAGCGCCCCACCTCGGGCGGGTCGCGTCCGGCGAATTGGCGCCGCGGAGACCGCGCGACTGCCCCCAAGATCGACGTATGGAGTACTACCTCGGCCGCGCGCACGTCGACGCCCGGCAGCTCGACTTCGTCGACGACCAATCCCACACCCTGCTGAGCGAACCCGGGCCGGTCCAGAACTGGGAACCGCCGGAGTTGCGCTGGGGGCCGAGCACCACGGTGTGCTGCGGGCGTCCGCTGCGCCGCGGGCCGGTGCACATCATCGATTCGTCGCTGCTGGTCCTGGTCGAGGATTGCCGGGCCCGGCTGACGCCGTTGCTCGGCCCGGACGGCGAATTCCTGCCGGCCGTCCTCGACGGCGGGCGGGTCTGGCTGTACCGCTGCGTTCGACAGGTCGAGGCGCACACCGCGGAGCACTACTACCTGAGCCCGTCGATCCCGCTGCGTCACGGGGACCGGCTCACCCTGAAGTTCTTCGACGACACCCCGCCGCACGCATTCCACCTGAAGGGCCGCCCGCGCTTCGGCATGTACCTGGACGCGGAGCTCACGACGGCGTTGGAGGACACCGGGCTGTTCGGCGCGGTCGAGTTCCGCCCGTCGCGGGCGGTGCTGCTGCACCCTGCGCCGGCGGGCTGAACCGGGCTGCGGCGCCGGGTGGTGATTGTGCCGCCGGGCGCGCCGCTGGATACGCTGTAGGCCAGCACGACGCCCGCCTGAGCAGGAGATTCCCATCAGCAGTTTCGCCGACCAGACCTTCACCGCGCCGGCGCAGATTCGCAACTTCTGCATCATCGCGCATATCGACCACGGCAAATCCACCCTGGCCGACCGGATGCTGCAGCTCACCGGCGTCGTCGACGACCGCTCCATGCGCGCGCAGTACCTGGACCGGATGGACATCGAGCGGGAACGCGGCATCACCATCAAGGCCCAGAACGTCCGGCTGCCGTGGACCGTCCGCGAGGGGGAGCAGGCCGGCGAAGACTTCGTCCTGCACCTGATCGACACCCCCGGCCACGTCGACTTCACCTATGAGGTGTCCCGCGCGCTGGAGGCCTGCGAGGGCGCGGTGCTGCTGGTCGACGCCGCCCAGGGCATCGAGGCGCAGACGCTGGCCAACCTGTATCTGGCGCTGGACCGCGACCTGACCATCATTCCGGTGCTCAACAAGATCGACCTGCCCGCCGCCGACCCGGACCGCTACGCCGGCGAACTGGCGCACATCATCGGCTGCGAGCCCTCCGACGTGCTGCGGGTGTCCGGCAAGACCGGCGTCGGAGTGGCCGAACTGCTCGACGAGGTGGTTCGCCAGATCCCGCCGCCGCAGGGCGACGCCGACGCGCCGGCGCGGGCGATGATCTTCGACTCGGTGTACGACATCTACCGCGGCGTGGTCACCTACGTGCGGGTGGTGGACGGCAAGATCACCCCGCGCGAGCGGATCGCCATGATGTCCACCGGCGCGACGCATGAACTGCTCGAGGTCGGCATCGTCTCCCCGGAGCCCAAGCCCACCCAGGGCCTGGGCGTCGGCGAGGTGGGTTATCTGATCACCGGAGTGAAGGACGTCCGCCAGTCCAAGGTCGGCGACACCGTCACCAGCGCCCGCAAGGGCGCCACCGAGGCCCTGACCGGTTACCGGGAGCCCAAGCCGATGGTCTACTCCGGGCTGTACCCGGTGGACGGCTCGGACTACCCGAACCTGCGCGACGCCCTGGACAAGCTGCAGCTCAACGACGCCGCGCTGACCTATGAGCCGGAGACGTCGGTGGCGCTCGGTTTCGGGTTCCGGTGCGGCTTCCTGGGTTTGCTGCACATGGAGATCACCCGGGAGCGGCTGGAACGTGAGTTCAACCTCGACCTGATCTCCACCTCGCCGAACGTGGTGTACCGCGTCATCAAGGACGACGGGACCGAGCTGATCGTCACCAACCCGTCGGACTGGCCGGAGGGCAAGATCGGCTCGGTCTTCGAGCCGGTGGTCAAGACGACGATCATCGCGCCGAGCGAGTTCATCGGCACCATCATGGAACTGTGCCAGTCCCGGCGCGGTGAGCTCGGCGGCATGGACTACCTGTCGCCGGAGCGGGTCGAACTGCGCTACACCATGCCGCTCGGCGAGATCATCTTCGACTTCTTCGATTCGCTGAAGTCGCGCACCCGCGGCTACGCCAGCCTGGACTACGAGGAGGCCGGTGAGCAGGAGGCGGCGCTGGTGAAGGTCGACATTCTGCTGCAGGGCGAGGCTGTTGACGCGTTCAGCGCGATCGTGCACAAGGATTCCGCGTTCGCCTACGGCAACAAGATGACCACCAAGCTCAAGGAGCTCATCCCGCGCCAGCAGTTCGAGGTGCCGGTGCAGGCCGCGATAGGCTCGAAAATCATTGCCCGCGAGAACATCCGGGCGATTCGCAAGGATGTGCTGAGTAAGTGCTACGGCGGCGACATCACCCGTAAGCGCAAGCTGTTGGAGAAGCAGAAGGAGGGCAAGAAGCGGATGAAGACGATCGGCCGGGTCGAAGTTCCGCAGGAGGCCTTCGTCGCCGCGCTGTCCACCGACGGCGCCTCCGCCGACAAGAACGCCAAGAAGTGACCGAGAGGATCCCGATGACTGCCACCGATGTGGTGGAAAAGCCGCTGGCCGCCGCAATGAAGGACGGGTCGCGCATCGAGCACGAGGCCGCGGAGAACTCCGCTTTCGTCTCCGAACTGCTGGCCGGACGGGTCAACGAAGCCGGTTACGCCGACTATCTGCGCCGGCTGCGCACCGTGTACGCCGCGCTGGAACAGGCCGTTGCCGAGGCGCGTGATGATCGCCTGATCGCGCCGTTCTACGACCCCGCCATCGAGCGGCTGGCGGCGCTGGACGCGGACCTGGCGCACTGGGTGCCGGGGACCTCGCATCAGGTCGACAGCCCCGCGGCCGACGCGTACGCGGCCCGGCTGCGCGCCGCCGACTGGGGCGGGGCGTTGCTGGCGCACCACTACACCCGCTACCTCGGGGACCTCTCCGGCGGCCAGGCGATCGGCAAGATCCTGGGCCGCACCTTCGGGCTGGACGGGGCGGGCCTGGCGTTCTACGAGTTCCCGGACGTGCCGAAGCCCAAGCCGTACAAGGACGGCTACCGGGCTCGGCTGGACGGGCTGGCGCTCTCGGACGCCGAGGTCGCGCGCGTTGTCGACGAGGTGAAGGTCGCCTTCGACCTGAACCGGGCGCTGTTCGCCGAACTGGCCGAGAATCTGCCCGGCTACGCGCGCTAACCCCGACGCGCAGTTAAATGTGTTGCTGGTGGGGCAAGCGTGACATGGGTGGGCTCTTCCCGGGGTGGGGTTCGCCCCGTGTGGGGCGCTCTGGCGCGGGATCGGCGCGGCGCTTCGTGTTGAGCGGTCAGTTTCGGCACGAAATCTCGTCCGAATGGCCAGATTCTGCACACGAACGCCCGCGAGCGGCCCGATAGAGCACGAGCGGCCCGTGGTGTCCGCTGCGCGGGGAACTGTCCTGGGCTTTTGTGTGCGTCGTCGGCCGCTCGAGCCCTAGCTGGCCGCTCGTGACCCTACCCACAGCCACCGCAGTCCCGCCGCTGGACCGCCGCGTTAGATGTACATCGCGGGGTCGATGTAGTACGTCGGGTCGACCGCGGGTTCGCGCTGCTTCTCGCTGCGGTGTCGCACCACCGCGGGGATGCCGGTGGCGATCGACTCCGCCGGAACATCATGGGTCACAACGGCGTTCGCGCCGATCGCGCTGTCATCGCCAATCGTCAACGGCCCCAGCACCTTTGCGCCGGCCCCGACGGTGACCCGATTGCCGATGGTGGGATGGCGCTTGCCCTTGGCCAGGCTGCGCCCGCCCAACGTCACGCCGTGATAGACCATCACGTCGTCGCCGATCTCGGTGGTCTCGCCGATCACCACGCCCATTCCGTGGTCGATGAAGAACCGCCGCCCGATCGTCGCGCCGGGGTGGATCTCGATGCCGGTGGCGAAGCGGGTCAGCTGCGCGAGCACCCGGGCGAGTCCCTGCAGGCGCGGCCGGGACCACAACCGATGCGCGATCCGGTGGGACCAGATGGCGTGCAGCCCGGAGTAGACCAGGGCGTTCTCCAGGTCGCCGCGGGCCGCGGGGTCGTGGCTGCGGGCGTTCTGCAGGTCCTCGCGCAGGATGGACAGCGCAGACTGGGGCCTACTTCCGGACACGGGGCCTACTCTCTGATGTGGTCGAACAAGACGGTGGAGATGTAGCGCTCGCCGAAGTCGGGGACGACCACCACGATCAGCTTCCCGGCGTTCTCCGGGCGCTTCGCCAACTCCAGGGCGGCCCACACATTGGCGCCGGCCGAGATCCCACCGAGGATGCCCTCCCGGACGCCGAGCGCCCGCGCCACCCGGATCGCGTCGTCGGCCTCGACGTCGATGATCTCGTCGTAGATGTCGCGGTCGAGCACCTCGGGGATGAAGTTCGCGCCGATGCCCTGGATCTTGTGCGGTCCGGGCTCGCCGCCGTTGAGAATCGCGGAGTCCTTCGGTTCCACGCCGACGATCCGCACGTCGGGCTTGTGCGCCCGCAACGCCCGGCCGACGCCGGTCAGGGTGCCGCCGGTGCCGATGCCCGCGACGAAGATGTCCACCTCGCCGTCGGTGTCGGCCCAGATCTCCTCGCCGGTGGTCCGTTCATGGATTTCGGCGTTGGCGGGGTTGGCGAACTGGTCGGCGGCCACCGCATTGTGGGTCTCGGCGATGATCTGCCGGGCCTTGTTCACCGCGCCGGCCATGCCCTCGGAGCCCGGCGTCAGCACGATGTCGGCGCCGAAGGCCCGCAGCATCGCGCGGCGTTCGGTGGACATGGTGTCCGGCATGGTCAGGATGACCTTGTAGCCGCGCGCCGCGCCGACCATGGCCAGCGCGATGCCGGTGTTGCCGCTGGTGGCTTCGACGATGGTGCCGCCGGGGCGCAGCGCGCCGGAGCGTTCCGCGGCGTCGATGATCGACACCCCGATCCGGTCCTTCACGCTGTTGGCCGGGTTGTAGTACTCCAGCTTGGCTACGACCTGCGCGCCGAGGCCTTCGGTCAGCCGGTTCAGTCGCACCAGCGGGGTGCGCCCGACCAACTCGGTCACGTTGTCGTAGATCTCGCTCATCGAGCCCTCATTCCCTTCACAACCGGCCACCGTGCACAACCACTCCACTGCACAACTACTGCATCACAGTCACGAGTATTCCCGCCTACCGGGTGGCGATGCGGCGCACCGCGGCGATAAAGGCGTCGATCTCGTCGAAGGTGTTATAAAACGCGAACGACGGTCGCACCGTCGCCTCCAGCCCGAGCCGCCGCAGAATCGGCTGGGCGCAATGGTGCCCGGCCCGCACCGCGATGCCCTCGGTGTTGAGCGCCTTGCCCACCTCCAGCGGCTCGTGGCCGGCCAGCACGAAGGACAGCACGCTGGCCTTCTCGGCCGCCGTGCCCACCAAACGCACCCCGGGAATGTCGGCCAGCAGGGGAGTCGCGTAGTCCAGCAGGGCGTGTTCGTAGGCGTTGATCCGCTCGACGCCGACCTTCTCCACATACCGCAGCGCCGCGGCCAGCCCGACGGCGTCGGCGATATTGCCGGTGCCGGCCTCGAACTTTGCCGGCGGCGGCTGGAAGACGGCGCGCTCCAGGGTGACGTCGGCGATCATATTTCCGCCGCCCTGCCACGGCGGGGTCTCGGCGAGGACCTCCTCGGTGGCGTACAACACCCCGATGCCGGTGGGGCCGAAGATCTTGTGCCCGGAGAACACGAAGAAGTCTGCGCCCAGCGCAGACACATCGATCGGGATGTGCGGGATGGACTGCGCCCCGTCGATCAACACCCGCGCCCCGTACCGGTGCCCGAGTTCGACGATCTGGGCGACCGGGGTGACGGTGCCCAGCGCGTTGGAGACGTGCGTGGCCGCCACCAGTTTGGTGCGCGGGCCCAGCAGCCGCTCGAACTCCGCCAGCAGCAGGTTGCCGGCGTCGTCGACCGGAGCAACCTTGAGCACCGCACCGGTCTGCTGCGAGATCAGTTGCCACGGAACGATATTGGCGTGGTGCTCCAGGTGGGTGATGACGATCTCGTCGCCGGGGCCCAGATGTTTCCCGCCCCAGGCGTAGGCCACCAGGTTGATCGCCTCGGTGGTCCCGCGGACGAACACGAGATCCTCGACCCGCGGCGCGTTGATGAAGCGGCGCACCGTTTCCCGGGCGTCCTCGTAGGCGTCGGTGGCCCGCGCCGCCAATTCGTGCGCGGCCCGGTGGATATTGGAGTTCTCGTGGGCGTAGAAGTGCGCCAGCCGATCGATGACGGCCTGCGGCTTCTGGGTGGTGGCCGCGTTGTCGAACCAGATCAGCGGATGGCCATTCACGGTCTCGGCCAAGATCGGGAAATCCGCCCGCACCGCGTTGACGTCGAAGATCTCGTGACCGTCCGGCAGCACCGGAACGGGCTGCGCCACCGGCGCAGATCGCGGCGAGGTGAAGTAGTAGTCCGCCTCATTGCCGGTGGGCGAGCCGACCGGCGGGCCGCCCAGGCGCAGGTCCGGGACACCCGGAACCCAGCCCGGCCACACCGGCACCGCGTACGCCGACAGATCCGCGCCCGACAGCAGCGGATCGGCCGCGCCGAACCCGGTCGTCGCCGCCGAGGTCAGCGCGGTGCCGTCGGGCACGCTGCCGCGCGGCGCCACCGCGGTGGTCTGCGGTGGGCTGTCCGGCCCGGGATGGAAGCTCGCCGCGTAGAGCTGGCTGGCCAACGCGGCGAGTTCGTCACTTGTACTCATGGAAGTTGTCCACCGCCACGTCGTCGAGCACCGCCAGCGAATCCTCGGTCAGCACCGCCAGCGAGTTGTACAGGGTGACCAGGTACGAGGCGACCGCGCTGCGGTCGATGCCGGTGAAGCGCACCGACAGGCCCGGGGACTGTTCGCCGGCCAGGCCCGGCTGGAACAGGCCCACCACACCCTGGCGCTCCTCGCCGGTGCGCAGCAGGATGAACTTGGTCTTGCCCTTCTCGACGGGCACCTTGTCGCTGGGGATGATCGGAATCCCGCGCCAGGTGATGAACTGGGCGCCGAACAGGCTGACCACGACCGGCGGGACGCCGCGGCGGGTGGCCTCCCGGCCGAATGCGGCAACGCCCAGTGGGTGGGTGAGGAAGAAGCCGGGCGTCTTCCACACCTTGGTCAGCAGCGAGTCGAGATCGTCCGGGGTCGGAGCGCCGGTGCGGGTCTTGATGGTCTGCTCCGGGGTGACCTGGGCCAGCAGGCCGTACTCCGGGTTGTTGACCAGCTCGGACTCCTGGCGCTCCTTGATCGTCTCGATGGTCAGCCGCAACTGCTGGGCGATCTGGTCGTGCGGGCTGGAGTACAGGTCCGAGACCCGGGTGTGCACGTCGAGCAGGGTGGAGATGGAGCGCAACGTGTACTCGCGCGGCGTGGTCTCGTAGTCGACGTAGGTCTGGGGCAGCGGCTCCGGCGCCCCGGCGCCCTCCTCGACGTGGATGGCGACCCGCTCCGGATTGACCACCCGGTTCACCCGGTACAGACCCGCCTCGACCGGCACCCAGCTGAGCAGGTGCAGCAGCCACCGCGGGGTGATCGTCGACAGCTGCGGGACCGTCTTGGTCGAGTTCGCTAGCTGCCGTGCGGCGAGATCGCCGAGCGCCTGGGATTCATTCTGAGCCGACGTCATCGACGTTCCTCCTCGCATGGATTGACCCGCGCCGACGGCTGTGGCGCGGGGGTACGGCGACAATGATCGGCGCCCGCCGCTGGTTCGTCACTGCTTAGACGCAGGCTGATCGGAAGCCGCGCAGGCGTTGGAAGACGGTCGCGGACGCGCTATGGTGGCGCTATGTCTGCCACACAGTCTCTGGTCGCCGCGCGGCCGTCGAGCCTGTGTTGTTGTCGCTGTATCTGACGCGTCAGTTCTGCGTCGTGGCCTGCCGAGCGCATCGCCGGTGGCCTGGGCGCGCCGCATCATCAGCGTGAAAGCCGACAACACCCATGACATTCGCATCAACCGCCACCCGGGCGGCCTCATTCGCCGGAGTCGCCGTCCGCCGTAGCGTCCGGCCCCGCCCCGCCGTCGCGCTGTCGCGATTGACGCGGTATCACGGGGGCACCTACTCCCACACCGTGGACCGGATCGTCTTCGCGGACGGGACCGCGGCCCGCACCGACCTGATCCGGCTGAACCCCGGTGTGCAGGCCTACTCGCTGGACTTCTCCGGTATCGCGCCGCTGCGGCCGTCACGCTACGACGTGGAGTCCTTCGCCGAACTGCCCAACGCGCGGGCGCGAGCCTTCGAGGTCGAGATCGACTGGATGCTGCGCAATTCGTACCCCAGCCTGGGCGCCGCGGAGCTGTCCCGGCGGCTGCGGGCGGCGGGACGCCCGCTGGGCGCCGGCCACATCAGCGAGCATGAGGCGATCGCCGCCACACAGGCCGCGATCTGGCATTTCACCAACGGACTGGATCTGGACACCCGGCCGCGCAACGAGCCCGAGCAGATCGTCCGGGACCACCGCGGGGTGACCGTCCGGTTCGCCGACGAGCTGGAGCTCGACGGCTACGAGGTGGAGTTGGTCGCGGCGGGCCCGGTGACGCTGCGCCTGCACAAGTCCGCCGACGGGCAGGACTGGCAGGAAGTGGCTGCGTCGGCGCTGACCACCACCGAGGCCGGCGCGGGGGTGCGCCGCAAAGCGCTGGGAGTGGGCGCGACGGTGTCGCACGGCCACGGCCACACCCGGCGCGGGCACCGTTATTACCGGGTCAGCGTGGACGGCGCGGCCAGCATCGGGGAGGTGCGGTTCTCGCTGGCCGGGGCGGCCGCCTACCGCAACTCACCGCGCATCGTGCACGCCTACGAATACCTGCTCGACGGGGCACGGCGTGCCCGCGCCGCGGCAACCGCGCCGGGGATCGACACCAGCGGGGTGCGGGCCGACGGCCCGTTGATCGGCCCGCTTCGGCTGCGCGCCAGCTCGGCGGCGGCGCTGGCCTCCGACGGCGCGCAGATCGTGGACCGCCACGGCGCGGTGATCGAGGACGCAGTGGAGCCGGGGGAGGGGTTCTACCTGCGACCGTGGTCGATCCGAACGCGGTCGGCCACAGTGACCATGACGGTTCCGGGGCGCCGCGATGGCCACGGTGGCCGGGTGCTGACCGGGGTGGCGCGCGACGAATCGTCGCAGCGGTTCACCCCGGTCGCCCTGGTCGTGCCCACCGAGACGGTGGTCGAATTCGACCTGTCCTGGTGAGAGCCTAAGCCGGCGACCAGTATTCGAGCATTTCGGCGAAGGTGTCGAACGCCGGACCGGACACCCCGTAGGGCGCCTCCAGGTGCAGGCTCAGCGGGAAGCCGAGGTCGACGACGCCGTCGACCACCCGCATGTACAGATCCAGCAGCAGACGCCGCTTGGCGGCGACGTCGGCGGACGCCAACTCCCTGACGAACGCCTGTTCACCGGCGACCGCCGCATTGCCCGGGTCGCGGATCAGCCAGTCGATCAGACCCACCGACCATTCCACCTTCGGGACGAACCCGAAGGACAGCAGGATCTCCGGACGGTGGTCGGTTGTGCGGCCGAACTCCCGCAGGAACCCGACGATGGCATCGGAATAGAGCAGCTGGGTCATCCCGAAGTCGGCCCCCCGGTCGCATTTGAACCCGAACCGACCCTGTTCCCCGTCCCGGGTGGGGATCAGAATCGCCCCGCGGTGCTCCACCAGATCGCCGAACAGCGAGAGCGCGTCGGTCGGCGCGACACCGTCGCCGTCGCCGTCGTTCATGGTGCGCGGCACCCCGACGAAGATGACGCCCTCCACCCCGGCCGATCGCAGCCGGGTGAGGCGGTCGCGCAATCCGGCCTCGTCGGTGAAGGCCGTCACCTGGGTGCAGATGGCCCGCACCCCAGGAAGAACCGGCGAGATGGTCGACCAGAAATCCAGCACGTCGAGCTTCGGTTTCATCTCCACCGGCCGGTCGTCGTCCTCGGGGATCATCGCGGGGAGCATGACGTGCCCGATTCGGCCCGGCACGCCGGACTGCGCCGCGTGCCGCAGCACCTTGTGCGCTTCTTCGCGGGCGGCCGCTGCGCCGCGGTCGGTGTTGGGCGGCACCAACTCCAACGCGACCGTGCGCAGCGGCACGCGGATCTCCGAGGACGACGACGCCGGTCTCACTAGACCCGCACCGCCTTGGCGGCCGAGACCATATTGCGCAGCGATTCGGTGACCTCGTCGGTCTTGCGCGTCTTCAGGCCGCAGTCCGGGTTCACCCAAAGGCGTTGCGCAGGAACGGCGTCCAGCGCCTCGCGCAGCGAGGTGACCATCTCCTCGGTGGACGGCACCCGCGGCGAATGGATGTCGTAGACGCCGGGCCCGACGCTGTTGGAGAAGCCGATCGCGTTGAGGTCGTCGAGCACCTCCATATGCGATCGGGCCGCCTCGATCGAGGTGACGTCGGCGTCCAGATCGGCGATCGCGCCGATCACCTCACCGAACTCCGAGTAGCACAGATGGGTGTGGATCTGGGTGCTGTCGGCCACCCCGGAGGTGGCCAGCCGGAACGCGCCGACGGCCCAACGCAGGTAGGCCTCCTTGTCGGCGTCGCGCAGCGGCAACAGTTCCCGCAGCGCCGGCTCATCGACCTGGATGATCGCGATGCCGGCGGACTCCAGGTCCACCGTCTCCTCGCGGATGGCCAGCGCGACCTGGTTGGCGGTGTCGGCCAGCGGCTGGTCGTCGCGGACGAAGGACCAGGCCAGGATGGTGACCGGGCCGGTGAGCATGCCCTTGACCGGCTTGTCGGTCAGCGTCTGGGCGTAGCGGGCCCACGCAGTCGTCATGGGCTCGGGCCGGGTCACGTCGCCGAACAGCACCGGCGGGCGCACGCACCGGCTGCCGTAGGACTGCACCCAGCCGTTACGGGTGGCGAAGAAACCGTCCAGCTGCTCGGCGAAGTACTGCACCATGTCGTTGCGTTCCGGTTCGCCGTGCACCAGCACGTCCAGCCCGAGATCCTCCTGCAGCCGGATGACCGCCGCGATCTCCGCCTTCATCTGCTTGGTGTACTCGGCCTCGTCGATGCGGCCGGCCACCAGCGCCGCGCGGGCCTTGCGGATCTCCACCGTCTGCGGGAACGACCCGATGGTGGTGGTCGGCAGCGGCGGCAGGTCCAGTCGGGCGCCCTGGGCGTCGCGGCGGGATTCGGCCGATCCGCGCTGCGAACCGGCCGCGGTGATCCGGGCGATCTCGGCGCGCACGGCGGCGTTGTTCAGCCGCGGGTCGCAGCGGCGGGACGCGACGGCGGCGTTGGAGGCGTCGATTTCGTCGGCGACGGCCTCCCGGCCCTCACCCAGCGCACGGGCCAGAATGGCCACCTCGGCCACCTTCTCCGCGCCGAACGCCAACCAGCTGCGCAGCGCGTCGTCCAGCTCGGTCTCCGGCGTCAGCGAATACGGAACGTGCAGGGTCGAGCACGAGGTCGACACAACGACCGACTCCGCACTGCCCAGCAGCGTGGCGAGTTTGGATAGCGCGGCCTGCAGGTCGGTCCGCCAGATATTGCGGCCGTCGACCACGCCGGCGACCAGCGTCTTGGACGCCAGCTCCGGAACGGTGGCGATGGCGGTGTTCGGCCCGTAGACGAGGTCGACGCCGATCGCCTCCACCGGCGTGCCGGCCAGCGCCGGCAGCCCGGCGCCCGGGTCGCCGAAGTAGGTGGCGACGAAGATCGCCGGACGCTTGCTCAGCCCGCCCAGCCGGTTGTACACCTTCGCGGCCAGGGTGGGGGCCTCGGCGCAGATATCGGTGACCAGCACCGGCTCATCGATCTGGACCCACTCGGCGCCGGTGTCAGCCAGCGTGCCTAGCAGCTCGGCGTAGACCTCGGTCAGCTCGTCCAGCCGCGCCAGCGGGGCGTCGGCCCCGTCGACGGCCTTGCTCAGCGCCAGGAAGGTCAGCGGCCCGACGATCACCGGGCGCGCCGGAATCCCCAGCTCGACGGCCTCGGCGAGCTCGCCCAGCACCTTGGCCGGGTTCAGCGAAAACGTCGTCGCGGGGCCGATCTCCGGCACGATGTAGTGGTAGTTGGTGTCGAACCACTTGGTCATCTCCAGCGGCGCGACGGCCGCGTTGCCGCGGGCGGCGGCGAAGTAGCGGTCCAGGTCGTCGGAGATCCCGGCGACCCGCTCGGGCAGCGCCCCGACCAGCACCGCGGTGTCGAGCACCTGGTCGTAGTAGGAAGAGGTGTTGACCGGGATCGAATCGAGGCCGGCGGCGGCCAGGCCGGCCCACGTGTCGCGGC
This sequence comes from Mycolicibacterium brumae, assembly GCF_025215495.1. Taxonomy (NCBI): domain Bacteria; kingdom Bacillati; phylum Actinomycetota; class Actinomycetes; order Mycobacteriales; family Mycobacteriaceae; genus Mycobacterium; species Mycolicibacterium brumae. The sequence continues at coordinate 2,509,470 of NZ_CP104302.1, read as the reverse complement.
GCAGCCCGGCGGCGACAGCCTCCAGCTCGGCGCGGCGCAGCTCTCCGGCCCAGTACTTCTCGGTGGCGCGCTTGAGCTCACGGTTCGGGCCGATACGGGGCGTCCCTAGCACGGTGGCGGTGAACGGTGTGGCATTCATTGCGGTGTACGTCCTTCATCACGGGTTACTCGTCGCCATGAAGGACGTCGGCGCCCGCGGAGGAGGGATCGCCGAAAGACGAAGCGGCCCACCGCTGAAAGCCGTCCGCCCAGATCCCGAGGCGACGCGCGCCGGACGCGGCGCGCCCGGCACAACTGGCAGGTCTTCGGACTCACAGGCGCACACCGCGGAGGTGTTCCTACCGGCCGCCGCTTCCCAGCCGCAATGTGATTGCGCGCCAGTGCTATTGACGGATTTCGTTCCTGCATACCGCTGCGGGACAGTCCCGGATTCCCACCGGGTTCCCTCTCGCGGACGGGCCTGCGACAGCACCCGCCGCTCGGCGCCGTCGACCCAGGCGGGCCGGCGGCAAACCAGCTGCGTGTCCCAGGCTACCCGGTCACTCGTTGCCGCCGGGAAACGCCGGCGTCGGCGGGCTGATCCGGAGTTCGACCCGCCAGCGCGCCGCCAGCACCCCGCTCTCGGTCATCGCGGGGACCGCCACGCCGCGCAACTCCTCGGACTCGGCCGCCTCCGCCACCGCCCGCCATGCGACGACGCTGTCTTCCTCCATCCGGACCGCCAGCGTCTCGGCGTCCGGTGGCGTGTTCACCGCGAACGGCAGTTGGTAGCCGACGGCCGGCAGCGGTGTCGTCCAGCCGTTGCGCGAGGCCAGTGACACCGCGGCTTCGCGCCGCCCCCGGTGGGTGAGCAGCGCCTCCGACACCAGCGGGTTGATCTCCGGCAGTGAGTGCGCCGAGACGATGCCGTAGCCGAAGATCACCGCGTCCTCGTTGGCCAGCGCGTCGTACAGCGCGGCCTGGACACCGCCGTCGGGACGGTTGGGGTCGGGGCCGACCGGCAGCGTGCTGTGCGGCGGGATCGTCGTCGTCGGCCGCGGGGTGGTCGTCGTCGTGGAGGCTTCGGAGGTGCTGGTCGACGGCGCGTCGGTGCTGGTGGGGGTCGGTTCGGGCGTCGTCACGGTTGGGGCTCCTGCGGCAGGCCGACGGCTTCCCACGCCGCGCAGCACGCGGCGATCGACCCGAGCAGGCCGGCCCGGTAGCCCGATTCGGTGATCGCGGTCTTCGAAGCCGACTCCGTCGAGCGTTTCAGCGCGTCCAGCACGTCGGCGCGGCTGGGCGGGGCGGCCGAGACCGCATTGGTCGCCGACGTGGTGGTGGTGGCCGCCGGCGCGTGGCCGGACCGGGACAACTCGGCGGTCAGCGCCTCGGCGTGACTGCTGCGGTCGGCGGCGAGCTGGGTCAGCGCCTCGGCCAGCGGAGGGGCGGCGGCGGCCGCGGCGGACGACGCCAGACCCGCGTCCGAGCGCGCCAGCTCGAGTTGGGCGAGCAGCGGGTCCGGCCCGTCGGAGTCGCCGAATCCGCAGGCAGAGGCGGCCAGGCCGACCGCGGCGAGCCCCAGCGCGACCCGGCTCGCGCCGATCAGCGCGGCGCGTCGGCTCAGCTGCCGGGCGGGCGTCGGATCGGCGGGCACGGCCATATCCTGCCATTGACCCGAGCCGGTTCGGGCCAGGGCGCGGGCGGACCGGTGGGTTTTTCGGTCGATCCGGGCCAACGGCTGGCGTATCGTGGGCCAAGCTCGCCGGCACCGTCGGCGAGTCGTGAGATGAGGACAACTCAAGATGAGGAGCTCGCCGTGACGCAGCAGTCCGCGCAGCTGCCATCACCCGCGCAGGTGATCGAGCTACTCGCCGATGATTTCGCCGCCGCCGGCTATCAGATCGAGGATGTCGCCGTCGTCTCCTCCGCCAAGCCGCCACGGATCAGCATCGTCGCCGACGGCGATGACCCTCTCGACCTGGACGCGGTCGCCGAACTGTCCCGGCTGGCGTCCCACCATCTCGATGACGCGCTGCCCGACGCCACCCCGCCCTACCTGCTGGAAGTCAGCTCCCCGGGAGTGGACCGGCCGCTGACCGCCGCGCGGCACTACCGCCGCGCGCAGGGCCGCAAGGTGGCGGTGTCGCTCGTCGACGGGACGTCGCTGGAGGGCCGACTCGGCGCGCTGTCGGGCGACGCGGTCGACCTGGTGGTCCGCGCCGGGCGCGAGCTGACCGTGCGTCCCCTTGATCTGGCCGACATCGCGACCGCCGTCGTGCAGGTGGAATTCGCCAAACCCAATCCGCGGGAACTCGAACTCGCGGGAATGGGCGCAGCAGAGGAGGTATCCGAATGAATATCGATATGGCCGCATTGCACGCCATCGAGAGCGAACGCGGCATCGCCGAGGGCGAGCTGCTCGAGACCATCAAATCCGCGCTGCTGACGGCCTACCGGCACACCGAGGGCCATCAGGCCGACGCCAGCATCGAGATCGACCGGAAGTCCGGCGAGGTCAAGGTGATGGCGCGCGAGCGCGACGAGGACGGCAACCTCATCACCGAATGGGACGACACCCCCGACGGGTTCGGCCGGGTCGCGGCGACGACGGCGCGCCAGGTGATGCTGCAGCGGCTGCGCGACGCCGAGAACGACAAGATCTACGGCGAGTTCGCCACCCGCGAGGGTGACATCGTCGCCGGCGTGGTGCAGCGCGACGCCCGCGCCAACGCCCGCGGTGAAGTGGTGCTCCGGATGGGCAGCGAGACCAAGTTCAACGAGGGCATCATCCCGGCCTCCGAGCAGGTGCCGGGAGAGAACTACGAGCACGGCGAGCGGTTGCGCTGCTACGTGCTCGGGGTGACCCGGGGGACCCGGGAGCCGCAGATCCGGCTCTCGCGCACGCACCCGAACCTGGTGCGGCAATTGTTCGCCCTGGAGGTGCCAGAGATCGCCGACAAGAGCGTGGACATCGTCGCGGTGGCCCGCGAGGCCGGGCACCGGTCCAAGATCGCGGTGGCCTCCAAGGTGTCCGGCCTGAACGCCAAGGGCGCCTGCATCGGCCCGATGGGTCAGCGGGTGCGCAATGTGATGAGTGAGCTGTCCGGCGAGAAGATCGACATCATCGACTGGGATCCGGACCCCGCGCGCTTCGTCGCAAACGCGTTGTCGCCGGCGAAGGTGGTCTCGGTGACCGTCATCGACGCCACCACTCGCTCGGCGCGGGTGGTCGTCCCGGACTTCCAGTTGTCCCTGGCGATCGGCAAGGAAGGCCAGAACGCCCGGCTGGCCGCCCGGCTGACCGGCTGGCGCATCGACATCCGCAGCGACGCCGAGCCCGCCCCGGAGTAGTCCCACGAGGGTTCGGGACCCGGCGTCGCCCTTCGGAAATCACGTACGATACTTGTACAAGGTTTCTGTACGGAGAGGCTGCACTTATGAGCATCAGCGCCAGCGAGGCCCGGCAGCGGCTCTTTCCGTTGCTGGAGCAGGTCAATGTCGATCATGAACCGGTCCGGATCACTTCCAAGGCCGGGGATGCGGTGCTGATGTCCGCCGACGACTACGACTCCTGGCAGGAGACCGTCTACCTGCTGCGGTCGCCGGAGAATGCCCGTCGGCTGATGGAGGCCGTCGCCCGAGACAAGGCGGGCGATGTGGGGCATGCCGTGTCGCTCGATGAGCTGCGAAAGATGGCTGGCGGAGCGGATTGAGAAGCGTCAGCTTCGACCCCGACGGCTGGGAGGACTTCCTGCACTGGCTGGCCACCGACCGCAAGATCGCCCGCCGCATCACCCGGCTGATCGGCGAGATCCAACGCGACCCGTTCGCCGGGATCGGCAAACCCGAGCCGCTCAAAGGGGAGTTGTCCGGCTACTGGTCGCGCCGCATCGACGACGAGCATCGGTTGGTCTATCGGGCCGACGCCACCGAGGTGAAGATCCTTAAGGCCCGATACCACTACTGAGGGCCGTCCTCCTCAGGCCGCGGCACCGCAGCCGCTCGGCGTCACCGCGCAACCGTGCCCCGTCGTCGAACCCGTGGGCGAGGGGCCACTTATTGCACGAGAAGCCACTTTTGGCACGCGAAGCTCGGGAAGGAGCGTGCAGAAACTGGCTCCTCGGGCAAAAAGTGGCCCCTCGTGGAGGTCCTCGTGCCCAAACGGGCCGCTCGTGCATCGGCGCGGCGTTCGGCGACAAGGCAATTTCCGGGTGGTAATCCGGGCCCCGGCGAGCAGGTAGGATGAGCTGTGATCCAGCGCGAGTCTTCGGCCGCTGGCGCGCGCAAACACCGCAGCCCCCACGGACCGGTGCGCACGTGCGTCGGATGCCGGAAGCGAGAGTTGGCCGTCGACCTGGTCAGGGTGGCGGCCGCGTCGAACGGGAATGGCGAGTTCGCCCTCCTCGTTGACACGACCGGTAAGCTCCCTGGGCGGGGTGCTTGGCTGCATCCCACACCGGGCTGCCTGCAGGCAGCGATCCGCCGGCGGGCGTTCGCGAGAGCGTTGCGTATCGCCGGTTCACCGGAACACACCGCGGTGGTCGAGTATTTCGACTCTCCGGGGTTAAGAGAAGAACAGGTAAGCAAAGACATGAGCACACCGTGAAGTCCCGATGACCATGCGTCATAGCTAAACCGAGGCGTCGGCCGTCACCCGCTGCCGCCTCCAGATGAGGAGAAGTAGTGGCAAAGGCCCGCGTGCACGAGTTGGCTAAGGAACTCGGTGTCACAAGCAAGGAAGTGCTCGCCCGACTGAGTGAACAGGGCGAATTCGTGAAATCGGCGTCGTCGACGGTGGAAGCGCCCGTCGCTCGACGTCTCCGGGAAGCGTTCGGCGGCAACAAGCCCGCCGCGGAACCGGCCCCGGCCCCGAAGGCGCCGGCGGCCAAGCCGTCCGCCCCCAAGCCCGCGGCCCCCGTCCCAGCTGCGCCTGCAGCGCCCGCGGCCCCCGTCCCAGCTGCGCCTGCAGCGCCCGCGGCCCCGGTCCCAGCTGCGCCTGCTGCTCCCGCCGCCCCGGCGCCGAGCCCCGCTGCCCCGCCGGCCGCCGGCGGCCCGACCCCGGGGCCGCGTCCGGCCACCCCCGGCCCCAAGCCGGGTGGACCCCGTCCGCCGCGGGTCGGCAACAACCCGTTCTCTTCGCAGCAGCCGGTGGAGCGCGCCATTCCGCGTCCCGCCCCCGGCCCCGGCGGTCCCCGCCCGGCCCCGGGACCCGGCGGCCCGCGTCCCGGCCCCCGCGCCACCCCCGGCAACATGCCGGCCCGGCCCGGCGCCAGCATGCCCCGACCCCGTCCCGGCGGCGGCCCGCGTCCGGGCCCCGGCGCCGGTGGGCGTCCCGGTGGTCCGCGCCCCGGACCCGGTGGAGCCGGCGGTGGCGGTAACTACCGCGGTGGCGGCGCCGGCGCAGGCGCCGGTAACACCGGCGGCCCCGGTGGCTTCCGCGGTCGTCCCGGTGGCGGCCCCGGCGGTGGCGGCGGTGGCCGTCCCGGCCAGCGCGGCGGCACCGCGGGCGCGTTCGGCCGTCCCGGCGGCGCCCCGAAGCGCGGTCGCAAGTCCAAGCGGGCGAAACGCGCCGAGTACGAGAGCATGCAGGCCCCGATCGTCGGTGGCGTGCGGTTGCCGCACGGCAACGGCGAGACCATCCGGCTGGCCCGCGGCGCGTCGCTGAGCGACTTCGCCGAGAAGATCAACGCCAACCCGGCTGCGCTGGTGCAGGCGCTGTTCAACCTCGGCGAAATGGTCACCGCCACCCAGTCGGTCGGCGATGACACCCTGGAGCTGCTCGGCAGCGAGATGAACTACGTCGTCCAGGTGGTGTCCCCGGAGGACGAGGACCGCGAGCTGCTGGAGTCGTTCGACCTGAGCTACGGCGAGGACGAGGGCGACGAGGACGATCTGCAGTCCCGCCCGCCGGTGGTCACCGTCATGGGTCACGTCGACCACGGCAAGACCCGACTGCTGGACACCATCCGCAAGGCCAACGTCCGCGAGGGCGAGGCCGGCGGCATCACCCAGCACATCGGCGCCTACCAGGTCGCCGTCGAGCACGACGGCGTCGAGCGGCTCATCACCTTCATCGACACCCCGGGTCACGAGGCGTTCACCGCCATGCGCGCCCGTGGCGCCAAGGCCACCGACATCGCGATCCTGGTGGTCGCCGCCGACGACGGCGTCATGCCGCAGACGGTGGAGGCCATCAACCACGCGCAGGCCGCGGATGTGCCGATCGTGGTGGCGGTCAACAAGATCGACAAGGAAGGCGCGGACCCGCAGAAGATCCGGGCCCAGCTGACCGAGTACAACCTGGTCGCCGAGGACTTCGGTGGTGACACCATGTTCGTCGACATCTCGGCTAAGAACGGCACCAACATCCAGGCCCTGGAAGAGGCGGTCCTGCTGACCGCCGACGCCGCCCTGGACCTGCGGGCCAACCCCGACATGGAGGCCCAGGGTGTCGCGATCGAGGCGCACCTGGACCGCGGTCGCGGCCCGGTGGCCACCGTCCTGGTGCAGCGCGGCACGCTGCGCGTCGGCGACTCCGTCGTCGCCGGCGACGCCTACGGCCGCGTCCGCCGCATGGTCGACGAGCACGGCGACGACGTCGAAGAGGCGCTGCCGTCGCGTCCGGTCCAGGTCATCGGGTTCACCTCGGTGCCCGGCGCCGGCGACAACCTGCTGGTCGTCGACGAGGACCGGATCGCCCGCCAGATCGCCGACAAGCGCAGCGCCCGCAAGCGCAACGCGCTGGCCGCGCGTTCGCGCAAGCGGATCTCGCTGGAGGACCTGGATTCGGCGCTGAAGGAAACCAGCCAGCTGAACCTGATCCTCAAGGGCGACAACGCCGGCACCGTCGAGGCGCTGGAAGAAGCCCTGATGGGGATCCAGGTCGACGACGAGGTGCAGCTGCGGGTTATCGACCGCGGCGTCGGTGGCATCACCGAGACCAACGTCAACCTGGCGGCGGCCTCGGACGCGATCATCATCGGCTTCAACGTGCGCGCGGAGGGCAAGGCCACCGAGCTCGCCAACCGCGAGGGCGTGGAGATCCGGTACTACTCGATCATCTACCAGGCGATCGATGAGATCGAGTCCGCGCTCAAGGGCATGCTCAAGCCGATCTACGAGGAGAAGGAGCTCGGCCGCGCCGAGATCCGGGCGATCTTCCGCTCCAGCAAGGTCGGCAACATCGCCGGCTGCCTGGTCACCTCGGGCATCATGCGGCGCAACGCCAAGGCGCGGCTGCTGCGCGACAACGTCGTGGTGGCGGAGAACCTCACCATCTCCTCGCTGAAGCGGGAGAAGGACGACGCCACCGAGGTGCGCGACGGTTACGAGTGCGGTCTGACGCTGACCTACAGTGACATCAAGGAAGGCGATGTCATCGAGACCTACGAACTGGTCGAGAAGGAACGTGTCTAGATTCCCAAACAGCGTGTGCGCGAAGGGTATTCAGCATGTCTGATCCGGCCCGGGCCAAGCGGCTCGCCAAGCGGATATCGGCGATCGTCGCCTCGGCCATCGAGTATGAGATCAAGGATCCTCGACTGGCCGGGGTGACCATCACCGACGCCAAGGTCACCGGCGACCTGCACGACGCCACGCTGTACTACACGGTGCTCGGCTCGTCGCTGGACGAGGAACCCGACTACGCCGGGGTGGCCGCGGCGCTGGAAAGCGCCAAGGGCGTGCTGCGCTCCAAGGTCGGCGCGGGCACCGGTGTCCGGTTCACCCCGACGTTGACCTTCGAGCGCGACACCGTGCCGGACGCGGCGAACCGGATGAGCGAACTGCTGGCCGCGGCCCGCGCGCGCGACGCCGAACTGGCGCGGGTGCGCGAGGGCGCGGTGCCGGCCGGCGACGCCGACCCGTATCGGGTGGCCGTCGACGAGGGTGAGCCTGGTGACGGCGATCGAACCGCGGACTGACGCGCACGCTGCCATCGGCGCTCTCACCGGCGCCGACGACATCGTGATCGTCGCGCATGTCTTCCCGGACGCCGACACCATCGGCGCCGGACTGGCGCTGGCGCAGGTGCTCGACCGGCTCGGCAAACGGGTCTGTGTCAGCTTCGCGCGGCCACCGGCGCTGCCGGAATCGCTGTGCAGCCTGCCCGGCGGCCGGCTGCTGAGCGCCCCGGACCAGGTCAACCCCGATCCGGATCTGGTGGTCACCGTCGACATCCCCAGCCGCGGGCGGCTCGGCGAACTCGGCGCGCTTGCCGCCGAGGACTGCGGCCGGCCGGTGCTGGTCATCGACCACCACGCCTCCAACGAGCAGTTCGGCAGCGTGAATTACGTTGACCCGACAGCGGATTCGACGACCATGCTGATCGCCGACCTGCTCGACGCGTGGGGCCAGCCGATCGACCTGCCCGTCGCGCACTGCCTGTACGCCGGGCTGATGACCGACACCGGGTCGTTTCGCTGGGCCAGCGCCCGCGCGCACCGGCTGGCCGCCCGGCTGATCGATCTGGGCGTGGACAACAGCACGGTCAGCCGCACCCTGCTCGACACCCACCCGTTCGCCTGGCTACCGATGCTGTCGCGGGTGCTGACCACCGCGCGGCTGGTCCCCGAAGCCGCTGGCGGACGAGGTCTGGCCTACGCCGTCGTCGCGAATCGCGAACTGGCGGCCGCCCGCCCCGAAGAGGTGGAGTGCGTCGTCGACATCGTCCGCACCGCCGAACAGGCCGACGTCGCGGCGGTGTTCAAGGAAGTCGAGCCCGGCAACTGGTCGGTGTCGCTGCGCGCCAAGACGGTGGACCTGTCGCCGGTGGCGACCGGGTTCGGCGGCGGCGGTCACCGCTTCGCGGCCGGGTACTCGGCCGCCGGGGAGGTCCCCGCACTCGTCGAGCAACTGCTCGCGGCTCTTGGCTGAGTCACCGGCGGAGGGTGTTCGCGGCGCCGCGCCGTCCAGCCGAGCGATCGCCGCGTTGGCGTTGCCCGCGCTCGGGGTGCTGGCCGCCGAACCGCTCTACCTGCTCTTCGACCTCGCCGTCGTCGGCCGGCTCGGCGCCATCAGCCTGGCCGGGCTGGCCGTAGGCGGGCTGATCCTCGGCCTGGTCGCCTCCCAAGTCACCTTCCTGTCCTACGGGACGACGGCCCGCGCCGCCCGGCACTACGGCGCCGGTGACCGCCGCGCCGCCGTCGCCGAAGGGGTGCAGGCCAGCTGGCTGGCGCTCGGGCTCGGCGTCGCGGTCATCGCGGTGGTGCAGCTCATCGCGCGGCCCGTGGTGTCGGCCATCGCCGACGGTGGGCCGGTCGCCGACGCCGGGTTGAGCTGGCTGCGGATCGCCATCCTGGGCGCCCCGGCGATCCTGCTGTCATTGGCCGGAAACGGTTGGATGCGCGGCCTCCAGGACACCCGTCGCCCGCTGCGCTTCGTGGTGGTCGGGTTCGCGGTGTCGGCGCTGCTGTGCCCGACGCTGGTGTACGGCTGGTTCGGCGCCCCGGAACTGGGACTGCCCGGGTCCGCGGTGGCCAATGTGGTCGGCCAGTGGCTGGCCGCCACGCTGTTCTGCCGGGCGCTGATCGTGGAGAAGGCGCCGCTGACACCGCATCCGACGGTGCTGCGCGCCCAACTGGTGATGGGCCGCGACCTGCTGGTCCGCTCGCTGGCGTTCCAGGCCTGCTTCATCTCGGCGGCCACCGTCGCCGCCCGCTTCGGCGCCGCCGCGCTGGCCGCCCACCAGGTGGTGCTGCAACTGTGGTCGTTCCTTGCCCTGGTGCTCGACTCGCTGGCGATCGCCGCCCAGGCGTTGGTGGGCGCGGCGCTCGGGGCCGGCCAGGCCGACCACGCGAAGCTGGTGGCCCGACGGGTGACGCTGTTCTCCACGGTGGCCGCGCTGGTGCTGGCCGGGCTGTTCGCCGCCGGCTCGACGATTGTGCCGCGGTTGTTCACCGATGACCCGGCGGTGCTGCACGCCATCGTCGTGCCGTGGTGGTTCCTGGTGGCGCAGTTGCCGATCGCCGGGGCGGTGTTCGCCCTGGACGGGGTGCTGCTGGGGGCCGGGGACGCCGCCTTCATGCGCAACGCCACGCTGGCCAGCGCGTTGATCGGATTCCTGCCGCTGATCTGGGCGTCCCTGGCCTTCGGGTGGGGGCTGGCCGGCATCTGGACCGGGCTGTCGACGTTCCTGGTGCTGCGACTGGTCTTCGTCGGGGCGCGGACGCTGTCCGGGCGTTGGGCGACGACGGGCGCGGCCTCCTGAGCCGACGCCGGTGACTATTGCTCGTGCTGTGATCCGCGGCACGCCGGGATAGGGTTCCGGGTGGTCTTTGAAAGGGGCTCCATGTCGTCGACGAAGTACGCCGGATACCTGGGTGGCGCGGCGGTGGCCGCCGGAATCGGAGCGGCGATGGCCGTCGGGGGAGCGGCCACCGCGCACGCCGAAACCGACCCGGGCGCGGACGCGAAACCGGCCTCCTCGGCGTCGGAGAGCACCGCGAAGCCCGGCGACAAGGTCACCGCGGCGGTCAAGAAGGTCGCCTCCCGGGTGCAGGAGTCCGCTGCCACGGTGGAGTCCGGCGTCCGTAAGGTCTCGTCGGCCTCGAAGTCCTTCGACCCGGCCGAAACCGTCCGCGATCTCAAGCGCGGCTTCGACCGCGCCGAAGCCAAGCTCGAGCGTCGGGTGGCCCAGGCCAAGTCGACACTGGCCGGCGACGACCTGCTCGCCGGGGGCTCCGAGCTGCTGTCCAAGGCCACCAAGACGGCGCGTTCGCTGAAGCCGACGGTCGAGCCTGCGGCGCCCGCTGCGAAGGCCAACGCCGAGGCCAATCGGGATTCCGGTGGGGGTGACGCGTTCCTCACCAACCCCTTCCGGTCCGACGATCCCGATCCCGATCCCGCGGGCATGTACGGCCCGCTGCTCGAGGTCCGCAATGCGGTGCGGGACGCAAACCCGATCCCGCAGCTCGATCCCGTCGTCCGGGAGGGCTTCGAAGCCGGCTACCGGGTGAGCCAGATGATCCCGTGGGTCAACCTGCCCATACCGCTGTTACAGCTGGCCACCGGCACGCACGAGGAGCAGAAGATCGCGCAGGCGACCGTCAACCAGCTGCTGCTGACCCTGCCGCCGGTCGGCATCGTCTATTACGGCTACGACCAGGCCGCGGATCTGCTGAACGTCGAAGAGGGCGCGGCGGAGCTGAAGGAGAAGTTCTTCGCGACCATCTGGGGTATCGACTTCGTCAATCTGCTGCACAACGGCGGGCAGTCGGGATTGCCCACCCGCGACTGAGCGGGCGACGGCTCGGGGTTGACGGATACCCCGGCGCGTGATTTAACTGATCTCGGCGATGGAGCTCGCCGGGAACCCTGGGGTTCCGAACCGCCTCACCGGCTGATAGCCCCTGCGAACCGTTAGGAGTCGCAGGTGGCGTGCGCCGTTTTCCACCCCGGCAACCGGGGTGACCAATGAGCAGTCGGGATCACACCGAAACCGCGGCGGTCTTCGTCGGCGGGTCGATCGGCGCGCTGGCACGCGCCGGCCTGGGCGTCGCGTTCTCGGGCCAGCCCTGCCAATGGCCCTGGGGGACGTTCGCGGTCAACATCATCGGGGCGTTCGCGCTCGGGTACCTCACCACCCGGCTGCTGGAACGCCTCCCGCTGTCCAGCTACCGTCGCCCGCTGCTGGGCACCGGGTTCTGCGGCGGGCTGACCACCTTCTCCACCATGCAGGTGGAGATCCTGCACATGCTTGCCCGCGGTGACTGGCCGCTGGCGGCCGGCTACGCCACCGCCAGCATTGCCGGCGGACTGGCCGCGGTGTGGCTGGCGAGCGCCGTCGTGCGCAGGGTCCGGGTGGTGACCTGGTGAGCGCGGTGGCGCCGTGGCTGGCGGTGCTCCTGGTCGGCGGGATCGGCGCGGTCGCCCGCTTCGAACTCGACCGGGCGGTGACCCGCCGGACCGGGGGAGGCTTCCCGGCCGGGACGCTGGCGGTGAACCTCAGTGGCGCCCTGGCGCTCGGGATGCTCAGCGGCGCGGGGTTGTCGCCGACCGCTCTGCTGATCGCCGGGACGGGCCTCGTCGGCGCCTACACGACGTTCTCCACCTGGATGCTGGAGACCGCGCGGCTGGCTGAGGAGGGCGGCCGACGTCGGGCCACGCTGAACATCGTCGTCAGCCTGGTGGCCGGTGTGTTGGCCGCCGGTTGCGGGTCGTGGATCGGAGCGCAACTGTGAACGGCGTCGAAAGTCTCAAGCTCACAGCGTATTTCGGGGAGCGGCAGCGCAGCGGCGGGCGATTCCTGGCCGACGAGATGCTCGAACTGTACGGCCGCGCGGAGGTGTCCACCTCGATCATGATGCGCGGAGTGGCGGGCTTCAGGGCGCGCCATCACCTGCGCACCGACCAGTTGTTGTCGCTGTCGGAGGACCCGCCGGTGACCGCCGTCGCGGTGGACAGCGCGCCGCTGATCGAGACGCTGCTCGACCCGTTGATCGCCATGACCGGGCGCGGGCTGATCACCCTGGAACGCGCCCGGCTGGTCCGCGGGGAGCCGATCGAGCTGACCGGCGGGCTGCACGAGGAGACGAAACTGACGGTGTACCTGGGGCGCAAGGAGAAGGTCTACGGGGTTCCGGCGTACCTGGCGGTCTGCGATCTGATGCGCCGGCGCGGGCTGGCCGGCGCATCGGTGTTCCTCGGCGTCGACGGCACCAACCACGGCCGCCGGACCCGGGCGAAGTTCTTCGACCGCAATGTCGACGTGCCGCTCATGGTGATCGCCGTCGGGACCGGCGAGCGAATGTCCCGGCTCCTGCCCGAACTCGGCGCGCTGCTGCGCGATCCGATGATCACCGTCGAACGGGTGCGGATCTGCAAGCGCGACGGCGCGCTGCAGGAACGGCCGCACGCGCTGCCCAGCCACGACCGGCACGGGCTGCCGCTATGGCAGAAGCTTATGGTGCACACCTCGGAGGCGGCAACCCACGACGGCCGGCCGATCCACCGCGCCCTCATCGCCGAGCTGCGCCGACGGGCCAACACCCACGGCGCCACCGTCCTGCGTGGCATCTGGGGTTTCCACGACAGCCAGGAACCGCACGGCGACAAGCTCTTTGCGCTGACCCGGCACGTCCCGGCGCTGACCATCATCATCGACACCCCGCAGAACATCGCCGCGTCCTTCGACATCGTCGATGAGGTCACCGGCGGGCACGGACTGGTGACCAGCGAGATGGTGCCGGCCCGACTGCTCATCGACGGCGACGGCCGCGACGGCGGGTTGAAGCTGGCTCGGCATCGCTACTGAACCGTCCTCACCCGCCGGCGACGTCGGCCAGCATCATCCCGGTGGCGACCCCGACGACGATCAGAACCACCCCGGCCAACGGCCAGACGAACATGCGTTTGCGTTTGGAGGCCGCGATGAACACCCCGACCGGCGCGCCCAGCAGCCCCACCGCGATGCTGCCGAAGCCCAGCAGTTGCGCCACGGTCATCAGGCCCGGTCGGCAGTCGCGCAGCCCGCAGTTGTCGGTCGCCATCGGCATGTACATCGACAGAATCGCCCCGAACAAGGCCGCCAGCCCCAGCGCCACACCGAGCACACAGGTCGCCACAATGTCGCCGGTTCGGCTGGTTCCGGCCGTGGGTCGCGCCGGGCCCGCCCCAGAGGTCATCGGGTGATCATCGCAGGTGCGCAACGTGGCTACGGGTTGACGGCGGCATCGGTCAGGAACAGGCCGGCCGCCGTCGCTCCGATCACCAGGGCTATCCCCAACAGCGGCCAGACGAACATCAACCGGCGCCGGATCACCGCCAAGGTGACGCCCAGAACCGCCGTCGCGGCGCCGAGCACGATGCCTCCCCAGGTGACCGGGTAGATCAACGCTCCGAGCACATCGTCGACGCAGTCATCATTCGAACTGGAGCAGACGTCGGCGGCCATCGGAAACAACAGTGACCAGAGCAGGGCGAACATGGTGACCAGGATCTGGACCGCGCCGAGTATTGCGGTCGCGACGATGTCGGTCGTCCGCCGATGCTGTTGGGATGGGCCCGGGTGGGCCGGCGCCGGGGGATAGACCATTCACCCAGTGTCGCAGCGGGACGGTGGGCCGCAGCGCGCAGATTTTCCGTGGACCGCGACCCGGGACTACTTCACCTGGCTGCGGCCGCGCTCCATGACCGCGGCGCGGTTGGCGGCGATGTCGGCGGCGGTGTTGCGGCGCGCCCACTCGCGGGCCGTCTGGGCCTCCAGCCACAGCGCCGAACCGATCTGGTCCCGGTCGATGCGGTGATAGGAGCTCAGCAGCGTGGCCACCGCGTCCCGGTTGTTGCCGACGATCGACGCGGCGATCGCGCGGGCCGCGTCGGCCAACTGCTCATGCGGCACCACCTCGGTGACCAGCCCGGCGCGCAGCGCGTCGTCAGCGGACAGGTAATCGCCGGTCAGGCTCATCCGCCGGGCCAGGCTGACGCCGACCTTCTGCGGCAGCCGCGCGGTCATGCCCCAGCTGGGCATGATGCCGACCCGGGCGTGGGTGTCGGCGAACCGCGCGTTCTCCGAGGCGATCAGGATGTCGCAGTAGAGCGCCAGTTCGAGGCCGCCGGTGACCGCGGCGCCGTTGATCGCGCCGATCACCGGGGTGCGCAGGTCGTCGGGCCACTGCGGGGCCAGCTCCGGCACCTCGGTCAGGGTCGACAGTTCCTTGAGGTCCACACCCGCGCAGAACACCGGATCGGCGCCGGTCAGGATGATGGCGTCGACATCCGGGTCGGCGTCCGCCGCGGTCAGCGCGGCGAAGAAGGTGTCGCGCATCTGGGTGGACAGCGCGTTGCGGGCCTGCGGCCGATTCAGCGTCAGCGTCGCGACACGGTCGGTGGTGTCGACGAGGAGGATGGGGGAGCCGTCGGGGTTGGTCATCTCGTCACCGTAGCCGCCGCCCCGGAACGGGCCTACGGTGGATCACATGTGCCGAAACATCACCGAACTGCGCGGCCTGGAACCCCCGGCGACCTCCGAGGAAGTCGAGGCCGCCGCGCGCCAGTACGTGCGCAAGGTCAGCGGAATCGCCCGCACCACCGAAGCCAACGCGGAGGCGTTCGAGACCGCGGTGGCCCAGGTGACCGCGGCGACGGCCGCGCTGCTCGCGACCCTGCCGCCGCGCCGCCAGCCACCGAAGACGGTCCCGCCGCTGCGTCGCCCGGAGGTCCGGGCCCGCATCGCCGCGCGCGCCAGGTGACGACACCCGCGCTCAAGGAGTGGAGCGCGGCCGTGCACGCCCTGCTGGCCGGGCGGCAGTCGGTGCTGCTGCGCAAGGGCGGCATTCATGAGAAGCGATTCCAGTTGAGCGCGCCGGAGTTCCTGCTGTTCCCGACGGTCGCGCACGGGCATGCCGAGCGGGTGCGCCCCGAGCACCGCGACCTGCTTTCCCCGGCGGCCGCCGACAGCACCGAGGACGCGGTGCTGATCCGCGCCGCGGCCTCGGTGATCGCCGCGGTCGAGGTTCAGCGCCCGGAGCGACTCGGCGAGATCGAGGACCTGCATATTTGGACGGTCGCGTCGGTGCGGGAGGATCGCCTCGATTTCCGGCCCAAGCACCGGCTGACGGCGCTGGTGGTCGCGGTCCGGCCGCTGCGGGCGCCGATCACGCTGGCCCGCACCCCCGAGATGGGCGGCTGCCGCAGCTGGCTGGAACTCCCCATCGAACCCGGCGACGCGGTGCTCGACGACCCGGTGCTCGACGACGCGACGTTGGCGGCGGTGTCCCGCCGCGTTCGGCAGTCAGTCGGCTGAGACCGGATCCGCTGATTCCGCTGCGCGATCGAGCACCGGCAGGATCAGCCGGGACCGGCCGCCGTGGCCGATGACCCGGGTCGACGGGCGCATGGTGACGCCGTCGCGCGGGTGCTCGTCGGTGCCCAGATTGCGCGCGTACCGCGGATGCGAACCGCCGGCGATCAACACCCGGATGCGGGTTCCGGCGCGGAACACATGCGCGATCTCATCGAGCGGGAACCTGATCGGACCGTCGTCGTCCGCGCTGCGGACGAACCGGCGGAAACCGTCGGTGATGTTGCGGGACCGGCCTTTTGAGTCGACCTCGCTGATCCGCGCGAACAGGTCGAAGTGCGGATTGTCGGAGCGGTGATCGAGCTCGATGACGGGCGCCCCGTGCGCTTCCAGGTCCGCCGTCAGCTCGGGTCCGGTGAAGCTGAGCACGTCGTGGCGGCCGGCCAGCGCGTCGTCGCGCCGACGGCCGCTGTCGGGGGAGAGCAGCCGCCCGCCGATGGTCGGTGTCGGATCGGCCGGGTCGTAGGTGAACTCCGAGGTCGCAGCGGTGTCCGAGCCCGGCTCGGTCGCCAGGGCGCCGGGTTCCAGGTAGAGCACCACCTCGCGGGTTCCCGCCGGCGGCCAGTCCGGCAGCTCACGCCACCCCCCGCCGCCGGTCACGTAGATCCGGGTGCGGGGCCGCGGCGGCGCCGGCTGGGCGCGCAGGTGCCGGTCGAACCAGGCCAACGACTCCCGCAGCACCGCGGGCGCGGCCTTGGTCATGGTGTGCAGATGCGTCCACGGGCCCACGGTCAGCGCGACGTCCGCGCCCCGATCACGCAGCCTGCGGTACTGCTCCAGCGTCTGATCCAGGAAGATGTCCTGCCAGCCACCGACCAGCAGAATCGGCACCTCGGCGTGGTCCAGCCCGCCGTCGCGGCGATACGGCCTCCAGAACGGGTCATCGAGGTCGGTGTTGCCGGTCCACGGTTCCCACCACGGCGCGCCGTCGCCCAGCAACTCGCGGCCGGACCGCCCGAGCGGCACCTCGGTGACGGCCCGCTTCACGTCGGAATACTGCCGCAGGTTCCGGATCGCGCCGCGCACCCGGCCCGGCTCCTCCTGGTGCACCAGACCGTGGCTCCAGCCCAGGAAGTCGTTGACGGTGAACGCGCCGGTGCCCCAGGTCGCCTCGGCCAGGTCGTGCACCCCGACGATCGCCACCGACGCCGCGAGCCCCTCGGGCGGGTCCTCCAACATCGCGAACTGGGTGTACGCCAGGTACGACGGGCCGATGGTGCCGAAAGATCCAGTGTACCAAGGCTGTTCGCGCAGCCACGCCGCGGTGTCCTGGCCGTCGTCGGCCTCGTTCACGGCCGGGGAGAACTCTCCGCCGGAGCCGAAGGTGCCCCGCACGCTCTGCAGGATGACGTGGTGGCCGCGGGCGGCGTAGGCCGCGCCGTACAGCGGGGCGATCGGAAACCCGCGTCCGTACGGGCTGCGCACCAGCAACGTTCCGGCCGGCTCACCGATCGGTTCGTAGTGGTCGGCGACCAGCAGCACGCCGTCGCGCATCGGGATGGTGACACCCCGGCGGATGCGATAGTCGTGGGTGGGAGCGGGCACACCGGCGACCCGGCTCACCGCGTGATGAGCCAGCCGGTACAGCGACTCGGAGGTGGCCACCGATCCAGGATAGGCGCGGGCCCAGGTCAGTAGGCTGTCGGCGTGACCGGAAACACCAGATCTCGTCCCACCCTGTGGGCGATCAGCGACCTGCACACCGGCCACACCGGAAACAAGCCGATCACCGAGTCGCTGTACCCGTCCACACCGGACGATTGGCTGATCGTGGCCGGTGACGTCGCCGAACGCACCGACGACATCCGCTGGTCGCTGGACCTGCTGCGCAAGCGGTTCGCCAAGGTGATCTGGGTGCCGGGTAACCATGAGCTGTGGACCACCGGCAAGGACCCGGTCCAGGTGTTCGGCCGGTCCCGCTACGACTACCTGGTCCAGATGTGCGACGAGATGGGCGTGCTGACCCCCGAGCACCCGTACCCGGTGTGGACCGACGAAGGCGGGCCGGCGACCATCGTGCCGCTGTTCCTGCTCTACGACTACACCTTCCTGCCCGACGGCGCCGCGACCAAGGCCGAAGGCCTGGCGATCGCCAAGGAGAACAACGTCGTCGCCACCGACGAGTTCCTGCTCTCCAGCGAGCCGTACCACACCAAGGACGCCTGGTGCGCCGACCGGCTCAAGCTCACCCGCAAGCGCCTCGACGACCTGGACTGGATGGACCAGACGGTGCTGGTGAATCACTTCCCGATGGTGCGCCAGCCCTGTGACGTGCTGTTCTACCCGGAGTTCTCGCTGTGGTGCGGCACCACCGCGACCGCCGACTGGCACACCCGGTACAATGCCGTCTGCTCGGTGTACGGGCACCTGCACATCCCGCGCACCACCTGGTACGACGACGTGCGCTTCGAGGAGGTGTCGGTCGGCTATCCCCGGGAGTGGCGGCGGCGCAAGCCCTACCGCTGGCTGCGTCAGATCCTGCCGGACCCGAAGTACTCGCCCGGCTACCTCAACGAGTTCGGCGGCCACTTCATGATCACCCCGGAGATGCGGGAGGCCGCCGAGAAGGTCCAGGCGCGGATCCGGAGTCGCCGGGCATGACCGCGCTGCTGATTTCCGCGGTGGCGCCGGCTCCGGTCGTCGGCGCCGAACTGTATTCGGACCCACCGGATCTGGCGCCGCTGGCCGAAGAGGCGCCGCTGATCGCCAAGTCGGTGGACAAGCGCCGCAACGAGTTCATCACCGTCCGGCATTGCGCGCGAACCGCTTTGGCCGGACTCGGGGTGGATCCTGTGCCGATCCTCAAGGGGGACAAGGGCGAACCGCTCTGGCCCGATGGCGTCGTCGGCTCCATCACCCACACCGAGGGTTATCGAGGCGCGGCGGTGGCCCGGGCCGCCGAGGTGCGCTCCATCGGAATCGACGCCGAGCCGCACGACGTGCTGCCCAAGGGCGTGCTGGACGCGATCAGCCTGCCGAACGAACGGACCGAGATCTCCGCACTGCCCGCCGAGCTGCACTGGGACCGAATCCTGTTCTGCGCCAAGGAGGCGACCTACAAGGCGTGGTACCCGCTGACCCACCGCTGGCTGGGCTTCGAGGACGCCCACATCACCTTCGAGCTCACCGAGCTGCGCGGCGAGGCCGCGAGCGGGGTGTTCACCTCCCGCATCCTGATCGATCCGGCAGCCGAACACGGCCCGCCGCTGACCACACTGCGGGGCCACTGGACGGTGGGCTCCGGGCTGGCGCTGACGGCGATCGTGCTGTGAAGCCGCCACCGCCGGCGCCCGGGATCGTCGTCGTCGACAAACCGGGCGGAATGACCAGCCACGACGTGGTCGGGCGCTGCCGGCGAATCTTCGGCACCCGCAAGGTGGGCCACGCCGGGACGCTGGACCCGATGGCCACCGGTGTGCTCGTGATCGGGATCGAGCGGGCCACCAAGATCCTCGGCCTGATCGCCGGGACCGACAAGGCCTACACCGCCACCATCCGGCTGGGGCAGACCACCTCCACCGACGACGCCGAAGGCGAACCGGTGGCGGCTGTCGACGCCGGCGACGTCACCGACGAGCAGATCAACGCCGCGGTCGCCGGTCTGCGCGGCGACATCCTGCAGCGCCCATCGGCGGTCAGCGCCATCAAGATCGACGGCAAACGCGCCTACCAGTTGGCCCGCGAGGGCCAAGCCGTCGAGTTGGCCGCCCGGCCGGTGCGTATCGAGCGTTTCGAGGTGCTCGGCGTCTCCCGCGCCGACGGCTGCGTCGACGTCGCGGTCGAGGTGGACTGCAGTTCGGGCACCTACATCCGCGCGCTGGCTCGCGACATCGGTGAAACCCTCGGCGTCGGAGGGCATCTGACCGCACTGCGCCGCACCCGAGTCGGCCGGTTCGGGCTGGGCCAGGCGCACACGTTGGAGGCGCTGGCCGAAGCGCCTGCGCTGAGCCACACCCTGGACGAGGCCTGCCTGTTGGGTTTCGCCCGCCGCGACCTCACCGACGAGCAGGTGGTCGACGTCGGCCACGGCCGCGCCCTGGAGCCGGCCGGGATCGACGGCGTCTACGCCGCGGTCGCGCCAAACGGCCGGGTGATGGCGCTGCTGCAGGACTCCGGGCGTCGCACGAAATCCGTGGTGGTCATCCGCCCCGCCACCCTCTGAGCCGACGCGCCGCGCCATAGGGCCCGACATTGAGGACCGAGGTCCCTGGGCGGGCTCGGGGGCCGGCGCCAGACTGGTGGCATGACTGGCATTCCCGCAGCAGGCTCAATCCTCGTCGCAGACCTGATCGGCGATTCCGTGGTCCGGGTACCGGCCGAGGCCACCGTCGCCGGCGTGGCCAAGGCGCTGGTGGACAACGGGGTCGGCGTGGTCGTCGTCGGTGACGACGCCCGCCCCGCCGCGGTGCTCAGCGAGCGCGACGTGGTCCGCGTGGTGGCCGCCGGCGACGACCCGGCCGCCGTCAAGGCCGCCGATATCGCGACCACCAAGCTGGTGTGGTGTGAGCACATCGACTCGGTCGCCAAGGTCGCCAACGTGATGACCGACCGCTACATCCGGCACATCCTGGTGGAGCGCGACGGCGAACTGGCCGGGATCGTCTCGGCGCGCGACCTGCTCGGCGTGTACGCCGGGGACGCCGACGACGAACTGGTCTGAACGAGTTCTAGACCACCCAGATGGCGGCCGCCGCGGGGCTGCCCAGGTCGACGGACGTCTCGCGCGGACCGGACTGCACGGCCACCGAGATCAACCCGGCGAAATCCCGTCGGGCCAGCACCCGCAGCGGGGCGTCCAAGGTGATGCCGACGTCGTCGAAATAACGCAGCATCTCCGGGTCGGCGTCGGAGATCCGGGCCACCGTGGCCTCGTCGCCGGATTGGCAGTCCGAGAGCCGCCGGGCCGGGGGAGTGGGCACCTGGCCGTCGACCGCGGGGATCGGGTCCCCGTGCGGGTCCCGGGTCGGGTGGCCGAGCTTGGCGTCGATGCGATCCAGCATCTGGTCGCTGACCGCGTGCTCCAGGATCTCCGCCTCGTCGTGCACCTCGTCCCAGCCGTAGCCGAGTTCGTTGACCAGGAACGTCTCCAGCAGCCGGTGCCTGCGCACCATCGCCAGCGCGACCGAGCGCCCGGCGTCGGTCAGCGTCACCGCGCCGTACTTCTCGTGGTCGACCAGGCCCTGATCGGCGAGCCGCCGGATGGCCTCGGAGACGGTGCTGGCCGAAACCGACAGCTTCTCGGCCAGCATCTTGGTGCTGACCTTGTCCGACGACCACTCCTGGGCCGTCCAGATGGTTTTCAGATAGTCCTGGGCGGCCGAGGTCAGATCGCCGGCGCCGCCACTGGGAGTCACATGGGGCAGTCTAGGCACTCGCGCGCTGACGTGCCGTCGTAGGCTTGGGCCCGTGCAGCGATGGCGCGGCCAGGATGACATCCCCAGCGACTGGGGCAGGTGTGTGCTCACCATCGGCGTTTTCGACGGTGTGCACCGTGGACACGCGGAACTGATTTCCCGCGCGGTGCAGGCCGGCCGGGACCTCGGCGTGCCCACGGTGCTGATGACCTTCGACCCGCATCCGATGGAAGTGGTGTTCCCGGGCAGCCACCCGGCGCAGCTCACCACGCTGACCCGGCGCGCCGAACTCGTCGAGGAACTCGGCGTCGACGTCTTCCTGGTGATGCCGTTCACCGCGGACTTCATGAAGCTCACCCCGGACCGCTACATCCACGAATTGCTGGTGGAGCGTCTGCATGTGGTCGATGTGCTGGTGGGCAAGAACTTCACCTTCGGCCGCAAGGCTGCGGGCAATGTCGAGATGTTGCGCGCGGCCGGGGACCGGCTGGGCTTCTCGGTGCAGTCGATCTCGCTGGTCACCGAGGACCTGCCGAGCCAGACGGTGACGTTCTCCTCGACCTATATCCGGTCCTGCGTGGACGCCGGCGACGTGGTTGCCGCGGCCGAGGCCCTGGGCCGCCCGCACCGCGTCGAAGGCGTGGTGGTCCGCGGTGAGGGCCGCGGTCGACACCTGGGGTTCCCGACCGCAAATATCGCCCCGCCGATGTACTCGGCGATCCCGGCCGACGGGGTGTACGCGGCGTGGTTCACGGTGCTGGGACGCGGGCCGACGGTGGACTCGGTGGTTCCCGGCGAGCGGTATCAGGCCGCGCTGTCGGTGGGCACCAACCCGACGTTCTTCGGCCGCACCCGGACGGTGGAGGCGTTTGTGCTCGACGCCAGCGCCAACCTGTACGGCCAGCACGTGGCCGTCGACTTCGTCGCCCGCATCCGCGGCCAGGAGCATTTCGACTCCGTCGAGGCGCTGATCGCCGAAATCGACCGCGACGTCGCGAAGACCCGGCAGATTCTGGCGGTGTCTGATCCCAGCGATTAGGGCCGCCGGGCGCTCCGCTGCTAGCCTGGCTAGCTGAATCCGGCGGTTGCTGCAGTTCGCGGTGGCGCCGCCGGTCCCCGCACGGGGGCTTCCTAAATCCCGCGGACCGATAGATGGAGTGAATTCGTGGCGCTTTCTGCCGAGCAGAAGAAGGAAATCCTGGCCTCTTACGGCCTGCACGAGACCGACACCGGTTCGCCGGAGGCTCAGGTCGCGCTGCTGACCAAGCGGATTTCGGATCTCACCGAGCACCTCAAGACCCACAAGCACGATCACCACAGCCGCCGCGGCCTGCTGCTGCTGGTCGGCCGTCGTCGCCGGCTGCTCAAGTACGTGGCCCAGGTCGACGTCGCGCGCTACCGCTCGCTGATCGAGCGCCTCGGCCTGCGTCGCTGACCCGGCACATCGAGGGTCGCCCCGGCGTCGCGGACGCGGCGTTGGGGGCGCCCCGGTGTACAGTGAAGCTGTTTGCAGCCCGCAGGGCTGCTCACATCCTGGTGCGGTTCGCGCACATCCGCGCGACCGTTCCGGCGGGTCATGCCAGTGCCAGTCCCGAGTTGTGGGCCGGTCTTCGGTAGTGGCTGCCGGATCTGCACAGATCCGGCCGCTTCGATCGACGGCCGCAGCCGCTTCCCGGACTGTCCTCCAGCGTGACAACGCGAAAAAACCGTCTGGCGCGCCGTCGTGCGCCCAGGTGAACAGAGAGGGCTGCGGACTTTTCATGTCTGTCGCACAAATCGACGAAGGCGTTTTCGAATCCACCGCCGTCATCGACAACGGGAGCTTCGGCGCCCGCACCATTCGTTTCGAGACCGGCCGGCTGGCCCGCCAGGCCGCCGGTTCCGTCGTCGCCTACCTCGACGACGAGACCATGCTGCTCTCCGCCACCACGGCCAGCAAGCAGCCCAAGGAACATTTCGACTTCTTCCCGCTGACCGTCGACGTCGAGGAGCGGATGTACGCCGCCGGGCGCATCCCGGGCTCGTTCTTCCGCCGCGAGGGCCGGCCGTCCACCGACGCCATCCTGACCTGCCGCCTGATCGACCGGCCGCTGCGCCCGTCGTTCGTCTCCGGCCTGCGCAACGAGATCCAGGTCGTCGTCACCGTCCAGAGCCTGGATCCCAACGACCTCTACGACGTGCTGGCCATCAACGCCGCCTCGGCGTCCACTCAGCTCTCCGGCCTGCCGTTCTCCGGCCCGGTCGGCGGCGTGCGCGTCGCGCTGATCGGTGACCAGTGGGTCGCGTTCCCGACCGTCGAGCAGCTCGAGGGCGCCGTGTTCGACATGGTCGTCGCCGGTCGCGTCGTGGGTGATGACGTCGCGATCATGATGGTCGAGGCCGAGGCCACCGACAACGTCATCGAGCTGATCGCCGGTGGGGCCACCGCACCGACCGAGACTGTCGTCGCCGAGGGCCTGGAGGCCGCCAAGCCGTTCATCAAGGTGCTGTGTGAGGCCCAGGCCGGTCTGGCCGAGGCCGCCGGCAAGGAGACCGCGGAGTTCCCGCTGTTCCCGGACTACGCCCCCGACGCCTTCGACGCCGTCGCAGGCGTGGCCACTGACGCCCTGTCGGAGGCCATGAGCATCGGCGACAAGGCCGCCCGCGAGGCCCGCACCGACGAGATCAAGGCCGACGTGCTGGCCCAGCTCGGCGAATCCTTCGAGGGCCGCGAGAAGGAACTCGGCGCCGCGTTCCGGTCGCTGACCAAGAAGCTGGTCCGCCAGCGCATCCTGACCGACCACTTCCGCATCGACGGCCGCGGCGTCACCGACATCCGCGCGCTGTCGGCCGAGGTCGCCATCATCCCGCGGGCGCACGGCAGCGCGCTGTTCGAGCGCGGCGAGACCCAGATCCTGGGCGTCACCACCCTCGATATGGTCAAGATGGCCCAGCAGATCGACTCGCTCGGCCCGGAGACCTCCAAGCGCTACATGCACCACTACAACTTCCCGCCGTTCTCCACCGGTGAGACCGGCCGCGTCGGCTCGCCCAAGCGTCGCGAGATCGGCCACGGCGCGCTGGCCGAGCGGGCCCTGATGCCGGTGCTGCCGAGCGTCGAGGAGTTCCCGTACGCCATCCGCCAGGTGTCGGAGGCGCTGGGCTCCAACGGCTCTACCTCGATGGGCTCGGTGTGCGCCTCGACCCTGTCGATGCTGAACGCCGGTGTGCCGCTGAAGGCCCCGGTGGCCGGCATCGCCATGGGCCTGGTGTCCGACGAGGTCGACGGGGAGACCCGCTACGTCGCGCTGACCGACATCCTCGGCGCCGAGGACGCCTTCGGCGACATGGACTTCAAGGTCGCCGGCACCAAGGACTTCGTCACCGCCCTGCAGCTGGACACCAAGCTCGACGGCATCCCGTCGCAGGTGCTGGCCGGCGCGCTGTCGCAGGCCAAGGACGCCCGGCTGACCATCCTGGACGTGATGGCCGAGGCCATCGACGCCCCGGACGAGATGAGCCCGTACGCGCCGCGCATCACCACCATCAAGGTGCCGGTCGACAAGATCGGCGAGGTGATCGGGCCCAAGGGCAAGATGATCAACTCGATCACCGAGGAGACCGGCGCGCAGATCTCCATCGAGGACGACGGCACCGTGTTCGTCGGCGCCGCCGACGGCCCGTCGGCGCAGGCCGCGATCGACAAGATCAACGCGATCGCCAACCCGCAGCTGCCCAAGGTCGGCGAGCGGTTCCTCGGCACCGTGGTCAAGACCACCGACTTCGGCGCGTTCGTCTCGCTGCTGCCCGGCCGCGACGGCCTGGTGCACATCTCGAAGCTGGGCCGCGGCAAGCGGATCGCCAAGGTCGAGGACGTCGCCAAGGTGGGCGACAAGCTGCGGGTCGAGATCGCCGATATCGACAACCGCGGCAAGATCTCGCTGATCCTGGTGGATGAGGACGCAGCCCCGGCCGATGCAGCACCCGCCGACGCGTAACGAGGCGCCGCGCTTGCGCCCGCAGGCGCGCGGTGGCGCCGAATCCAGGGAGCAGTCCCTGGTTCGGCGCACCACGCTGCCCAGCGGTCTGCGTGTGGTGACCGAAACGGTGCCGGGCGTGCGCTCGGCGTCGGTCGGCGTCTGGGTCGGCGTCGGCTCCCGCGATGAGGGCCGGCCGGTGGCCGGCGCCGCGCACTTCCTGGAACATCTGCTGTTCAAGTCGACGCCGACGCGCAGCGCGGTGGAAATCGCGCAGGCCGTCGACGCCGTCGGCGGTGAGCTGAACGCGTTCACCGCCCGCGAGCACACCTGCTACTACGCCCACGTGCTGGACACCGACCTGGCCCTGGGCCTGGACCTGGTGTCCGATGTGGTGCTGCGTGGCCGCTGCGCCGCCGCCGACGTCGAGGTCGAACGCGACGTGGTGCTCGAAGAGATCGCCATGCGCGACGACGATCCCGAGGACAGCCTCGGGGACGAGTTCCTGACCGCGATGTTCGGCGATCACCCGGTCGGCCGACCGGTCATCGGCAGCGTCGAGTCGGTGACTGCGATGACCCGAAACCAGTTGCACTCCTTCCACATTCGCCGGTACACCCCGGAGCGGATGGTCGTCGCGGTGGCCGGCAACGTCGACCACGACGAGGTGCTGGCGCTGGTGCGGGAGTACTTCGGACCGCGACTGGGTGGTTCGTGCGACCCGGTCAAACCGCGCACCGGCGGCGGTCGGATTCCCGGCGAGCCGGAGCTTCGGCTGATCACCCGCGACGCCGAACAGACCCACATGCTGCTGGGTGTGCGCGCGCCGGGCCGGCACTGGAAGCACCGCTGGGCGCTGGCCGTGCTGAACGGCGCGCTCGGCGGGGGATTGAGTTCCCGGCTGTTCCAACAGATCCGGGAGACCCGCGGGCTGGCGTACTCGGTGTACTCCTCGGTGGACACCTTCGCCGATTCCGGCGCGCTGTCGGTGTACGCGGGCTGCCTGCCGGAACGCTTCGACGAGGTCGCCAAGGTGGCCACCGAGGTGCTGGCCGAAGTGGCTCGCGACGGCATCACCGAGTCCGAATGCCGGATCGCCAAGGGTTCGCTGCGCGGCGCGATGGTGCTGGGGCTGGAGGATTCCGCTTCCCGGATGCACCGCATCGGCCGCAACGAACTGCACTACGGCGAGCACCGCAGCCTCGCGTCCGCGCTGGACAGCATCGACGCGGTCACCTTGGACGAGGTCAACGCGGTGGCCCACAAACTGCTGAACGGCCGCTACGGCGCCGCGGTGCTGGGCGATTACACCTCGAAAAAGAAACTGCCGAAACAGTTTTCGTCGCTGAGCTGAGTGCGTTGACGCTGAGGTGCTGGACATCTCGGCGTTCGCGGGTAGCGTTGGATCCCGGGTCGGGGACACGACACCGAGGACATCGTGATGACGCAATACCAGGCGCCCGTCGGCGCGCCCATCTGGCTTGACCTGGTCAGCAGCGATCCGGACAGCGCCGCGCCCTTCTACCGCGGCATGTTCGGCTGGGAATTGGAAGGCCCGCGCCGACCCGATCTGGGCGGCTATCAGAACTTCACCCTGGGCGGCGAGCGGATCGCCGGCATGGTGCCCGCTATGGCCGATGGGCCCACCGACATCTGGTCGGTCTACCTGCGCACCGACGACGCCGAAGCCACCGCCCGGGCCGTGCAGGCCGCCGGCGGTTCGATCCTGGTGCCGCCGATGGCCGTCGTCGAGTTCGGCTCCATGCTGGTGGCCACCGACCCGGCCGGCGCGGTGATCGGGTTCTGGCAGCCTGGCACGCATCCCGGCTTCACCGAGTGGGGCGTGCACGGCACGCCCTACTGGTTCGAGTGTCACAGTCAGGACTACGCCACCTCGCAGAGCTTCTACCAGCAGGTGACCGGCGCGCGGCTGGAGGAGCTGGACACCTCCGGCGGGGGAGGTGGACCGGGCCGCTACTGCACGCTGAACTTCGGGGACCGCGGCTACGCCGGAATCATGGACGCCGCGGGCCTGCACCCGGACGGGGTGCCGTCGTTCTGGCAGGTCTACATCACCGTCGACGACGTCTCAGCCTCCGTCGCGCGAGCCGCCGAGTTGGGCGGGTCGGTGCTGATGCCGGGTGAGGACACTCCGTGGGGGACCTTGGCGGTGATCAGGGACCCACTCGGCGCGGTGATCTGCCTGGGCCACCCGCCGGCGGCGAAGTCCGGTGGGTGAGGTCTCACGGCGCGCGGCGTTGATCGGTTCGCTGGCGATCGGCGCCGCGGTGGCATTCCCGGCGGTCGGCCGGGCGGCGCCCGCCGGCCGATTCGCCGAACTGGAGGCGCGGCACAACGCGCTGATCGGCGTCTACGCCGCGAATCTCGACTCGGGCCGAGTGATCGAGGAACGCGCCGACGAATCGTTCGCCATGTGCTCGACCTTCAAGGCCTACCTGGCCGGGCGCGTGCTGCAGCTCGTCGAGCGCGGCCAATTGACCCTGGAGCAACGGATTTTTGTCGATTCCCGGTCGATCATCATGAACTCGCCGGTGACCAAGCTGCATTCCGGCGATTTCATGACGGTCGCCGAGCTGTGCCAGGCGATCCTGCAGGTCAGCGACAACGCCGCGGCGAACCTGCTGCTGGCCCGCGTCGACGGGCCGGCGGGAATCACCGCGTTCGCGCGCAGTATCGGCGATGAGCGCAGCCGGCTGGACCGCTGGGAGACCGATCTGAACGCGGCGGCGCCGGGTGACCCGCGAGACACCTCGAGCCCGCGGGCGCTGGCCGGCGGATTCCGCGAACTGCTCACCGGCGAGGTGCTCAGCGTGCAGCGCCGCCGCCTGCTGGAGGACTGGATGCGCGCCAACCAGACGTCCTCGATGCGGGCGGGTCTGCCGGCGGGCTGGGCCAGCGCGGACAAGACCGGCAGCGGGGACTATGGCAGCACCAACGACGTCGGCATCGCGTTCGGACCGGCCGGCGAGCGGCTGCTGCTGGCCATTCTGATCCGCTCCGCGGGCGCCGACCCGAAGGCCGAGGGATTCCGTCCGCTGGTCGGTGAGGTCACCGGCCAGCTTGTGCCGCAACTGATTTAGACCCGTACCGGCAGCGAGTCGTCGCGGCGCAACACGAAAAAGTATGGCCGCGGCGAGTCGCGCATATCCATCGCGCCGAGGACGGTGTTCCCGTCGATGCCGCGGAACACGTCGTTGATCGGCAACTGGTCGTAGACCATGGTGGCGGTGTCCACGCCGCGGTATTGGGTGGTGCGCAGCCGGGCCTTGGGGCCGCGGGCGGCCAGCGCCGGGCGCATGGCGGTGATGCTGCGGGCCACCGGCATCGTGTTCAGCCCGGGCAGTTTGCTCGCGCGCAGCCCGGTGAACGCCAGCACCGGGTTCATCGGCCATAGCGCCGCGCCGTCGGCGGTGGGGAACAGCAGCGGGTGCACGGTCTCGGCGTCGACGAACTGCTTACCCCACCAACCGCTGCGCTCCAGGTTGCCGTCCATCGGATGCCCGGTCGGCAGTTCCACGCCGCGCCACACTCCGATCATCGCCTCGGCGTCCACGGCCGGGGCCGCGTCGAACAGCGCGCACGCGGCGTCGAAGCTGGTCGGAGCATCGGGCAGAACATCGCTGAGCCGCATCACCTCACCGTACTCGACGGGTGTCAAGTTGATGCCTGGTGCAGACTGGGGCGATGAGCGTTCCGCCGACGCAGGCCGACCCCTGTCCCTGCGGACGCGGACCGAAATACCGCTCTTGCTGCGGGCCCCTGCACACCGGCGAGCGTCAGGCGCAGACCGCCGAGGAGCTGATGCGGTCGCGCTATGCCGCCTACGCCGTCGCCGACGCCGACTACCTGTGGCGCAGTTGGCATCCGCGGACCCGGCCGGAACATCCGCACATCGACCCGGACGTGCGGTGGACCGACCTGGAGGTCATAGACGTCGTAGACGGCGCGGCGGAGGACCAAACCGGTGTCGTCGAGTTTCGGGCGCACTACCTCGACGCCGGTGAACGCCGGGTGCTGCGGGAGCGGTCCCGGTTCGTGGTGCGCGGCGGGCGCTGGCTCTATCTCGACGGGGAAATCTGACGCGGGTCCACCTGCGGCGGCGATGGTAGTTTCGTCCGGTGCGCACCCGGCCGATCCTGCCTCTCTGCGGCGCCGTGCTCATCGGGCTGGCGACGGCGCTGACCAGCGCCGCCGGCCCGGCGCTCGCGGCGCCCGAGGACGCGCCGACCTGCGCCGCGCACGCCGCGGCCTTCGACAAGGTGCTCAAGGACATCGATGAGCACAACGCCAAACCGAACGTCTTCACCCCGAGTCAGCGCGCCGAATTCGACGCCTACAACGCCGCCGCGGCGGAGCTGAACACCCGGATGACCACCGTCCGGAACAAGCGGGCCGCGTGCGAGTCGGCGGTGCAGAGCCTCGGCGGCGCTCCCGTCGCGATGCCGGAGGGCTTCACCGCGGTGAGCACCGCCGCGAAGAACTCCGGATCGCCGCTGCCGCAGAGCGCGGTGGACACCTTCGTCTCCGAATTCACCGAGCTGGCCGGCCCTGAGGACTGGAACGACCAGTCGCTGCAAGGCAAGAAACGTCCTGAGTCCGGGGCCAAGGACATCGCGATGACCTCGGGGAACATCACCGAATACTCCGACGGGACGCCCGCGGTGAGCGCCACCGAGATCGTCCCGGTCGCCGAGGTGATCGCGCTGCCACGGTTCTTCGAGCTCACCCCGGTCAACCAGTGGGCGCTGCTGATGTCGCGGACCAATCATCAGTGGATGTCCAACCAGGCCGCCCTCGGGTTCGCCTCACCCAGCGTCGCCGCCATCGTGCGCCTCGACGACCAGTGGAAACGGCTCCAGCTGAGCCTGGCGAAGACCACCAAGGAGACGTTGACCGCCGCGGTGGAAACGCTGATCCAGAGCCAGGACCTGCCCTCATGAGCCAGCCGCCCGATCAGCCCGACGATTCCGACGCCACCGTCGTCCACCCGGACGCCGACGCCACCGTCGTCCACCCGGACGCGGGCGGCTCCGGGCCGGACGTCGAGCCCACCGCGCATATTCCGAACCCCACCGCGCCCGCACAGGTGTATATCCTGTCGACGCAGACGCCCTCGTCAGATCTGCACACCGCGCGCACCCAGGAACGGGGTGCGTTCACCCCGCCGTCGACGCCGCCCGCCTCGCCGCTCGCCCCGATCTACGGAAAATCGCCCCGGCAGCAGGCGGATCCGGCCCCGACGCCCTGGTATCAGCAGCCCGTCGCGCGCCCGCAGAACCCGTCGGTCGACCCGCCGCCTCCGGCCTACGGAACGCCCCCGGCCTACGGGCCGGCGGTTTCCATGCCCGGCGCCGGAGTCCCGGGCGGGTACCCGGTCATGCCGGGCGCGCCGGCCGACTATCCCGGGGGTGTGCCGACGCAGGCCGGTTACCCGGGCGGACCCGTGCCGCAGGGCTGGGGTTACCCGGTGGGCCTCACCGAACCGCCCGCGAAGAAGTCACGGAAGAAGTGGGTCGTCAGCGGGCTGATTGTGCTGGTGATCGCGCTGGCCGGGGGCGGGGCGGCCGCGTACTTCCTGTACTTCTCCGGTGCGCGGGACCGCGGCGCCATCACCACCGCCGCCACCGATTTCACCCGGGCCGCTGCCGCCGGGGACCCGGCCGGGGTGCGCGGGCAGCTGTGCGAGGCGGAGGCGTCCGCACTCCCGGAACTCGACCTTCCCGCCGGCGCAGAGGTCGTCGTAGACAGTGAGCTGCAGGTTGCCGTCAACGCGATCGAGGTGCGCGAGGACCTCGCGTCGGCGACCGTCACCAACGGCGGCAATCCCGAGGTGACCATGTATTTCCGTCGGGAATCCGGGGACTGGAAGGTCTGCTCGTCGGCCAAGGATGACTTCAGCGCCGCCAAGTGACGGTGTCTCCGGTGATTCGACGGTGACGGTACCGACGGTACGGGATGATCGGATTGGGCGTCGATCATGGCTATACTCCATGTCTATTCTGGTTTAGATTGACGGCTCTTCCCAGATGAGGGTGTAGTGGTGGTCGGCGCGTCGTTGCCGGGATGAGGGTCGAGGTCTTTCGAAGATGAGGGTTCCTACACACCGCATCTGAAAGACCTCGACGTGCTCGACGCTACCGCGGCGGCCGCTTTGGCCGCTCCTGACCTGTCCGCTTTTTGTTGCCTCGATGACCTCGGGCTGGTGGCCACCGGCCAGCGGGTGACCGCTGATCGGGCGGTGCTGGCCTGTCGGGTCAGTGCGGATGACTCGTGGTGTCGGCGCTGCGGCGAACAAGGCTCGGTCCGTGACACCGTCACCCGCCAGCTGGCCCATGAGCCGTTCGGATGGCGGCCGACAACCTTGCTGGTGACCCTGCGCCGCTACCGTTGCGCGGGCTGCCTGCATGTGTGGCGACAAGACAGCAGTGCGGCGGCCGAGCCGCGGGCCCGGTTGTCACGCCGCGCCCTGCGCTGGGCCCTGGTCGGCGTCGTCTGCGGTCACTTGACGATGGCGCGGGTGGCCGAAGCTCTGGGCGTCTCGTGGAGCACCGCCAACAACGCCGTGCTGGCCGAAGGCAAACGGGTCCTCTTCGATGACCCTGACCGCTTCGACGGGGTCACCGCGATCGGGGTCGATGAGCATGTCTGGCGTCACACGCGCCGCGGCGACAAGTACGTCACCGTCATCATCGACCTGACCCCGGTGCGTGAAAAGACCGGTCCCGCACGACTTTTGGACATGCTCGAGGGCCGCTCCAAATCGGTGTTCAAGACCTGGCTGGCCGAACGGGACAAAGACTGGCGTGAGCAGGTCGAGGTCGTGGCGATGGACGGGTTCACCGGCTACAAGACCGCCGCCGCCGAGGAGGTCCCGAAAGCCGTCGCGGTGATGGATCCTTTCCATGTGGCGCGGCTGGCGGGCAACGCTGTCGATGAGTGCCGCCGCCGCATCCAACTGGCCACCTGTGGGCACCGAGGCCGAAAGACCGACCCGCTCTACAAGGCCCGCCGCACCCTGCTCACCGGATCAGATCTGCTCACCGACAAGCAGAAGAATCGCCTCGACGCGCTGTTCGCCGACGATCGCCACGTCCAGGTGCAGACGACCTGGGCGATCTACCAGGAAGTCATCGCCGCCTACCGCCACCCCGACCGGGCGGCGGGCCGTAAGAAGATGGCCGCGCTGATCACCATGCTCGGCTCCGGGGTGCCCACCGTGCTGGCCGAAGCCGTCACTCTCGGGCGGACCTTGAAAAGCCGTGCTGCTGATGTGCTGGCCTACTTCGACCGGCCGGGCACCTCCAACGGGCCCACCGAAGCGATCAACGGCCGACTGGAACACCTACGCGGCTCAGCCCTGGGGTTCCGCAACCTCACCAACTACATTGCCCGCGCGCTCCTGGAGACCGGCGGATTCAGGCCACGACTACACCCTGGTTTGGGATGAGCCAGATTGACGACATATGATGGTTGTTTGTAAACCTGGGAGGCCTGAATGAGCAGCGTTGCCGATCGGTCAGCCGGGCCGCACGATGCGGCTTTGGATCATGAGTACATCGTTTTGCAGGCACGCGACGTCAAGTACGACTGGTCAAACCTGCCGGTGCACTATGTGCCGGGCGAGCCATTCGTCACCCACTTCTGCAATGTCCTGCACCTGCTGCTCCCCGCCGGTGAAGAGTTCTTCGTCGAGGTCTTCAAGGAGGCTCTGCCGCTGATCAAAGATGACCAGCTGCGGCTGGACGTCCAGGGCTTCATCGGCCAGGAGGCCATGCATTCCCAGACCCACCAGCAGGTCGTCGAACACTTCCGGGCGCAGGGCCTGGACATGACGCCGTTCACCCGTCAGATGCAGTGGGTGTTCGACAAGGTCCTCGGCAACCGCCCGAAGTGGAGTGAGCGGCGCCAGCGGGCCTGGCTGCTGGAGCGGGTCGCGATCATCGCCGCCATCGAGCACTACACCGCCATCCTGGGCGAGTGGATCCTGGACGCCTCCGAGTTGGACGCGGTGGACACCGATCCGGCCATGCTGGACATGCTGCGTTGGCACGGCGCCGAGGAGGTCGAACACAAGGCCGTCGCGTTCGACGTCATGAAGCACCTCAACGCCGGCTACTTCCGACAGGTCCGCACCCAGTGGCTGGTCACCCCGCTGATCTTCTACTTGTGGGTCCGCGGACTGCGCTTCATGTACTCCATCGACCCGGAGCTGCCGCCGGGGACCAAGGCGCGCTGGCGGGATTGGTTCCGATGCTCCCGACGCGGTCTGCTGCCCAAGCCGCAGGAGTTCACCCGGGTGATCGCGGCCTACTACCGGCCCAGCTTCCACCCCGCGGAGTTGGGTGGCATCGACAAGGCGGTCAACTACCTGGCCGTGTCGCCGTCGGCCCGCGCCGCCCACTGAGGAGATCATGAGCAGCCCAACCGCCGTCACCACCGTGACGGCCACCGACGGTGTCGTCCTTGCGGTCCACCGCTACACCGAGATCGATCCCGCCCGGCCGACCATCTTGGCGATCCACGGCTACCCGGACAACCACCACGTCTGGGACGGGGTGGCCGAAGACCTTTCCTCCCGGTTCAATGTGGTCGCGTACGACGTTCGCGGCGCCGGCGATTCCGGCGAGCCTGCCGACCGGTCGGGATACCTCTTCCCGCAGTTGGTCGCCGACGCGAACGCCGTCATCGATCACCTCGGCGTCGACCAGGTGCACCTGCTGGCCCATGACTGGGGGTCCATTCAAGGCTGGGCGGTGGTCACCGACCCGGCCGTCATGCCGAAGATCGCGTCCTACACCTCCATCTCCGGCCCGAACCTGGCGTACGCCGGGAAGTTCCTGCGGTCGGCACGCGACGCGCGCAGCCTGGTGGATATCGCCAAGCAAGGCCTGGCGTCGTACTACACCCTGCTGTTCCAGGCCCCCAAGGTTCCCGAACTGTTCTGGCGATCCAAATGGGGTCCGCGCCTGCTCACCAATCTGGAGCGGATCGGCCGAAGGGGCCCGGCGTCGCAATCGGTGCCCCGCACGGAGCGCGACTACGTCAACGGAGTGAATCTGTACCGGGCCAACATGCCCGGCTCGTTCCTCAATCCGCCCGCCGATCCGCCGCGGACCACTGTGCCGGTCCAGCTGGTGATTCCGTCCATGGACATGTTCGTCACCCCGGCGCTGCAGCGGTTCCACGCCGGTTTCACCGACGGCGGCCGCGTGGTGCCCATCGAGGGCGGCCACTGGGTCGTCACCGCCGACCCCGAGGTCATCGCACGATTGACCACCGAATGGGTCGACGCGACGGACGCTGCCCGGGACTGAGGAGCCATGGCTGATCCGTTGTGGCGGTCCCGGCCCACCGACCTGTACGGCCGGCGGGACCGCGATCGATTCGGTACCGTGACCTGGGCGGTGGGCGGCGTGTTCACGCTGATCACCGCGGGTTCCCGATGGAAGCCCGACATGGTCGC
This sequence comes from Mycolicibacterium brumae, assembly GCF_025215495.1. Taxonomy (NCBI): domain Bacteria; kingdom Bacillati; phylum Actinomycetota; class Actinomycetes; order Mycobacteriales; family Mycobacteriaceae; genus Mycobacterium; species Mycolicibacterium brumae. The sequence continues at coordinate 2,474,898 of NZ_CP104302.1, read as the reverse complement.
GCCGGTGCGCCGGACCATCGACGCGGTGATCACCAAGCGCGAGATGGTCACCCCCGACGTGGTGGCGCTGACCTTCGCCGAGCCGCAGGGCGGACTGCTGCCGGAGTGGACCCCCGGAGCGCACATCGACGTCCGGCTGCCCTCCGGGCATGTCCGCCAGTACTCACTGTGCGGTGAGCCGGGCCGGCGCACCGACTACCGGATCGCGGTGCGCCGCATCGCCGACGGCGGTGGCGGATCCATCGAAATGCACGAGGCGTTCCACGAAGGCGACACCCTGACCTTCGAGGGGCCGCGCAATGGATTTCACCTCGGCACCTGTGAAGACGACGTGCTGTTCGTCATCGGCGGCATCGGCGTCACCCCGATCCTGCCGATGATGCGGAAAGCGCGCGCACGCGGAATCGGTTGGCGCGCAATCTATGCCGGCCGCAGCCGCGAACACATGCCGCTGCTCGACGAGGTGCTCGCTGTCGGCGAGGGTCGGGTCGATGTCTGGGCCGACGACGAACAGGGCCGCTTCGCCACCGCCGAGGACCTGCTGGCGGGCGCCGGGCCGCGCACGGCGGTGTACGTCTGCGGGCCCACGCCGATGCTCGAATCGGTGCGCATCGCGCGACGCGCACGCCGACGCCCCGCTGCACTACGAACGGTTCTCCGCAGCGCCCATCATCGACGGGGCGCCCTTCGAATTGGAGTTGGCGCGCTCCGGCAAGGTGCTGTCGGTGCCGGCGGACCGCTCCGCGCTCGCGGTCATGCTCGACGAGGACCCGACCACCCCGTACTCATGTCAGCAGGGCTTCTGCGGCACCTGCAAGGTCGGCGTGCTCGCCGGCGAGGTGGAGCGGCACGGCCGCACCGCCGAGGCCGACGACGAGATGCTGGTCTGCGTCTCGCGCAGCCGCGGCGAGCGGATCGTGCTGGACATCTAAAGACATATAAGGTCGACGGCATGCGCGTAGCGGTGTTGGGTTCCCGGGGCAAGGTCGGCACGACGATGGTCGAGGCGGTGCGGGCCGCCTCGGACCTGGAGCTGTCGGCTGCGGTCGACGCCGGTGACCCGCTGACTCAGTTGACCGACGGCGGAACCGAGGTCGCGATTGACTTCACCCACCCCGACGTGGTGATGGACAACCTGAAGTTCTTGATCGACAACGGGATTCACGCCGTCGTCGGCACCACCGGGTTCACCGCCGAGCGTCTGGAAACCGTTCGCGGCTGGCTGGCCGACCGGCCCGACGTCGGCGTGCTGATCGCGCCGAACTTCGCCATCGGCGCGGTGCTCTGCATGCACTTCGCCGCCCAGGCCGCCCCCTACTTCGAGTCCGTCGAGGTCATCGAACTGCATCACCCGCAGAAGGCCGACGCCCCGTCGGGCACCGCCACCCGCACCGCCCAGTTGATCGCCGCCGCGCGTCAGGGCCTGCCGCCCAACCCGGACGCCACCAGCACCGGGCTTGACGGCGCCCGCGGCGCCGACGTGGACGGCGTCCCGGTGCATTCGGTGCGTGTTCGCGGGCTCGTCGCGCACCAGGAGGTGCTGCTCGGCGCCCAGGGCGAAACCCTGACCATCCGGCACGACAGCCTGGACCGCACCTCGTTCGTGCCGGGTGTGCTGCTGGGCGTGCGCGGTGTCGGCGCCCGACCGGGTCTGACCATCGGCATCGAACCACTGCTCGATCTGAAGTGAAATCCCTTCGCACCCAACTGCTCATCGGCTTCTTCTGTGTCGCGCTGGTCTTCTACTTCGTGACATTGGGCCGGATGGGCGTCGCGATGGTCGCCGACGGCAGACCGGCGGCGGTGGGGCTGGGTGTCGCGGTGCTGGTGCTGCCGCTGATCGGATTGTGGGCATTGGTCGCCACCCTGCGCGCCGGGCTGACCCACCAACGGCTGGCCCGGCTGGCCGACGAGGCCGGGATGGACCTCGACGTCAGCGAACTGCCGCGGCGCGCGAGCGGCCGGATCCAGCGGCAGGCCGCCGACGAGCTGTTCGAGTCGGTGCGCGCCGAACTGGACGCCGACCCGGACAACTGGATCCGCTGGTACCGGGTGGCGCGGGCCTACGACTACGCCGGTGATCGCAGCCGGGCACGCGACGCCATGCGCCGCGCGGTCGAGCTGGAAGCCGCCGGATGACAACCCTGCTGGTGGTGCACCACACCCCGTCGCCGCACTGCCAGGAGATGCTCGAAGCGGTGCTGTCCGGGGCCGCGGACCCGGCGATCGAGGGGGTCGAGGTGATCCGCCGCCCGGCCCTGACCGTCTCGCCGACCGAGATGCTGGAGGCCGACGGCTACCTGATCGGGTCCCCGGTGAACCTCGGCTACCTGTCCGGGGCGGTCAAGCATGCGTTCGACCTTTCGTATTACCCGCTGCTGGATTCGGGACGGGGGCGTCGGTTCGGGGTGTGGCTGCACGGCAACGAGGGCGTCGAGGGCGCGGTGCGCGCGATCGACGGGATCACCGCCGGGCTCGGCTGGGAGCGGGTCGTGGAGACGGTCGTCGTGTCGGGCAAGCCATCGAAGGACGACCTGGAGGCGTGCTGGAACCTCGGCGCGACCGTTGCCGCGTCACTGATGTCGGACTGAGTCCCCGGGCGTCGCGTCGTAGGTCACCCAGTGGGTCCGCGCGGCCAGGGTGTCGTAGAGCGCCTGGGCCTGGTGGTTGTCGTCGGCGGTGATCCAGCGGAGCACCGAAAGCCCTTCTGCGGCAGCGATACTGCGAAGATTCTCGATGAGAGCGCGGCCCGCGCCGGCGCCGCGAACATCGGGATCGGTGAACAGATCGTCGAGCCAGAGGCCGACGGTTCCGGTCGACGGGCGGGCGAACCGCCGATAGTGCGCGATCGCGACGACCCGGCCGTCGATCTCAGCCACCAGCCCGTTGGTCTCGTGCCCTGGGTCGCTGAGCCAGCCCCAAACGCGGCCCACCACCTCGTCGGACTCGGGTAGCCGATAGAACTCGCGGTAGCCGGCGAACAGGATTCGCCAGCGTGGTTCGTCGGCGGGGGAGAGGGGGCGGATGATCACGATCTCTGCGCTGCCTCGGCGGCGCCGGTGAGCGCCTGACGGAGCAACTGCAGCGCGTCGCTGTCCTCGGCCGCGGAGTAGTAGATGAAGGTTCCCTCGCGGCGGCCCTTGACCAGGCCGGCCAGCCTCAGCTTGGCGAGGTGCTGGCTGACCACGGCCGGGGCCACCTCGGCGAGTTCGGCCAGGCACGCCACCGAATTCTCACCCTGCAGCAGCGCCCACAGCACCTTGATCCGGGTCGGATCGCCCAGCATCCGGAACGTCTCGGCCGCCCGGGCGACGTCGTCGTCGCTGGGCATGAAGAAACCGGGAATCGAGTCGTGCACGTCATCGAGCATAGCGCTGCGGGGCTGCTGAACTGCGACAACACAACACTACTAACGTAATTGCGAATATACGCAAGTAACTAGATATAATGACTCGCATGACGGCCTGGTCCCTACCTGAGGTGCGCGCCGCGATCGGCGCGATTGGATTCTTCGCCCTCGGCGGCGCTGCGCAACTGTCCGATGGGCCGTCCTGGCTGTACTGGGCGCTGTACCTGGTCTGCTACCTGGTCGGCGGCTGGATTCCCGGCCGCGAGGGGCTGGCCGCGCTGCGAAACGGGGCCCTCGACGTCGACCTGCTCATGGTCGCCGCGGCGATCGGGGCGGCCTCCATCGGCCAGATCTTCGACGGCGCACTGCTGATCGTCATCTTCGCGGGCTCCGGCGCGTTGGAGGCGCTGGCCACCATGCGGACCGAGAACTCGGTGCGCGCCCTGTTGGATCTCGCGCCGCCGACCGCGACGCGGCTGGCCCGTGGCCAGGAAGAGCGCGTCGCCACCGCCGAACTCGGCGCCGGGGATGTTCTGCTGATCCGGCCGGGGGAACGGATCGGGGGCGACGGGGTGGTGATCGACGGGGTCAGCACGGTCGACCAGTCCAGCATCACCGGCGAATCCGTTCCGGTGGACAAGTGCCCGGGCGACGAGGTGTTCGCCGGCGCGCTGAACGGATCCGGGAGCCTGACGGTTCGCGTCGACCGTCCCGCCGCCGACAGTGTCATCGCCCGGATCGCCGCCCTGGTCGCGGAGGCCAGCGCAAGCAAAGCCAACCTGCAACTGTTCGTCGAGAAGGTCGAGCGGCGTTATTCGGTGGGCATGGTCGCCGCCACCCTCGCCCTGTTCGCAATCCCGCTGATGTTCGGAGCGGACCTGCAGTCCGCGCTGCTGCGCGCGATGACCTTCATGATCGTCGCCTCGCCGTGCGCGTTGGTGCTGTCCACCATGCCACCCATGCTGGCGGTCATCGCAAACGCCGGCCGCCGCGGGGTGTTGATCAAATCCGCCGTCGTGCTGGAGCGGCTCGCCGAGGTGGACCGCGTCGCCTTCGACAAGACCGGCACGCTCACCGCCGGTGAGCCCGTGCTGGTTTCGGTGTGCGGGCTCTCCGGCATGACCGATGATCAGCTGCTCGGGCTGGCCGCGGCCGCCGAACGTGGATCCGAACACCCATTGGCCGCCGCCATCGTCTCCACCGCCCGGATGCGAGGACTCGTCGACGTGAATCCGGCTGTCGGCCAGTTTCTTTCGACTCCCGGGCGTGGTGTGGCCGTGCGGGTCGGAGCTGAGCGGGTGTCCGTCGGCAGCACCGCGTTACTCGGACCCGACGACGTCGTGGCGGCGGATCTGGCTGTTGAACTCGAACGCGCTGGACAGACGGTCGTGGTCGTGCTGGTCGACGGTGTGGCCGTCGGCGTGCTGGGACTGGCGGATCGGCCCCGCGCCGAAGCCGCCGCCGTGATCGCCGAGTTGGAAACGCTGACCGGCGCCTCGCCGGTGCTGCTCACCGGCGATAACCACAGCGCCGCGACGCGATTGGCTTCTGATGTCGGGATCTCGTCGGTGTCGGCGGCATTGCTGCCCGAGCAGAAGCTCGCCGAGGTGCGCCGAATGCAGGACGACGGTGATCGGGTGCTGCTGGTCGGCGACGGCGTCAACGACGCCCCGGCGATGGCCGCTGCGCACGTCGGGGTCGCCATGGGCCGGCGTGGCTCGGACCTGGCACTGGAGACAGCCGACGTGATCCTGGTGCGCGACGACCTCGCCGCGCTGCCGGGTGTTGTGGAGTTGGCTCGCCGCGCTCGACGGGTGGTGATCGCGAACCTGGCGATCGCGGCGACTTTCATCGTGGTGCTGGTCGCCTGGGACCTGTTCGGTCACCTGCCGCTGCCACTCGGGGTGGCCGGCCACGAAGGCTCCACGATCCTGGTGGGGCTCAACGGTCTTCGGTTGCTGCGCGCGAGCGGGCGGGGGAGGGCAGTCGGTCCTCGGTGATCCCGTCGGCGTCGACCTCGTAGACGTGCGCGGTGGCGACGTCGAAGTACACCCCGAGCACCTCGATCCGCCCTTGGGCGACAGACTCGGCCAGCAGCGGATGACTCCGCAATCGCCGCACTTGCACAGCCACGTTGACCACGCCGAGTTGATCGGGCGCGGCGAACCCTCGCGCCGCGGCGTCGAGCTGCCCGGGGTGCCCGCCGCGGTAGGCGTCGAGGCTGTCGCGGCCGTGCGCCAGCCAGTGCGACATCGGGGTGCCGGAATCCTCGGAGAGTGAGAGCAGTTCGTTCATCGCGCCGCACGACGAATGCCCACACACCACGAGAGAACTCACGCCCAACGTCCGCACGGCGAAATCCAGTGCCGCAGAAAGTGACTCGTCGTCAACCGCAACCAGGTTGCCGACATTGCGCACCGTGAACAGGTCACCCGGGCCGCTCGCGGTGATCACGTTCGGCATCACCCGCGAATCGGTGCAGGTCAGGAACAGCGCGTCCGGGTCTTTGATCGCCGATGGGTCTCTGATCAGCGGATGCAGCGCAGCGGCCGCCCGCTGGTTGTACTCGCCGATGCCGTCGAGCACCGAACCGCCGTCGTAGCCCTCCCACGGCAGCCAGGACCGCCACGGCGCGAAACCCAATGCGCGGGACATGAAGTGGCGCTGCGGCGGCGCGGCATGCGCGTGATGAAGCTTGGCGTGCGTGGACTCGATCACCATGACCGTCCCGCCGGTGGCCTCGTGCGCGCGCTTGAAGTCGGCGATCGCCTCGGAGATCGCGTGGTCGATGTAGTCGGCGTTCATAGTCAGCGTGACCCGGGCATCCGGCGGGATCTCCGCGAGTTGCTTGGACAACCGGGGCAGCGACAGGAAGCTCAGTGTCCCGTCGAGCTCCACTTCCCAATCCGCAGCGCCGACCCCGGCCGGGCGCACCCGCATCTGCGCGCGCATCACCCGCCACAACAGCAGAGCGATGGAGATGCCCAGCCCGATCGCGACGCCCTCGAGCAGATTCAAAAACACCACGCCGAGCATGGTCGCCAGATACACCACGAAATCGCCGGTGCGTCGGGCGAGCCGCATGTGCGCGAGTTTCACCAGCTGCATGCCGATCACGATCAGCAGGCCCGCCAGGGCCGCGGTGGGGACCAGTTCGATCAGTCCGGGCGCGACGACCGCGAACAGCAGGATCCACACGCCGTGCAGGATCGCCGACCCGCGGGTGATCGCCCCGGCCGCCACGTTCGCCGAACCCCGGATGATCACCCCGGTGACGGGGAGCCCACCGAGGGCGCCGGAGACCATATTCGCCCCACCCTGGCCGATCAACTCGCGGTCGAGGTCGGTGCGCGGGCCGGTGTGCAGCTTGTCGACGCCCACCGCGGACAGCAGCGACTCCACGCTGGCGATCAACGCGACGGTCAGCATCCCCAGCGCGATCGCCCCGTACTCCGTGCGCCACGGCGCCCCGTCGGGGGCCGTCGCGGGCAGCGCGGGCAACCCGATGGCGTCGAGCAGACTGCCGGACAGGCTGACCCGCTGCACCGACAGGTGCAGCGCCAGCGCCGCGACGGTCGCGGCGACGATCGCGACCATCGGGCCGGGGATCACCCGCAGCCGCGGTGGCAGCTTCGGCCACAGCAGCAACACGGCGATCACCAGCACACCGATCGCCAACTCGGGCCAGCGCAGCGCCGAGATATCGTCGGGCAGGGTGCGGATGTTCTGCCACGCCGACGTCTTCGGCGAGCCGCCCAGCAGCACGTGCAGTTGTTGCAACGCGATGGTGACACCGATTCCGGCCAGCATCGCGTGCACCACCACGGGCGCCACCGCCAGCGCGCCACGGGCGACGCGGGTCAGCCCGAACACGATCTGCAGCACCCCGGCGCCGATGGTGATCACGCACGTCATCGCCCAGCCGAATTGGTCGATCAGGCCGGCCACCACCACGACCAGGCCGGCGGCCGGCCCGGTGACCTGCATCGGCGCGCCGCCGAGCACCCCGGCCACCACACCGCCGACGATGGCGGCGATCAGTCCGGCCATCAGCGGCGCGCCGCAGGCGTAGGCGATGCCCAGCGACAGCGGCAGCGCGACCAGGAACACCACCAGCGACGCGGGCACGTCGTGCCGCAGGATCTCGGACATGCGCGGCCGCGACGCCGACGGCGAAACCGGTACGGAACCGGCCCTCGAAACCCGCTGCCCTCCCTGTTTCACGGCCGACAGGCTATCAGCGGAACGCGTGTCCCCGGCCCGGTCCGGGTAGTGTGCGCAGCGACGACCCACCGACACCAGGAGAGCGACATGGCCGCTTTTGCCGACCTGGCGATGGGAACCGCGCCGATCCTCGGCGGCATTCTGCTGGCCCTGTTCGCCGGGAACGTCAAGGGCGGCCCCGACGTGCGGGCGGCCATCAAGGCCGACATGGACCTGCTGGAGCGGCTGCCACCCGAGCAGACCGAGCGTCGCGCCGCCCTGCAGAACAGCATCGACATGCGGATCGACGATCTGGTCGCCGGGGTGGACCGGGCCCGCGATCTGCGGGATTTCGCGCTGTCGTATCAAGGCAACCTGCGCGACGTGCTGATGTTCCTGTGCACCCTCGCGTTCGCCGTGGTCTGGTGGCACGTCGACCACGACCGTGTCCGCTGGCTACCGCTGTTCGTGGCGCTGATTCTGCTGGCGGCGCTGTCCGGGTTCTCCGCCGCCCGGGCCTTGCGCCGGTCCTGGCTCGATCGTCACGACCACAGTCGTGACGACTGAAATCCGATTGCCTGCGCCCCAGACACGGGTGACACCATGGCCGGGTGGACCCCCGACACCAACGCGAGCGCGACCGCGAATGTGAGCTCGACGGCGCGATAGAACTGCCGCCCGCGGCGATGGCCGCCGGCGGCGGGTTGCTGGTCACCGCCGTCGTGCTGGCCGCGCTGAACATGCGCCCGGTGGTCAACAGTGTCGGGCCGGTGCTCGGCGACATCCGCGCCGACCTAGGGACCTCGGCGGTCTGGGCCGGCGTGCTCACCATGCTGCCGGTGCTGTGCTTCTCCGGCGCCGGGCTGGCGGCGCCGTGGCTGGCCCGACGGCTGGGCCTGGGTCGCACCATCGCCGTCGCCCTGGCGGTGCTCACCGTCGGCGCGGCGGTCCGGGTGCTCGGCGGCCCGGGGGTGGTGCTGGCCGGCACCCTGGCGGCCTGCGCCGGCATCGCGCTGGCCAACGTGCTGATCCCGGTCGTCATCAAGGGCTCGTTCCCGACCCGGATCGGGGTGATGACGGGGGTCTATTCGGCGGCGCTGCAGGGCGGCGGCGCGCTCGGGTCGGCCGGGACGCCGTTCCTGGCGGACGCGCTCGGCGGCTGGCGGCCGGCGCTGGCGTCCTGGGCGGTGCTCGCCGCGCTGGCCTGGCTGTTCTGGGTGCTCGGCGCCAACCGCATCGAAGACATCCGGCCCGCCGAGACCGCCCGCGGATCCGGGGTGCGGGGGCTGTTGCGCAACCCGCTGGCCTGGACGGTGACGGTCTTCTTCGGCTGCCAGTCGTTCCTGGCCTACGTGATCTTCGGGTGGCTGCCGGAGGTGTTCATCGACAACGGGATCAGCCAGCGGTCCGCCGGGCTGCTGCTCGGACTGATCTCGGTGCTCGCTGTCCCGGTCAGCCTGTTCATCATCCCGCTGGCCGCTCAACGGCGCAGTCAGAGCGGGTGGATCATCGCGATGGGCGTGACCGGCATCGCCGGCATCGTCGGGCTGCTGGTCGCGCCCGCGGCCGCGCCGGTGCTGTGGAGCCTGCTGGTCGGGTTCGGGCTGAGCGCCTTCTCGATGGCACTGGCGGTCATCGCGCTGCGGGCCCGCGACGCCGAAACCACCGCGTCGCTGTCCGGCATGGCCCAGGGCATCGGCTACCTGTTCGCCGGTCTGGGACCGTTGATGTTCGGTGTGCTGCACGAGGTCACCGGCAGCTGGACCGTGCCGTGGCTGATGGTGCTCGCGGTGTATCTGGTCCAGGTCGGCGCGGGGACGTTGGCCGGCCGGGACCGGCAGGTCTAGTCGCTTAGAAGTGGTAGGTGTCCGACGGCGCCGGCCGGTGCCCGCGCTCGTCGTAACCGAACGCGTCGTCGTCGATCCCGTAGGCCCGCGCCAAATCCAGGATCTTGGTGGCCCGGGCGATGCGCGGCAGGTCCGAGCCGTCCCGGATCTGCCCACCGTCGCGCTCGAACTCGGCGAAGAACTCCTTGGCCCAGCCGATCTCGTCGACCGACGGGGACAGCCCGGCGTTCACCGGCGGGCACTGATCGGGGCTCAGGCAGATCTTGCCGGTCATCCCGAACTCGGCGGACACCGCGGTCGCCTCGGACAGTTTCAGCGGATTGGAGCTGACCGTCGGCCCGTCGATGGCGCTGGGCAGGTGAGCGGCCCGGGCGGCGATGGTGAACCGGGACCGGGCGTAGGCCAGGGTGGCCGGATTGTCGCCGAAACCGGTGTCGCGGCGGAAGTCGCCGATCCCGAACGCCAGCCGGAAGCACCCCTTGGTGGTCGCGATCTCGGTGATGCGCTCCAGTCCCCGCGCGGTCTCCACCAGCGCCACGATGGGCACCCCGGGCAGCATCCGCGCGGTCTCGGTGACGTGGTCGACGGACTCGACCATTGCCAGCATCACGCCACCGACCGACGTGCCAGCCAGCATCTGGCAGTCGCCGGCCCACCACTGGGTGCCGAAGCCGTTGATTCGCACCCAGTCGTCGTGCCCGTCGGCCAGCCAGTTCAGCACGTTTTCGCGGGCGGCCGCCTTGTCTTTGGGCGCCACCGCGTCCTCGATGTCGAGTACGACGACGTCGGCGCGGGACCGGTGCGCGGTCTCGAACCGGTCGAAGTGGATGGCGTTGACCAGCAGCCAGCTGCGGGCCAGAACCGGGTCGAGCCGGCTGCCGACATCGGTGGAATCGGAGGTGAATGCCTGGTCGTACACGCTGTAATGGTGGCCTATCCGGGGTCGCCGGTTCGCACCCGGGTCCGTCAACGCCCTGCTGTCGGTGGCCCGACGTAAGCTGAGCCCGTGTCAGCGCCCGCGCCCATCGCCACGCCGTACGAGGACCTGCTGCGCCTGGTGCTCGCCGAGGGAACCCCCAAGGCAGACCGCACCGGAACCGGCACTCGCAGCATCTTCGGGCACCAGCTGCGCTACGACCTGCAGGCCGGATTTCCGCTGATCACCACCAAGAAAGTGCACACCAAATCGGTCGTCTACGAGCTGCTGTGGTTCCTGCGCGGGGACTCCAACGTGCGGTGGCTGCAGGAGCACGGCGTCACGATCTGGGACGAATGGGCCGCGCCGAACGGCGACCTGGGCCCGGTCTACGGGGTGCAGTGGCGGTCCTGGCCGACCCCGTCGGGGCAGCACATCGACCAGATCAGCGCCGCGCTGGACCTGCTGCGCGCCGACCCGGATTCGCGCCGCAACATCGTCTCGGCGTGGAACGTCGGGGAGATTCCGCAGATGGCGCTGCCGCCGTGCCACGCCTTCTTCCAGTTCTACGTCGCCGACGGCAAACTCAGCTGCCAGCTCTACCAGCGCAGCGCGGACCTGTTCCTGGGCGTGCCGTTCAATATCGCCAGCTACGCGCTGCTCACCCACATGATGGCCGCGCAGGCGGGCCTGGAAGTGGGGGAGTTCATCTGGACCGGTGGGGACTGCCATATCTACGACAACCACGTCGAGCAGGTCACCGAGCAGCTGTCCCGGGCGCCGCGGCCCTACCCGCAGCTGGTGCTCGCCCCACGCGACTCGATCTTCGACTACGTCTACGACGACGTCGAGATCCGCGACTACCAGCCACACCCGGCGATCAAGGCCCCGGTGGCGGTCTAGCGTGCTCAGCCTGATCTGGGCCCAGGCCGTCCCGTCCGGGGTGATCGGCCGCGACGGCGACATCCCATGGCGGCTGCCGGAGGACCTGGCCCACTTCAAGGAGCTCACCGTCGGGCACACCGTGGTGATGGGCCGGCGGACCTGGGAGTCGCTGCCCGCCTCGGTGCGCCCGCTGCCCGGCCGGCGCAATGTGGTGCTCACCCGGGCGCCCGACTATCGCGCCGACGGCGCGGAGGTGCTGACCTCCCTCGCTGATGCGCTCGACGACGACGCCTGGGTGATGGGCGGCGCCGAGATCTACCGGCTCGCGCTGCCACTGGCGACCCGGTGCGAGGTCACCGAGGTCGACCTCGACCTGCCGGCCCGCGCCGGCGACGCGCTGGCCCCGCGCCTCGACGAATCCTGGACTTGCGTCGCGGGGGACTGGCGCTGCAGCGCCGCAGGCCTGCGGCACCGGTTCCTGAGCTACCGGCGGTGACGGCCAATCTCTCTCTGCCCGCGGCCCGACGGGTCGCGTTGTCCGCGCAGGGCTTCCACCAGCCTGGTCCGCGGGGCCCGGTCACCCGCGCACACCTGCGTCGGCTGATCTCCAGAATCCAGGTGCTGCAGCTGGATTCGGTGTCGGTCGCGGTCCGCGCGCATTACGCGCCGGTGTTCAGTCGGCTCGGCCCGTATGACCGCGGACTGCTGGACACCGCCGCCTGGACCGACACCGCGCGCTCGCCGCGACTGCTGGTCGAGTACTGGGCCCACGAGGCGGCGCTGATGTCGGTCACCGATTGGCCGCTGCTGCGCTGGCGGATGCGCGACTACGCCGACGGACGCTGGGGCAAGGAGATCGTCGCCCGCAATCGGCAACTCGCCGAGGACATCCTGAGCGCCGTCGCCGAGATCGGGCCGGCCACCGCCGGCCAGATCGAAGCGCACCTTCAGGCCGATCAGCGCGGCGCGAAGGGTCCGTGGTGGGACCGCAGCGACACCAAGTGGGTGGCCGAGGCGCTGTGGTCGGCAGGGGCGCTGGCCACCGCCACCCGGATCGGGTTCGCCCGGCACTACGACCTGGCCGAGAATGTGCTGCCCGCCGAGGTCCTCGACACCCACCTCGACGACGACGAAGCCGTCCGCGAGCTGACCCGGCGCGCGGCCACCGCGCTCGGGGTGGGCACCGCCGCCGACATCCGCGATTACTTCCGGCTCTCGGCCGCGCAAGTCGCGCCCGCGCTCACCGACCTGGTGCGCGACGGCGAACTCGAACCCGTCCGCATCGACGGCGCCCCGGCGTACCTGCGCGTCGGGCAGCCGGTTCCGCGCACCGACCGGGGAACCGCGCTGCTGTGCCCGTTCGACCCGCTGATCTTCTTCAGGCCGCGGCTGCAGCGGCTGTTCGGTTTCCACTACCGCATCGAGATCTACACCCCGGCGCACAAACGAGTGCACGGCTACTACGTGTGGCCGCTGCTGCTCGACGGCGAGCTGGTCGCCCGCGTCGACCTGAAGGCCGACCGCGCGGCCGGGGTCTTGAGCGTCCCCGGCGCCTTCACCGAGGACGGCCGCGACCGCGCGCGCGTCGCGACGGCGCTGGCCGGGGAGTTGCAGACGATGGCCGGCTGGCTGGGGCTGGACGGGATCCGCGTCGGCGACCGCGGAGACCTGGCCCCGGCGCTGCGCAGCGCGCTCTGAGTAAGCTGCCCGCGTGGCCGAACCCGCGCCGCTGCGCGTGCAGCTGATCGCCAAAACCGAGTTCACCGCGCCGTCGCAGGCGCCGTGGAGCACCGACGCCGATGGCGGTCAGGCGCTGATCGAGTTCGCCGGCCGGGCCTGCTACGAAGCCTGGGACAAGGCCAATCCACGCACCGCCGGAAACGCCGACTACCTGCGCCACCTGATCGACGTCGGGCACCTGGCCGCCCTGGAACACGCCAGCGCCACCCTCTACATCACCGGACTGTCCCGGTCGTGTGGCCACGAACTGGTCCGGCACCGTCACCTGTCCTTCTCCGAGTTGTCCCAGCGCTACCAGCCCGACGGGGATTCGCGCGTTGTGGTGCCCGCGGCGATCGCCGCCGACCCCGAGCTGGAGGGGCTGTTCCTGGCCGCCGCCGACGACAGCCGGGCGGTCTACGACGCGCTGCTGGCCCGGTTGGAGGAGAAACTGGCCGGCGACCCGCAGGCGAAGCTGCGCCGCAAACAGGCCCGTCAGGCCGCCCGAGCTGTGCTGCCCTACGGCACCGAAACCCGGGTCGTGGCCACCGGCAACTACCGCGCCTGGCGGCATTTCATCGCCATGCGCGCCAGCGAGCACGCCGACCTGGAGATGCGCCGGCTGGCCATCGCCTGCCTGCGAGAACTCGCCGCACTCGCCCCGGCGGTGTTCGGTGACTTCGAGATCACCGCGCTGGCCGACGGAACCGAGGTCGCGACCAGTCCGCTGGCGACAGAGGCGTGAACTCTCTTGGGTACCCTTAGCGCGTGAGCACCACTGGATCAGAAGCCGACGGCGCGCAGTTGGGGACTGTGCTGACCGCCATGGTGACGCCGTTTGCCCCGGACGGCTCCCTTGATCTGGACGGCGCCAAGAAGGTGGCCACGCACCTGGTGGACTCCGGCTGCGACGGCCTGGTGGTCTCCGGCACCACCGGCGAATCGCCGACCACCACCGACGACGAGAAGATCGCCCTGCTCAGCGCGGTGCTGGAGACCGTCGGCGACCGCGCCGTGGTCATCGCCGGGGCCGGCAGCTACGACACCGCGCACAGCGTGCGGCTGGCCAAAGCCAGCGCCGACGCCGGCGCGCACGCCCTGCTGGTGGTCACGCCGTACTACTCCCGGCCGCCGCAGGCCGGGCTGGTGGCGCACTTCTCCGCCGTCGCTGACGCCACCGCGCTGCCCAATGTGCTCTACGACATTCCGCCGCGCTCGGGCATCCCGATCGCCTGGGACACCATCCGGGAACTGGCGTTTCACCCCAATATCGTCGCGATCAAGGACGCCAAGGGCGACCTGCACGGCGGCGCGATGGTGATGGCCGAGACCGGCCTGGCCTACTACTCCGGTGACGATTCGCTGAACCTGCCCTGGCTGGCGATGGGCGCCACCGGGTTCATCAGCGTCTGGGGTCACGCCGCCGCCGGTCCGCTGCGCGACATGCTGGCCGCGTTCCGCGCCGGCGACCTGGCGACCGCCCGCAAGATCCACGTGTCGCTCGGCCCGCTGGCCGAGGCGCAGAACCGGCTCGGCGGGGTGACCATGTCCAAGGCCGCGCTGCGGCTGCTCGGCGTCGACGCCGGCGAGCCGCGGCTGCCGCAGATGCCCGCCACCGACGCCCAGATCACCGAACTGGCCGACGACCTGCGCGCCGCGGGCGTGCTGCGGTAGGGCACATGCACAACGATCTGACGCCGCCCGGGCCGCTCGCCGACGGTGGCCTGCGCGTCACCGCGCTGGGTGGGATCAGCGAAATCGGCCGGAATATGACCGTTTTCGAGCACCTGGGCCGATTGCTCATCATCGACTGCGGGGTGCTGTTCCCCACCCACGACGAGCCGGGCGTGGACCTGATCCTGCCGGACCTGCGGCACATCGAAGACCGGCTCGACGACGTCGAGGCGCTGGTGCTGACCCACGCGCACGAGGACCACATCGGCGCCATCCCGTTCCTGCTGAAACTGCGGCCCGACATCCCGGTGGTGGGCTCCAAGTTCACCCTCGCGCTGGTCTCCGCCAAATGCCGCGAACACCGGATCAAGCCGGTGTTCGTCCAGGTCGCCGAGGGGCAACGCAGCACCCACGGGGTGTTCGAATGCGAATACTTCGCGGTCAACCACTCCATCCCGGACGCGCTGGCCATCGCCGTGCACACCGGCGCGGGCACGGTGCTGCACACCGGCGACATCAAGCTCGACCAGTTGCCGCTGGACCGCCGTCCCACCGACCTGCCCGGCATGTCCCGGCTCGGCGACGCCGGGGTGGACCTGTTCCTGTGCGACTCCACCAACGCCGAGATCCCGGGCGTCGGCCCCTCCGAAAGCGAGATCGGCCCGACACTGCACCGGCTGATCCGCGGCGCGCAGGGCCGGGTCATCGTGGCGTGTTTCGCCTCCAATGTGGACCGGGTGCAGCAGATAATCGACGCTTCCGTGGCGCTGGGCCGCAAGGTGTCCTTCGTCGGGCGCTCGATGGTCCGCAATATGGCCATCGCCCGCGAGCTCGGCTTCCTGAACATCTCCGATGAGGACGTGCTCGACATCGGCGCGGCCGAGATGCTGCCCGCCGAGAAGGTGGTGCTGGTGACCACCGGCACCCAGGGCGAGCCGATGGCCGCGTTGAGCCGGATGTCGCGCGGTGAGCACCGCAGCATCACCCTGACCGCCGGCGATTTGATCATCCTGTCCAGTTCGCTGATCCCGGGCAACGAGGAGGCCGTCTACGGCGTCATCGACGCGCTGGCCCAGATCGGCGCCCGGGTGGTCACCAACGCCCAGGCCCGGGTGCACGTCTCCGGCCACGCCTACTCCGGGGAACTGCTGTTCCTCTACAACGGGGTCCGGCCGCGCAATGTGATGCCGGTGCACGGCACCTGGCGGCACCTGCGCGCGAACGCCAAACTGGCCGTCAGCTCCGGGGTGCCCGAGGAGAACATCGTCATCGCCCCGAACGGGGTGAGCGTCGACCTGGTCGGCGGGGTGGCGTCCATCTCCGGCGCCGTCCCGGTCGGCAAGATGTTCGTCGACGGCCTGATCACCGGCGATGTCGGCGACGCCACCCTGGGTGAGCGGCTGATCCTCAGCTCCGGATTCATCGCGGTCACCGTCGCGGTGCACCGCGGCACCGGCAAACCCGCCGCGCCGCCGCACCTGCACTCCCGCGGCTTCTCCGAGGACCCGAAGGCACTGGAGCCCGCCGCGCGCAAGGTGGAGGCCGAGCTGGCCAAACTGTCCGCCGACAATGTCACCGACACCGCCCGCATCGCGCAGGGCATCCGGCGCGCGGTCGGCAAATGGGTGGGGGAGACCTACCGCCGCCAGCCGATGATCGTGCCGACGGTGCTAGAGATTTAACTGCGCGACGGCGGTCCACTCGATGGGGCTGGCGGTCAGTTCCCGGCCGGTCGGGCGGATGTAGGTGTCCCGGTAGTACGACGGCCCGGCCTGCTCGGAGAGTCGCCAGCCGAGGTCCTCGAGGATCTCCCCGAGCCGCTCGGGCGCGAATCCGGTCTGCCAAACCTGCGCCTTCTCCCGAAATCGCCGGTACACGCCGTCCGCGCCGTAGCGGTTGGTCCCGTCGATGAAATCGGCGCGCACGTAGCTGAAGATCAGTTGGCTGCCCGGCGCGGCCTGCGCCAGCCGGGTGAGCATCGTGGTCACCGCGGCGGGGGACAGGTACTGGGTCAGCCCTTCGGCGATGAACAGCGTGCGGGCCCGCGGATCGAATCCGCCCGCGGTCAGCGCCGCCCAGACGTCGTCCTGCTCCAGGTCCACGGCCAGCAGCCGCACCGATTCGGGTTGGCCGCCGAGCACCCGGCGCACCACGTCGGCCTTGCGGTCGATATTGACCTGCTGGTCGAGTTCGAACACCGGCAGCGCGGAATGCCGGGCGACCCGGTAGGCGCGGGTGTCGAAGCCGGCGCCCAGCACCACCAGCGCGTCGAAGTCGTTGGTGGGGTCCGAAACCCGGTCGTCGATCAGCCGTTTCCGGCAGGCGATGCTGGCCCAGACACCCGGCGCGGAGCGTTCGGTGGACCGTAGGAATCCGTCGCGGATCCAGCCGATCCGGGTGGCGGCGACCAGGGCGCGCAGGCCGGTGGGCAGGAAGGACGCGGCCAGGTCGTCATCGACGAGGCGGTGCTGCGGCGGCAGCTGGTGCTCCACGGCGGCCAGCGTCATCGGCCCGAAGGCCGTCTGGGCGGCGGCGTTGGTGGGCACGGGGACCTTTCCGGCAGGGGTGTGTGATGCCTCACCCTATCGGCGCAAAGCGCCCGGGTGGGGACCCGAGCCGGATAACGAACGGGTTTCGAGCGCGCTGTGACCCCTGTGGTGGATGGTGTCAATGAGGTCAATGGGACTAGTCTCGGTGGCATGGCAAGCAAGACGGCGGCCCGAGCCGGAAGCAAAACGAGCAGGTCAGGGGCCCGACCCCGGCCCAGCTCCAGCGGAAAAGGCCAGCCCAAGCGACCCGGCAAGGCGCCCGCCCGCAGGACCCCCCCGCCCGCCCCGCAGGGCTCGGCGGTCGGGTCGGCCGGCGCCGCCATCGGCCGCGCGTCCCGCGCCACCTGGCTGATGCTCGCCCGCGGCCTCGGCGCCACCGTCCGCTCTGTCGGCCACGCCCGGGTCAGCGACCCGGCCCCCGGCCGCGACGGGGTCGCGCTGGCGCTGGTGGTCGCCGCGGGCGTGGTCGCCGCGTCCAGCTGGTTCGATGTCCTGCCGCCGGTCAGCGGCGGCGTCGACACCGCGCTGCGCAGCGTCGTGGGCGCAGCGGTGATGCTGACCCCGATCGCGCTGGCGGTCATCGCCGTCATCCTGATGCGCACCGAACCCGACCCGGCGACCCGGCCGCGGCTGATCCTCGGCGCCGCGATGGTCGTGCTCTCGGTGCTCGGGCTGTGGCACCTGTGGTCGGGCTCGCCGAACGACCCGGTCGCCCGCCGCGCCGCCGGCGGCTTCGCGGGCTTCGCGATCGGCGGCCCGCTGTCCGACGGTGTCACCGTCTGGCTGGCAGCGCCGCTGCTGTTCGCCGCCGCGATCTTCGGATTGCTGCTGGTCAGCGGCACCTCGCTGCGCGATATCCCGCACACCCTGGCCGATATGTTCAGCGCCCGGCTAGACCGCGGCGCGTACCGGGACGACGACTACGACGACGAATACGACGAGACGGCCGAATTCGGCGAGTACGACGGGTACGACGACTCCTACCCGTACGACGACGCCGACTTCGACGCCCGCCCGGACAATAAGACCCGCGAGCTGCCCCGTCGTCGCCCGGCCGACGACTTCTCCGACGGCTACTACGACGATCCGTCCAGCTACGACAACGCGCCGGCCTGGCCGGCCGGCAGCCCGGCGGACAACTACCCGCTGGAGGAGCCCGCCCCCGCCCCGCGGACCCGCAAGCGGCCGCAAACCAAGCGCGCGCCCAAAGCCGCCGAGGCAGTCACCGACCGGGTGGTCGAAGGCCCGTACACGCTGCCTGCGCTGGACCTGCTCACCGAGGGCGAGCCGCCCAAGCGCGTCGGCCGCGACAGTGACCGCATCATCGCCTCGATTTCGGAGGTGCTCGACCAGTTCAAGGTCGACGCCACCGTCGTCGGCTACCAGCGTGGTCCGACGGTGACCCGCTACGAGATCGAACTCGGCCCGGGTGTTCGGGTGGAGCGGTTCACCCAGCTGCAGCGCAACCTCGCCTACGCGGTCGCCAACGAGCACATCCGGCTGTTGGCCCCGATCCCGGGCAAGTCCGCCGTCGGCATCGAGGTGCCCAACGCCGACCGGGAGCTGGTGCGGCTGCGCGAGGTGCTGGCCGCCCCGACCACCCGCAAGGACCACCACCCGATGGTGTTCGGCATCGGCAAGGACGTCGAGGGCCACTTCGTCAGCTACAACCTGGCCAAGATGCCGCACCTGCTGGTGGCCGGCTCGACCGGCTCGGGCAAGTCCAGCTTCATCAACTCGATGCTGGTGTCGCTGTTGCAGCGCGCCACCCCCGAGGAAGTGCGGATGATCCTCATCGACCCGAAGATGGTGGAGTTCCCGCCGTACCAGGGCATCCCGCACCTGATCACCCCGGTGATCACCGACCCGAAGAAGGCCGCCGCCGCGCTGGCCTGGCTGGTCGAGGAGATGGAGCAGCGCTACCAGGACATGAGCGCCTCCGGCGTCCGCCACATCGACGACTTCAACGCCAAGGTCCGCTCGGGCGAGATCACCGCCCCGCTGGGCAGCGAACGGGTGTACAAGGCGTACCCGTACATCTTGTGCGTGGTCGACGAGCTCGCCGACCTGATGATGCAGGCCCCCCGCGATGTGGAGGACGCCATCGTCCGGATCACCCAGAAGGCCCGCGCGGCCGGCATTCACCTGGTGCTGGCCACCCAGCAGCCGGTGGTGTCGGTGGTCACCGGCCTGATCAAGGCCAACGTGCCGTCCCGGATGGCGTTCGGGGTGACCAACGCGACCAACTCCCGGGTCATCCTGGACCAGGTCGGCGCGGAGAAGCTGACCGGCAAGGGCGACGGGCTGTTCCAGCCGTCGGAGGCGCCCAAGCCGATCCGCGTGCAGGGCGCGTTCGTCAGCGACGCCGAGATCCAGGCCGTTGTCGCGTTCACCAAGCAGCAGGCGCAGCCCGAGTTCATCGAGGGCGTCACCGCCAAGACGGTGGAGAAGCGCGAGATCGACAGCGACATCGGCGACGATATGGACGTGCTGCTGCAGGCCGTCGAACTCGTGGTGTCCTCGCAGTTCGGATCCACCTCGATGCTGCAGCGCAAGCTGCGGGTGGGTTTCGCCAAGGCCGGCCGGTTGATGGACCTGATGGAGACCCGCGGGATCGTCGGGCCGTCGGAGGGTTCCAAGGCGCGCGAGGTGCTGGTCAAGCCCGACGAGCTGCCGGGCACCCTGGCGCTTATTCAGGGCGGTGGTTAGGCGACCAAGCGAACACCGCTAGAGCACGAGCAGCATGCGGGTGTTGCCGAGGATATTGGGCTTGACGTAGCTCAGGTCCAGGAACTCGGCAACACCGATGTCGTAGGACCGGCACATCTCCTCGTACACCTCGGCGGTCACCGGCGTGCCCTCGATCTCGGCGAACCCGTGCCGGGCGAAGAACTCGGTTTCGAAGGTGAGCACGAACAGCCGCCGGAGCTCCAGCGCGCGGGCGACCTCGAGCAGTTTGCCGACGATCGCGTGCCCGACGCCGTGGCCCTTGACGTTCGGGTGCACGGCCACCGTGCGCACCTCGCCCAGGTCGGC